>JBDUDV010000041.1:0-28164 GCA_040002755.1 Acidobacteriota bacterium | reverse complement strand
GTATCGTTCTCGGAGCAATCCTCGGGGCGGTTGACGGTCTAACTGCCTGGTTCACACCCGCCGTGCGTGCTCAGATCGGCGGCATCGTCATCGGATCTACCGTCAAAGGAATAATTGCCGGCATAGCGATTGGGTTCTTTGCCAGGAAGTTTCACTCGTTGCCGGTCGGTATCCTGTTCGGTCTGATAGTCGGCGCGTCTTTGGCCTATCTAACCGCGCTGCTACAAGGTGGTTACTACCTGCAAATCATTTTGCCGGGCAGCATGGTGGGATTAATCGTTGGCTTCGCCACGCAGAAATACGGAAAAGCGCCGGCACTTGCGCACAGCTAAATTCGAACTTCAAGGAGATTCAATATGCCCAGAGTTATTCACTTCGAAATTCACGCGGGTGAGCCCGCGCGCGCCATTAAGTTCTACGAAAAAATCTTTGGCTGGACTTTTCAGAAGTGGGAAGGACCGATGGAGTACTGGCTGGTAATGACCGGACCCGATAGCCAACCGGGCATCAACGGCGGACTTGTGCCGAGACGCGGCGAACTTGATGGCCAGGCTGTCAACGCCTACGTCTGCACCGTAGATGTGGCAGCGATCGATGATTCAATCGCCACGGTAGAAGCGAATGGGGGAGCCGTCGTCGTGCCGAAGATGACCTTGCCTGGCATGGGCTGGCTGGTCTATTGCAAAGATACCGAGGGAAACATCTTCGGTATGATGGAGAATGATCCGGAAGCGAAGTAGTTGTCGTAGCTCAGTCGCCTGGCTTGCCTTGCAACAACGCATCGCAAGCCAACGTCTGCGGCCCACTCTCGTTGCAGATCGCGAAACTTGGTTTGCTTCCGTCGTCGTTGCTGTCGTACATGTTGACGCCGGCGTATTCTCCCCTGGCATTGAGAATGTAGAACCTCACGTAGAAGTTGGGATTGCCTTTGCTGTTGAGTAGTCGCTTTTCAACCGTGCTTGCCTTGATGCGACGCAGCGCTTCCATGCCGGCGTCTTTCGGATGTTTGCCATGACGCATCTCTTCAACGATTAGGAACGAACACAGGTTGTAAAGATTTGCCTCGCCGCGTCCCGTTGAACCGGCCGCACCAACAGCACCGTCGACATAAAGTCCGGCGCCCAGGATGGGCGAATCTCCGACGCGTCCGGGAATCTTCCAGGCGAGTCCGCTCGTGGTGGTAACGCCGGCAATCTCGCCCTTAGCGTTGATGCCGTTGCAATTGATTGTGCCGTGCAGGTTCTCCTCTCTGATTGAACCTTCGGCCAGCATCTCCAAAGCCGCCCGTTTGCCGGCGTCCGCGCGTTTGTTCGGATCGAGGTAATGGGAAGGATCGATCTTGCGTTTCCACTCCAGCCAGAGCTGCCGCGAATGTTCGGTATTGAGATCGTCTTCGATCTTGAAACCCATACTGCGGGCAAATTCCTGCGCCCCTTTGCCTACCAACAGATGATGGTCAGTGGTTTCCATTACTGCTTTTGCTACCAGCGAAGGAGTGCGAACGCCCTCTATTGAAGCGACTGCGCCGGCGCGCTTCCTTGGTCCATGCATGCACGACGAATCGAGCTGCACAACACCTTCGGCATTCGGTAAACCGCCATAGCCGACGCTGTCGTCCAGCGGATCGAGCTCGACGATGTTTACGCCAGCGATCACCGCATCCAGCACGTCTGCTCCTCCAATGATCATCGTGAACGCCTTCTGCACCGCGGTTGCGTCTCCGCCATTCTTAAACCGATTCCCATTTGCAGAGGAAATGACGATCGGTTTGACGTCGCTTTGGACGATGATATTTGGAAACTGCAGCACCGATGCTTTCGTGCCCGCCAACGTAAGCCCGGCCACCGCACTCGTGCGCATGAAGTCACGGCGTTTGATTCGTTTGGTCATAGACTCTCCTTAATTCGCTCAGCTGTTTTTGGTCCAATACCGTCGACCTGTTCCAGTCCGCCGCCCGCTACAAATTTCCGCAGCGCTTCCAGGGAAGAGACTTTGTATTTTTGATGAAGCAGGGCTGCGGTCTTGGGGCCAATCCCCGGAATGTCGAGAAGATCAAGGACGCTCTCCGGCGTTTCCGCGATCAAACGCTCCCAGGCGTCGAAGGTGCCGCGCTCGAGCATATCAACAATCTTCCCCGCGATCGCTTTGCCCACTCCGGGAATCGCCTGCAGCCCCGCGATGCCGTCGGCGGCGGCGATTTGCTCCATCGGCGTGGGCCATGTTTCGATTGCTTCGGCGGCGTTGCGATAGGAACGCAGACGAAACGGATCGTCGCCGCGAATGTCCATTAGCGCAGCCAGACGATGAAACCTGCGCGCGATTGATGCGTTGTCCACACTCGTTCCTATTCTCAAGAAAACCCAGAAGCATATTCCAGATCGGAATGCTCTAGTTTACGTCGGCAGTCCTCGACTTGTTAAGCGACGGAGTCTCCGGAATTTCGACCCGCTGGACTACGCAACGATCATCGTACCGGTGCCGCTGTCAGTAAAGACTTCGCTGAGCAGAGCGTTGCGCGTGGTGCCGCTGAGAATGTGAGCGCTGTGAACGCCGCGTCGCAGTAGTTGAACAATACTCTGAAGCTTGGGAATCATTCCGCCGGTGGCCGTGCCGTCGTTAATCATCGCTTCCGCTTCGTCCGCAGTGAGCCGCGATAGCTTTGTGTCAGGTTCACCCTCACGCAGGTAAAGGCCATCGATGTCTGAGAGCAGGATCAACTTTTCCGCTTTCAACTGCCCCGCGATTTCCGCGGCGATCGTGTCGGCATTTATATTGAAGACCGTGCCTTCGGCATCAGCGCCGAGGGAAGAGATTACCGGCAGGTAACCCTGATCGAGCAATACCGTTAGCAATCGGGCGTTGATCCTGACTACGTCGCCGACGTGCCCAAAGTCGACTTCCGATCGTTCGCCGGTTTCGCGATTCAAGATCTCCTTGGGCGGCCTTCGTTCAGCGTGCACAATATTCCCATCCACACCTGAAAGGCCCACCGCTTCGATGCCGCGATTGCGCAGCGCCGAGAGAATGTCGGTATTGATCTTGCCCGCGAAGACCATTTTGGCCATTTCCAACGTCGCATCGTCAGTCACGCGCCGGCCGTTGATTATTGTTTGCTCGATGCCCATACGCGACGCGAGTTCGCTCAACTGTTTGCCGCCGCCATGGATGACGCAGATGCGAATTCCCACCTGATGCAGGAGGGCCAGCTCTTCCGCCAGCGAGCTTAAGTTCTCGTGGTTCTCGGTTGCTTTCCCGGAAAGCTTGACGACGAAAGTCTGTCCTTGAAAGCGCTGAATGTAGGGCAGCGCCTCGCGCAAAAGATCGAGACGCAACTGATCGCCGACTTGATGGGTGTTAGTCATACTCAAAACTCAAAACTAAGAACTCAAAACTTTCGTCAGGATCGCTTTCTGCGCGTGCAACCGGTTTTCTGCTTCATCGATTACAACCGAGGCGGGAGAGTCAATCACGCCGTCAGTCACGATCACGTTGCGCCGCACCGGCAGGCAGTGCATGAAGATCGCGTTATTCGTACGCGCCATCTTTTGCTCGTCAACAATCCACTGCCGGCGATATTGAGCGCGCTCCTCGATCTCGCGTTCAAGTTTTCCGTAGAACTGCTTCGCCCCCCAGCTCTTCGCGTAGACAACATCAGCGCCGGCAAACGCGGCCTCGACGTTGTTGCTGACTTCGATCTTGCCGCCTGCTACTCCCGCCTGCTCTTGAATGCCAACCATTAGTTCATCGTCGAGTTCATATCCGCTTGGATGTGCAATGACCAAATCATGGCCCATTTGCGCAGCGGCCAGCGCAAAGCTGTTCGGCACTGCCATCGGCAAGGGCTTCGGATGCCAGGCCCAGGTGAGCACAACGCGCTTTCGTTCGTTGCCAGGCTTCTCACGAATGGTCATCATGTCGGCAAGCGCCTGACAGGGGTGATGCATTGCCGACTCGAGATTAATGATCGGCACTTCGGAATACTTTGTAAACGCCGCGAGCACCGGATCCGTTCGCTCTTCTTCCCAGTTCTTCAGCGCGGCGAACGTGCGCACGCCGATCGCCGAACAGTAACGTGCCAGCACGCGCACAAACTCGGCAACGTGCTCCGTCTTGTCGCCATCCATCACCATGCCGTCGCGATGTTCGAGTGTCCAACTAGTGCCACCTGGTTCAAGCACAACAGGGTTTCCACCAAGTTCGTAAATCCCGACCTGCATTGAAGCGCGCGTGCGCAGGCTGGGATTGAAGAAAACGAGCGCCACAGATTTGGCGGCGAGAGGTTTCCCTTGATCTTCAGCGCGCTTAAACTGCAACGCCGAGTCGATCAGCTGATTAAGCTCCGCGCGCGACCAATCGGATGTTGTTAGAAAGCTTCTCATCACTTGCGAAAGCTAAACTGTGCGCTTCGCGAAGAGTGGCCTAGTCAGCCCATACAAACTAATCAACAGCCAGAACGCTTCCATAAGAAACGCCGACAGGTTGAAACGAAACGCTAACGAGACCATTACCATGACCGCGCCCGATGCATTCAGCAACAAATAGCTCACGGCCGAGCTCGAAATTTTCCCAAGCTGTAAAAGCAGATAAGCTACAACCATCAGCAGCACGCCAACGTTACCAACCAGATCAAACCAGTTGTAATCCAACTCCTGCCTCCTGCTCGCTCTTAGAATAACGATCAAATCGAATTGCAGGCTGCCTTCAGAGTCTCGACAAAGAGATCAACCTCGGCTTTTTGCAAACAAAGGGGTGGTAACAGCCGCAATACCCTCGCGTCGCTCGAAGTCCCAGTGATGATCTTGCGATCGAGCAGGGCTTTATGAATCGGCGCCGCTTTATCGCGAAACTCCAGACCGAGTAGAAAACCACGGCCATGCACTCCGACAACCTGCGGAACTTCCTTTAGTTTCTGACACAGATAGGCCACAGTGGTTTTCACGTTTGCGAGCATGTCGTCGTTTTCGATCGCTTCCAGCGTTGCCGTGACTGCGGCCATGGCAATCATGCCGCCGCCAAATGTCGTCCCCAGATCATTTTCTTTGATCGACGCGCTAATCGTTTCCGTAACCAGACAAGCACCGACAGGAATGCCGCTGCCCAGCGCTTTTGCGAGGGTAACGATGTCCGGCACGACGTGCGATCCGGCTTCGCTGCCGGCGAAAAACCAGTCGCCGGTGCGGCCAACGCCTGTCTGCACTTCGTCGTAGATCAAAACAATACCGCGCTCGTCGCAAAGCGTGCGCAGTGCCCGGAAGAACTGGGGCGGCGCCGTTCGCACGCCCGCCATCGACTGAATCGGTTCGAGCATTATCGCGGCCACACTCTCATCCGCCAGCGCACGCACGGATTCGATGTCGCCAAACTTTGCTTCGAGATGGCCCGGCACATTTGGTTTCCCAATCTCACGATACTTTCCCAGGAACGTCGCACTGATTGAATCGGCGGTGCGGCCGTGGAAGCCACCGGAGAAGGTGATGATGTTCTGCCGTCTGGTCCTCATGCGCGCCATACGCATCGCGTTCTCATTCGCTTCCGTTCCCGAATTGCAAAAGAAGGCTTTGGTTAGTTCGGACGGTGCAACTGAGACCAGTTTCTCCGCCGCACGCGCACGCGCTTCCGAGTAAACAAGATTCGAGTAGAACAGAAGCCGCTCAGCCTGCGCCTGTATTGACGCGACTACGTGCGGGTGCGAATGGCCGGTGCCGGCGACGGCGTGGCCGCCATAAAGATCGAGATATTTCTCGCCGTCGCTGGTGTAGATCCAAACACCCTCGCCGCGTTCAGCAACGAGCGGCATCTTCTTGTACGTCGCCAGTTGAAAACGCTCTTCAAGCGCGATTGTGTCTTCCAGGTTGATAGTTGTCTCTGTTTTCATCCGGCCCTCGCTCCATTCGGAACTTTACTTTCAGGGACTGCCAACACCGGCTGTATGCCGTCGGCGTAGCCAATATCGAAAAGCATTCCTTCCGACAACTCACCCATCATCTTTCTTGGCTCCAGGTTGACGACGAACAGTGCTTGCGCGCCAGCGATCGCTTGCGGGTTCGCTCGCTCCTCTTTCATGCCGGCGAGAACGCTTCGCTGGTGATCGCCAAAATCAACGATCAGCCTGACGAGTTTATCCGAACCGCTCACCTCCTCGACCGCCACGATTGTGCCGACGCGAATATCGATCTTCTCCAAATCCGTGATCGTGATTGCCGGCTTAACCGGCACGGCTTTGAATTCGTTCTCAATCATGGGTTCGTGCCCACCAACATCAGTCCCGTTGTCTCGTCCAGACCAAACATCAGGTTCATATTTTGAACCGCCTGGCCCGCCGCGCCCTTTACCAGATTGTCCAGCGCCGAAAAGACCACAACCTGTCGTCCGCGACTTGCAAAGCCGAGGTCGCAAAAATTCGTCGTCTTCACCCAGTTGATATCCGGGGAACCCTTTACCAAGCGAACAAAAAATGAATTACGATAAAAGTCCTCGAAGATCGAACCAAGGTGGTCTTCGGTTAGATCCTCTTTTGTCTCAACGTAGATAGACGAAAAGACGCCTCGCGAGACGGGTAGCGAATGCGTCATGAAGACTAACTCACTTTTCCAGTCACCGACGTGTGCGAGTTCCTGTTCGATCTCCGGCAGGTGTTGATGTGTGAAGGGCTTGTAAGCGTAAAACGAATTCATGCGCTGCGGATGATGTGTGTTTGCCGCAGCTTTCGCGCCGGAACCCGATGAACCAGTTTTCGCATCCACGATCACGCGTCCATTGATATTGATGAGCCCATTCGCAACCAGCGGCGCCAGCCCGAGCAGTGTGGCGGTCGCGAAGCAACCTGGATTCGCGATCAGCCGCGCACTCTTAATCGCCTCGCGATTTGTCTCCGTCAAGCCATAAACAAACTCTGCTTGCGCCGGCATTGCGGTGTGTGTGCGATCGTAGTGTTGTTCAAAAGCTGCCTGGTCACGAAGCCGAAAGTCGCCCGATAGATCGATCGCTTTCACGTTCTCGGGCAAGCGCGGGACAACTTCCATGGCCTGTCCATGAGGCAGCGCCAGGAAGATGCAATCCAAAGCAGCCAGCTCTGCAGGGTCTTCCGGAGCGAGCCTGAACTTTAGATCCGTTAATCCGAGAAGGTTTCGATGGACTTCGTTGACCGCCTTTCCCACCTGCTCATTCGCCGTGACAAAAACAATTTCGACGTTTGGGTGAAACAGCAGAAGGCGCAGCAGTTCCGAACCGCCATAACCGGACCCGCCGTAAATCGCTACGCGGAGTTTCGAGTTTCGAGTTTCGAGTTTCAAGTTCACTAAACTAGTAGTCCTTCAACCTGAATGTTGTGGGCAGCGCTCTTGTCTGCAGGCTCTGATTCCGAACTTGAAACCTGAAATTCGAAACTCGAAACTTTCGGAGCGAGCAGTTGAAACAGTCTTTCGCCGTTCCGTCGCGCATTTGCCGCCGGCACGCCAAATTCCTTTTCAATAAAATTTTCGCCCATTTGCGAATCAGTAACTGAGCCGGCAATCACGTCGATCTCAATTCCGCGCCGCCGCAGGAGTTCGATCCCGCCCCAGGCGCCGACGTAGTCCGACGCGCAGAAGACCAGGCCGGCGGTTGCCTGGCGTAGCTCCAGGTCGGCAAAAACTGATTCAACTGAATAACCACCCAGCAGCCCGTCTCCAAGTTCAATGACAATCAGGTCAGGAGAGCTTTCGTTCAAACGAGCAATGATTGTTTTCGCAACTGCAGCAAGATTCGTGGCGCCGACGGTCGATGGCAACCCGCAATCCAGGAAACTCGCGATGGCCACAGCGCCGTGGTCAGCCATGTTGAGAGTGTCGCGCAAACAGGCGATGCCGGAGAGCTTTGCGGCGGCGACGCGCAGGCCCGCGCGCGTTGCTTGTTTGATGAGCTCAGTGGCAGCGTAAGTCTTGCCGCTGTTCATGCACGTGCCGGCGATGATCACCAAAGGTGCCGTCTCGCCCAGGGTGGTTCGCGGTGGTAGCGCGGCGTCTGCGATGTTCCTCACGCGACCTGCTTCGTCGCTTGCGAGCCCGATGACCTCAACCTGGATCGCATCGCTCAAGCTTGAATGATGGCCGGTGCACTTTCCGATTACGCCGCCCATGTTCAGCAGGTGCAAATGATCACCGGCGTCAACTGCCGCCGGCACATCGCCGACGAAGCCCTTCAACGCGCGGCGCCTGCCGAGAACACCTATCAGCACATCGCCCGGATTGATCTTCGCAAGCCGGCCGGTGGGGAGTTCCAGCATGTTATAGGTCGCGCTGTCGGTGAGCGCCCGCACCACAACGACATCGCCCGCGCGCGGTTTAACGCAAGAGAAAACGATCGCGTTAGTCCTGCCGAGTTTCAGCGGCGACGTTGCCGAGCCGATCTTGTCAGCATCGATGATTTGGCTTTCTGCTTTCATACTCCCCCCGTTACTGTCCACTCCTCAGTCTCAGTCGCAGCGCATTAAGCTTGATGAAGCCCTCAGCATCGCGCTGGTTGTAAACGGTGTCAGCCTCAAACGTCGCGACCTTTTCATCGTAGAGCGAATGCCGCGAACGACGCCCAACGACAATCGCATTGCCGCGAAAGAGTTTCAGACGCACATCACCGCTGACGTTGGTTTGCGTCTCGTTCACCATCTTCCGCAGCAGTTCAGACTCCGGCGCGAACCAGAAGCCGTAATAGATGCTCTCGGCAAACTTCACACTCAGCGAATCGCGCAGGTGCATCACTTCGCGATCGAGAGTGATCGACTCCAGGGCGCGATGCGCGGCCTGCAGGATGGTAACGCCGGGTGTCTCATAAACTCCGCGCGACTTCATGCCGACAAAACGGTTTTCAACCAGGTCAACTCGTCCAATGCCGTGCTCCCCGCCTAACTTGTTTAGACTTTCCAGCAGCGGCACCGGCCCAAGTTTATTTCCATTGATGGCTACCGGCTCGCCCTGAGCGAACGACACCTCGACATATTCGGCTTCCGCCTTTGCGTTCTCTGGCGACCGCGTCAGTTGAAAAATGTCCTCAGGGGGTTCAGCCCAGGGATCTTCCAGGAGGCCCCCTTCATACGACACGTGCATCAGATTGCGATCAGTGGAATAAGGTTTCGCCGTTGTTGCAGTGATGGGGATTTGATGAGTCTGCGCGTAAGCGATCAGGTCGCTGCGTCCCTGAAACTCCCATTCACGCCAGGGTGCAATCACCTTGATGTCGGGCTGCAGTGCGTAGTAGGTCAACTCAAAGCGCACCTGATCGTTGCCCTTGCCGGTAGATCCATGCGCAACGGCATCGGCCCCTTCGCGACGGGCAATTTCGATCTGCCGTTTGGCGATGACGGGACGGGCGAGGGAAGTGCCGAGGAGGTAAACACCTTCGTAGACTGCGTTAGCCTTGACGGCGGTCCAGACGTATTCACGGACAAACTCTTCGCGCAGGTCTTCCACGTAGAGTTTCGATCCACCGGTTGCCAGCGCCTTTTCTTCAAGCCCGCTTAGCTCCTCGCCCTGGCCGACGTCGGCACAGTAACAGATCACTTCACAGGCGTACTGCTCTTTCAGCCAGCGCAGCATGACGGAGGTGTCGAGTCCACCGGAGTAAGCTAAAACGATCTTGTTAATCTTGTTCTTGTTTTCCATTAGTTTGAATTTTGTACTTGTTCTTACTTCTTTGCTCTATCCCTCTACGGCTTCAACTAGAATCTAACTAATGCGCTTCTCAGGGTTCAAAGTAGAAAGCGCTAAGTTCAGTCTTATCCAAACAACTCCCAAATCTTCTTCATAGCCACTCGCTGCGCTTTCTGGTCACGAACCGCGATGAATATCGTGTCTTCTCCCGCGAGTGTGCCAACGATTTCACCAAGCGCCGCGCCATCGATCTCCACCGCCACCGCTGATGCATGTCCAGGTTCAGTTCGCGCGATGACAAGATTTTCACCCGAGAGATCAAGACTCAGCAGCCCGCGCGCGGCAGCCCCATTTGCCTGGGGCATCGTGTAGTGGCCGCGATGCTTTACAACTCCCAACTCTTCCATGTCTCGCGACAAGCTGGACTGAGTTGTTGGAACTCCCGCGCGCTCCAAAGAATCACGTAGATCGGCCTGAGTCGCGAAAGGCTTCGCTCTGATTAGGCTTAAAAGCTTCTTCTGCCGTAAATTCTTCTGCATTTAGCTCTTCAGTATGCGTTTCAAATGCATAATCATTGCATAGATGCATAAATTAACAGGTATGTTGGCTCGGGTCAAGCGTGCGGGCGGTTTGATGTTGTCTGGTTATTTGCCTGCTGGCCTTCTTTGGATGGTAGTGAAGAGACGCGTTATATTGTCTCGGGAAACCTGGAGGTCTGGAAAAAATACTATGTGCCGTAACATAAAAACTCTGCACAACTTCAAACCACCGGCGACTGAAGCGGAGGTTCGCGCTTCTTCGCTGCAGTTCGTGCGAAAACTCAGCGGCTTCGCCAAGCCGTCGAAGGTCAACGAGGTCGCTTTCAATCGCGCGGTGGAACAGGTCGCGCTAGCAGCGCATGAACTTCTGCAGTCTCTAGTTACTAACGCTCCGCCCAGGGATCGGGAGACCGAAGCTTCAAAAGCTCGTGCCAGAAGCGCGGACCGTTTTGGCGCGGCGGAGGTTAGCTCGGCCAACTGAATTGAGTTGAAGCTGCGTTCATTTTCATGAAATGAACTAATTGAACCTTGCCTGGAATTTCGAGCGCAGCTCTGCCGGAGTTAAATCTCTGTCGCAGTATTTGCGACCAACTCTTGAGCTATCCACGGCTATGACAAAAGCATTGACGCACGCGGGAACAGTCGCGTTTCGGAAGCGCGGCTCTCAGGTTCTCTATCTTGTAGTTTCTTCTTCAGATGGCTTCAATTGGGTCTTGCCCAAGGGCCATATTGATCCCGGAGAAACTCCTGAGCTGGCGGCGCTGCGAGAACTTGCAGAAGAGGCAGGCGTTTTGGGAGCGATCGTATTTCCTTTGCCGGAGAGTCACTATGAAAGGGCCGGCAGGGAATTTTACATCAAGTATTTTCTGGTTCGCGAAGTTGGCTCAACCGAGTCGATCGAAAAACGAACTATTCGTTGGGAAGAAGAGAGTGCGGCGCTGGAACTGCTAACGTTTACAGAGGCCAAAGACGCCCTACTCGCAGCGGCGCCGGTCGCGCGGAGTTACGAGTGAGACCTTCACGAATCGCGCTCGGGATTTTTATGGTCGCGCTGATAGCGGGCGCGGCTTTCGCATGCAGCCACGGAGACGCGGCAGGAGCGGGGGACCGGTTGGCGTCTTCGCCCCATCCTGATGCAATTAGATCGGAGGATCTGGATAAGCAACTAGCCGAGCGACTCAAGACCCTATGCAACGGCGTCAACGGGGACATCGGCGTGGCAGTAGTTCATGTTGAATCCGGACGAATGGCGGACTTCGACGGTGCTAAGCAACTACCGCTATACAGTGTCTATAAATTGCCGCTTGCGATCACTGTGCTTGAGGAAGTTGAGGAGCAACATCTGTCGCTCGACAAGAAAGTGCGAGTGACTCCTGGGGACGTCGCGCCGGGCTCGCAGTTCAATACGGATCTTTGGCGTCGGCCCGTGGAGAAAACTGTGGCCGAGTTGTTGGAGTTTTCGATAGTGCGTAGTGACAACACTGCCAGCGACAAGCTGCTTGACCTGATCGGTGGTCCAGCGGTGGTGACGGCAAGGATGCGCGCCCTTGGTTTTGCGAATATCGATATCAAGTATTCGTCGCGCGAATTCGCCGCCCGCCGAGACCAACCTAATACGGGCACAGCCGGCGAGCTGGCGCGTCTGCTGCTGCGACTACAGAAGGGCGAGCTACTGCAACAACCGCAGCAAAATCTGCTGGTCGGATTTATGGAGCGGGCAAGATCAGGTGGCGAGCGTCGCATTCGCGCCAACCTGCCGGCCGGTACGCAAGTGGCTGAGAAGACGGGCACGGGCGACGACACGACTAACGACGTCGGACTCATCACCTTGCCGGACGGCAAGGGACATTTGGCAATCGCAGTGCTCATCAATCGTTCGAAATTAGCCACGTATACTCAGGAGAAACTGATTGCCGGACTAGCTCGAGCGGCTTACGACTCTTTTGTTTCGTCGCCAACAAATTAACTAAATAAGATGCCAAGGTACATCGCATTCTTGCGGGCAATCAACGTCGGCGGACACACGGTGAAGATGGACTACCTGCGAACGCTGTTTGAAGCTCTCGGGTTCACCTCGGTTGAAACCTTCATCGCCAGTGGTAACGTCATATTCGATTCATCTGCGCGGCGCACTAGGGCGCTCGAAAAGAAAATTGAAGCTTCGTTGCAGCTCACACTCGGTTACGCTGTTGCCACCTTCATTCGCTCGACCTCGGAACTAAACGAAATCGCTCGTTACCAACCATTTCCTGAGGCGGAACTCGACACCGCCGGCAACAGACTTTATGTAGGTTTCATGGCCGGTGTTCCCAGCGACGCGGCGACACAACAGCTGCTCGGGTTAAAAATGACAACGGACAGTTTCCACCTGAATGGACGAGAAGTGTATTGGTTGTGTCGGACCAGCTTCAGCGATTCTGAGTTTTCCGGGGCGCGATTGGAGAAAATGCTTGGCTTGCCTGTGACGTTGCGAAACTCAACCACGGTCAACAAGCTTGTGGCGAAATATCCCTGACCGAGGAAGACAAATCGAAACCGAAACGACCGGCATCAAATGCCCACGATTTTTTCCCATGCGGTTTTTGCCTCCGCTGTAGGTGGCGCTTATGCCTCGGAGCCGATGCCTTTGCGTTTTTGGGTTTTGACGGCGACGTGTGCCATGTTGCCGGATGTTGATGCGATCGGATTTGCCTTCGGAGTGCCATACGACAGCCTGCTGGGGCATCGCGGGTTGACTCACTCAATAGCGTTTGCATTGCTGGTAGGACTGGTTGTAGCGATGTTTGCGTTCGGCGAACAAACCTCAAGGCTAGGCACACTTTGGCTCGTCGTTTACTTCGGGCTCATCACGTTGTCTCATCCGCTGCTCGATGCCTTGACGAATGGCGGCTTGGGAGTGGCGTTGTTTGCGCCGTTTAGCCCTGAGCGGTACTTTTTCCCGTGGCGACCGATTGAGGTTTCGCCCATCGGAATGCGATTCTTTAGTGAACGTGGTCTGGAAGTGCTTGCCAGTGAAATTGTCTGGGTATGGCTCCCGGCAATATTGATCTACGGAGCGGCGCGAGTGTATCAAAAGTTAAGGAGAGATCGCGAAAGAAGTGCCCAAGACTGAAAACATTTTTCTGGCCAGCGACGATGCCGAGATCCGTGGTTGTTACGCGGTGATGGCAGAACTGCGACCGCACGTACCACTTGATGAATTCCTGTTAAGAGTCAAGAGGCAGCAAGAGATCGCAGCTTATGAGTTGGCGGCCATTACGGCGGAGACCGGCGGCGAGGTCAAGGCGGTCGCTGGCTTCCGAATTTCAGAGAACCTGGCCTGGGGCAAGTATCTCTACGTGGACGATCTTGTTTCCAGGAGCGATGAGCGATCGAAAGGCTATGGCGGCGCCTTGTTTGATTGGTTGGTCGAGTATGCCAGGAAGCATAACTGCGATCAGTTTCACCTGGATTCAAACGTGACCAGATTTGCGGCGCATCGATTCTACCTGGTCAAACGGATGAACATTGAGGCGCATCATTTTGGTATGAAGTTGAAAAGCTGAGTGAACCCTTTATGACAATTCTTGAAACCGATCGTTTAGTTCTTCGCCGACTCAGCTTCGACGATGCCGAGTTCATTCTCGAACTCCTGAACCAGCCCTCGTTTCTCCGCTACATCGGCGACAAGGAAGTTAGAAACACTGAGGACGCGGTTCGCTATATTGAAACTGGTCCGCAAGCGAGTTACGAAAGGTTCGGCTTTGGACTCTACCTGGTGCAATTGAAGGAATCCGAACTCCCGATCGGAATGTGCGGACTGCTCAAGCGAGACACGCTGCCGGACGTTGATATCGGCTTTGCTTTCCTCCCGGACTACTGGTCGCAGGGCTACGCGTTTGAGGCTGCCGCCGCCGTAATGACTTATGGACGGGAAACCCTCGGCCTAAGGCGGATAGTAGCAATCACGTCCGTAGACAACGCGGCTTCAATCAAGCTGCTCGAAAAGATCGGCCTCAGATTTGAGCGTTTGATCAAACTCACGGAAGATCAACCCGACGTCCGGTTGTTTGGATCAACTTCGTAGTCCATTCCTGTCCCAGCTGCAAATAAGCTATCATTCATCGCCCAAACTGTTCATTCGCGGTGAGGAGAATAAATGAAACGTAATGCGTCAGCTGTCTGGAATGGCGGCATCAAAGATGGTAAGGGTACGATTTCTACGGACAGCGACGTGCTGGCAAACGCCCAGTACTCGTTCAGTACGCGCTTTGAGGATGGCATCGGCACGAATCCTGAGGAACTGATCGCTGCGGCGCACGCAGGCTGTTTCTCGATGGCTTTGTCAGGGCAACTGGGTCAGGCCGGGTTGACTGCGGACAGTATCAACACTACCGCTTCAGTGACTTTAGAGAAAACTGACAGCGGCTTTGCGATTACTAAGGTCCACCTCGAGGTTACCGCAAAGGTACCCGGCGCTGATCAAGCAGCATTTGAAACAGCAGCAAACAACGCTAAATCCGGCTGTCCAGTTTCCAAACTCCTCAAGGCTGAGATTACGATGGACGCCAGGCTCGAGTCATGAATTTGAAGCTGGAGTTGCATTCACTCACAAACCACCTATAGTTGAGTTGGCAAAATTTATGAGAGTAGGTTTCCCTGGTGTCTGAATCAATCAATAGCAATCCACCTTACATTGTCTCCAGAGCAGATCGTGACAGATTGGACTATTCCATCTGCGCACAATTCCTCTTCATGCACCTCGCTTGTCTGCTGGTTATCTGGGCGGGTGTGAGCTGGGTGGCCGTCGTTACCTGTCTGGCGCTGTACGTCGTGCGCATGTTTGCAATCACTGCCGGCTTTCATCGCCTGCTGGCGCATCGCACTTACCGGACGAGCCGGGTTTTCCAGTTTCTGATCGCCTTCACAGGAACTGCGTCGTATCAGAAGGGACCCCTTTGGTGGTCAGCGCATCACCGTCTCCATCACCTCGTTGCTGATACTGACGAGGATTTCCATTCGCCTTTGACGCGCCGGTTTTGGCGCGCGCACTTTGGCTGGTTTCTTTCACTCGACAGCCAGACTACCCACTGGAAGTTGATTGCGAATCTCAGCAAGTACCCCGAGTTGCGGTTTCTTGATCGTTATTACTCGCTGCCGCCGATCGTTCTTGCGGCAGCGGCGTTTTTGTTTGGTTCACTGCTGCAGAAATTTGCGCCCGGCCTGGGTACCTCCGGTTTCCAGATGCTGGTGTGGGCGTTTTTTATCAGCACCGTCGTTCTCTATCACGGTACCTTCACAGTGAATTCTCTGGCGCACATTTTTGGCAAGCGCCGCTTCGAGACGGAAGACAACAGTCGCAACAATTGGTTTGTAGCGCTGCTGACGCTTGGCGAGGGCTGGCACAACAATCATCACCACTATGCCTCATCCGAACGACAGGGTTTTTACTGGTGGGAGATCGATGTCTCTCACTACACGCTCAAGACACTTTCGTGGTTGGGAATAGTTTGGGATTTGAACACACCACCGGCGGATGTAGCTTCGGCTCGCCGCAGCCCTGCAATCAAGCCGCTCGAACCCGCGTCGACGGCCACAGCATTGGTCTCTGAATGACGTTGACATGACGCAAACCGCAACGTGATGAAACTGCCCGTCATTCAAGGTGTAATCCGCAGACGAATCCTGGCAAACTTTCGCGTCGATCCTGAGGTGATGCAGCGGCAATTGCCTGCCCGCTTCCGACCTAAGCTGCAACGTGGCTACGCTGTGGCCGGCATCTGTCTGATTCGACTTGAACATATCCGACCCAGGTATGTTCCCGAGAGCGTCGGGTTAAATAGCGAGAACGCCGCACATCGCGTTGCGGTGCTTTGGGAAGAAGACGGGGCCGCGCGTGAAGGTGTTTTTATTTCGCGGCGAGACACAAACTCGCAACTCAATCATCTGCTGGGCGGCCGCGTCTTCCCGGGCGAACATCATCAGTCGTCATTCCGCATTGAGGAAAACGAAGCACATATCAGCATCTCGCTTGAATCTTCGGATTCAGCCGTCGTCGTGAAGGTTGAGGGATCAACAGTTGCAGCGTTGCCAGCAAACTCAATCTTCTCCTCGTTAGCTGAAGCATCGGCATTCTTTGAAGCAGGGTCGCTAGGTTATTCAGTCACTCACGACCCGAACCGGCTGGACGGCTTGAACCTGAAGACAGAACAATGGCTGGTGGAGCCGCTCGAGATCAGAACGATCAGCTCGAGTTACTTTTCCGATGAAACCAAGTTTCCGCCGGGCAGTATTGAATTTGATCACGCGCTGATAATGAAAAACGTGGCGCATGAGTGGCATAGCGCCGCGGATTTGTACCTCTAACATTAAAACAACAGTTCTCCACGCCTAATATGAAAACTCGAGCAGCGGTGCTCTATGAAATGGGCGCGCCGCCACCCTATTCGGAAAGTTTGCCGCTCGTGATCGATGAGATCGCGCTCGCTGGACCGGGGGCAGGCGAGGTGCTGGTCGAAATTGCCGGTGCCGGTTTGTGCCATTCGGATCTTTCGGTGGTGGACGGTTCGCGGCCGCGCACGATGCCGATGGTGATGGGTCACGAAGCGAGTGGCATCGTACGCGAGGTCGGCAGCGAGGTTAACGAATTCGCGCCGGGTGACCAGGTAGTTTTTAGTTTTGTCCCCGTATGCGGACGTTGCAGTTTTTGTGCTTCGGGACGCGGAGCGCTTTGTGAGGCGGGCGCGCGGGCCAACGTCGCGGGCACACTGTTGTCAGGGGCACGTCGGTTTTCTGATGCGCAAGCGACGGTTTGTAATCATCACCTCGGCGTGTCAGCGTTTTCGCAGTTTACCGTTGCTGCGCAGGAGTCGCTGGTCAAAATTGACGCTTCACTGCCGCTGGCTACGGCCGCTCTGTTTGGCTGTGCGGTGATGACGGGCGTGGGCGCGGTTGTTAACACCGCGCGCGTAAGGCCGGGAACGTCCGTCGCAGTTTTCGGAATGGGCGGAGTAGGTCTTAGCGCGATTATGGGGGCACGAGTGGCCGGTGCGTATCCAATCATCGCGGTCGACAAACTGGAGGACAAACTGAAGCTTGCGAGCGACGTCGGTGCAACCGATACAATCAACGCCGCGCAGGATGATCCCGTAACAGCAGTCAGGGAACTGACGGCGGGCGGCGTTGACTACTCATTTGAAAGCGTGGGCAACGAACAGGTCTTGATTCAAGCTTATCAGGCGACCAAGCGCGGCGGCACCACGATCACGATTGGTTTGCCGGCGCCGGACAAAAAGTTTTCGATTCCCGCGGTCAGCCTCACTTTGGAAGAGCGTACGGTTAAAGGCTCGTACATGGGATCGTCCGTCCCGCGTCGCGACATTCCCCGTTACATCGATATGTATCTGGCGGGTTTGCTGCCGGTGGACAAGTTGCACACGCACACCCTGCGGCTCGACGACATCAATCTGGGCTTCGATCGCTTGGCGCAGGGACAGGCGGTCAGACAAATCATCAACTTCCAGGATGCCTGAGAAACCACAAATTACGCGCGACGAATACGCACATTTCCTGGCGCTACCGACGCGCTGGATGGACAACGACATTTACGGACACGTCAACAACGCGCTCTACTACGCCTTTTTCGACACAGCGATTAACGAATACCTGATCGCTGAAGGCGGTCTTGATATTCATGCGGGCGCCGTGGTGGCGTTTGCTGCCGAGTCGCAATGTCAGTATCTGCAACCGCTCGCCTTTCCCGGCGTGATCGAGATTGGGCTGCGAGTTGGCAAGCTTGGGAATTCGAGCGTGCGTTATGAGCTCGGGATATTCAAGCAAGGCGAACGTTCAGCGGCAGCCGCAGGCTACTTCGTGCATGTCTTCGTGGATCGCGAGACGCAAAAACCGCTGGCGATGCCAGCGACAATTCGCGCGGCGCTCGAGCGGCTTGTTCCAAAGACCTCATGACGATGCAACTCGCGTTATGACCTGGAATTGTCAGGGCTTGGCACCTAAAGTTTCCGTGCTGAATTGAGAATTCGAATTCCTGGTAGTACAGTGTCTCACCGGTGGTTGAGTTAGGCCGTTCACTTGGAGGCGATCGCTAATGACAACAAGAAGTCCGCAAACATTGCTCGTGATATTTCTGGTACTCATGGTTTCGACTCTGGCTAATGGGCCCGCAGCGGCCCAGACTTTGCCAAGCGAACGGCCGGACAAGGTGGAACCCACGAACTACGGGTTTGACTACGTACGTCGCGAGGTGATGATTCCCATGCGCGATGGCGTGAAGCTCCACACCGTCATCCTGATTCCGAAGGGCGCGAAGGGCGCGAAGGGCGCACCGATTCTCTTAACGCGGACGCCTTACAACGCCACCGATCTCACGACGCACATCGACAGCTCTCATCTTGGCCCAAGCCTGTACGGATACGACAACGCCACCGACGTGATTGTTGAAGGCGGCTACATTCGCGTGGTCCAGGACATCCGTGGCAAGTATGGCTCCGAGGGCGATTACGTAATGAACCGTCCCCTGCACGGACCACAGAACCCGAGCGCGGTAGATCATGCGACCGACACTTACGACTCCATTGACTGGTTGGTGAAGAACATCCCGGAAAGCAACGGCAAGGTCGGCATACTGGGAATTTCCTACGACGGCTTCCTGCCTTTAATGGCTTTGGTCAATCCGCACCCGGCGCTCAAAGTTTCAGTGCCGATGAATCCGATGGTTGATGGCTGGCGCGGCGACGATTGGTTTCACAACGGCGCCTTTCGCGAACAGGGCATGAACTATATCTACGAACAGGAAGCGACCCGAGCAAACGACGTCAAGTGGTGGACCAGTCACTTCGACGACTACGACATGTTCATGGAAGCGGGCTCCGCGGGTGAACTAGGTCGCCGTCGCGGACTCGAACAAGTCGGCTTCTGGCGCAAGTTGCTTGAGCATCCGAGCTACGACACCTTCTGGCAAGACCAGGCAGTGGACAAAATTCTCGCGGCCCAACCGCTCAAGGTACCCGTGATGTTGGTCCACAGTCTCTGGGATCAGGAAGATATCTACGGCGACATCGCGGTCTACAAAGCGATCAAGCCGAAGGACACGAACAACGATAAAGTCTTTCTCGTGATGGGTCCATGGCATCACGGCCAGGAGATTCGAGAAGGCAGTTCGCTGGGCGCCATTAAGTTCAATAGCGATACGGCGCTAACTTTTCGTCAGGAAATCCTGCGACCGTTTCTTGATTACTATCTAAAGGACGCGCCGAAACCTGACATCGCACCGGTGACGGCGTTTGAAACCGGAACGAATAAGTGGTTGAGACTGTCTTCATGGCCGGCTGGCTGCGCGAGTGGCTGCACGGTGACGCCAACCCCGCTGTATCTCAACGAAGGACTGAAGGCGGAGTTCGCTGCGCCAAATTCGTCAGGCTCTCCTTATGAAGAGTACATCTCGGATCCAGCCAAGCCTGTGCCATATCGCGCCCGGCCCATCGACGGTTCGACCTGGCGACAGTGGCTGGTTGACGATCAACGGGAACAGTCAGGCCGCCCCGACGTTGCGGTTTTTACTTCTGAAACTTTGACTGCGCCGGTGAAAATCAGCGGCGAACCGATGGTGAACCTGATCGCTTCCACCAGCGGAACTGACTCTGATTGGGTCGTCAAGGTAATCGATCTTTATCCCGACGAAGTCGCAGGCCAGTCAAACATGGGCGGTTATCAATTGATGATCTCGGCCGACATCCTGCGCGGCCGCTATCGCGAGAGCCTGTCTGAAGCCAAACCTATAGCCGCTAACGTCCCGTTGCTTTATCGTTTTGCGTTGCCCACTGCAAACCACGTGTTCCTGCCGGGTCACCGGATCATGGTACAAATACAATCGAGTTGGTTCCCACTCTACGATCGCAACCCGCAAACCTTTGTACCCAATATTTTCTGGGCGAAGCCGGGCGATTACCGGAAGGCCACGCAGCGGATCTATCACGCCGTCGGTGATCCCAAGCTACAAAGCTTCATCCAGCTGCCAATGGTGACGACACCGTAAACGGACTTCTCGGTGCAGTCTCTGAGTCCCGGTGCCTCGGTGGCGAGCGGTTGTGATGTCGCCTTCAGGCGGCTAGCCCGCAGGGCTGATAGGCCAGTCGTTTTACGACTGGTTTCGTACGCCTTAAGTTTACCTGAGACTGATTCAGCGGCCTTTTGCGCGCACTGATTGCAAGTCCGTTTAAACGGCCTGCAATTCGTCTTCGGCTTTAACCAGCCGTAAACAACTGGCTTTTAGTTGAAGAATCTAGAAAAATGACTAACCCAACCAACAGCGCCGCCGAGGCTATACTACAAATCGAGCGCGACATCAGAGCGGCAATTAAGAGTAAAGATACGGTCATGCTCGAACCAATGCTCGCGGACGAGTTTGTCTATCGAACCCACTTCGGCGCCGAAGCTGATAAGGCTGCGTTCCTCGAAAGTATTGCTTCGTTCCCCTTTGAGATCCTGTCACTACGCGGCGAAGAGTTGAACGTGAATGTCTATGGTGACACAGCAGTGCTCACCGGTGTGCAAATCGCAACGGCCCGACCGCCCGAAGGAGAAACTGAGGAAAGCGCGGTCGCTTTCACGGATATCTTTGTGTTGCGCGACGGTCGTTGGTTGATGGTCCTGGCCTACGGCGTTGAATTGCCTTCCGAGTCGGATCTTGTTTCCGGCTAAAACGTCGCGCCTCTAACGTAAAACTTTTTCTCACCTGATTTCCCGACACAGCAAACCCGCAACTACGAAATCGGCATCTTCTGAAGGTACTAATCGCGCCAGGTGATCGTCCTCCACTTTCAGTTTCACTTTTTCGGAAGGTAGCCAGAAAAATGAAAACCTTATTTGTCGCGACGTGCCTCCTGTTCTTGAATTGTTCTGGTCCAATGGTCTTCGCGCAAACGCAACCCTCACCCAGAATGGTCGCCGCCAACGAATTGTTAAAGGCACAGCACTGGGCTGAGGCAGCCAAAGCTTATGAGGAGATCGTCAAGGACGAACCGAAGAATGCGCGAGCCTGGTATCAACTTGGGGTGGCTCGTTTTTCACTTGAGCAGTTTGAACTGGCGATTGATGCCTACCAGAAAAACATAGCGATTACGAATAATCCGAATGTGATGTACAACCTGGCTTGCACTTACGCGCGCCTGAGAAACAAGGAGCAGGCGCTTGACTGGCTCGATAAAGCGGTGAACAACAAAACGCCGCTGTTTGTTAAGATGGCCGCTGATAGTGATCTTGCAAGCCTACGCGACGAACCTCGTTTTAAGGAGTTTGTCGTCACGCTCGATAAACAACAACGACCATGCATGTACTCCGCAGAGGCAAAACAGTTTGATTTTTGGATCGGCGAATGGGACGTTTTCAATCTGCAGGGGCAAAAGACCGGCACCAGCGTGATTCAGCAAATCTCGGCCGGCTGCGGAATCCTGGAAAACTGGACCGACTACGTTGGTAATGAAGGCAAGAGCATTAACTTCTACGATTCGAATTCTCAAAAGTGGCATCAGTACTGGATCGGCGCCAGCGGCGGTCCGCTTCGTTATTCCGGAGTCTACCGCGATAACGCGATTAGATACGAAGGAGAACCCGCGACCTTGAACGGCGTTACCACTTTCAGCCGGCTGACGTTCTTCAATCTTGACGCGAATACCGTGCGCCAGTTTTCCGAACAATCCGCGGATGCTGGTAAGACCTGGACGGTGGTTTATGATTTTAAGTATGTCAGGAAGAAGTGAGCGCGCCTGCAACCGACGCTATCCGGCCAATTCGCAGACCAGCACTTCCAGTTGTAGCCGCGCGCCTTTTGCGCCGCTGCCGGCAAGCGAAGTCTTAAGGGCCAGATCGGCAGCCGCGATGAGTTGAATGCCGCGGGCGAGTTTTCGCGCGTCGGTACGCTGGAGCGTACTCATGAAAGCGTCGCGTTTTGCCGGCGATCCGAAGCTGAGTCGACTTGCTTCGTTACGATCCCCGCGCCGCAACAGCTCCTTACCTAATGCCAGCCGGTGATAATTGCCGGCAATCAGACCGACCAGCATTACTGGTGCAACCTCATCCTCCAATAAGCGATGCAGGCTGTCGAGCGCCCGCCGTCGATCACCGGCGACCAGATAATCTCCTAAATCGAAATTTGAAAGCTCACGCGAACGATCGATCAACTGATCGACTAGTTCCATCGTGATCTGCCGGGTGTCAATCGCTGCAGCGGCGAGTTTGTCCAGCTCCGATGCGAGCGTTTGCAGGTTGGGGCCGACCAGCCTGACGATGTCGGTGAGCACGCGATCGTCGGCCGTTGTCTTTAGTTCCTGCAAACGCGTTCTGGCCCAGGCCTTTGCCTCGGCATCTTTCACCGCGGGAAACTCGACGACAGCACAATTCGCAAGCAGGGTTTTCGTCAGCGTCTTGCGCTTGTCGAGATCAGCGGCGACAAAAATCATGACCGTCGAATCCGCCGGACGTTCAAGATAGCGGCTGATGATCCCTTCATCAGTCTCGCGCAGTTTGGCAAAGTCCTTAACTTTTACGACTCGCCGTTCAGACATCATCGGCATTTGCTCAGCGGCCGCGATTGCCGCTATCGCCGGATCAGTCAGCAGGCTGAAGGAACTTTCGTTAAACTCGCGCAGCAGGGTGCCGCTGAGGGCATTGTCGCTGATGCTTTGCGCCGCCGCGTCGCGCAGGAACCCTTCACAACCAACTAACAGGTAGAGAGATTGAACACGGCCGGCGGTAAGGGAGCGGTCAAGTTCGGTGCGGGTTAACGTGCTCATTTCGAAATCTGAATTGCGTTGGTCAGGGTAGAAACAATACTTTCCGCGAAGTTTCTCGCCATACGCTGCACGGCTGGATCTTCTTCGTTGAAGAAGTTCCGCGGGTCGTTGGCGAACTCGTACTCGCCGCGAAAGACGAAGTTCTGGTTGTCGTAGAGCACGCGGTTTTCAGTTTGATCGCGCACCGTCACGGCCGCTTCGATCGTTACTTCGAAAATTCTCGCCCGGCCGCGATCGTCAAGCAACACGCCGCCGTAACTAAAACTCTTAATGACGCCCTCGATAACGGCGTCGGCTCCCTCCCGGCTGCCCTGGACGCGCAAACCGCGACCACGATGAATCAACTCATTCACTACAGCCTCCGTGAAGCGTGACTCGACTTTGTAGCGCAGGGCGTTGTTTTGGAAAGCTGGTACGGCCACCGTCTTGATGTGCGCCGGAAGCTGGTTTTTCGTCACCGGCTTGTAGCATTCCGCAAAGCCGCTGACAAAAAACAGTGCGAGTAGCAACCCTGGTAACCGGATGACTTTTGGCATTGAAGACTCTTAGTCCAACACTTGGGATTCGCTTGAAACTCGATTTGGATTCTCTCGCACCGTCGAGGCTTAAGCAAGTTGTTGACGCCCGCCGTTATTTCGAATATTGTCCCGCTCGCGAGTTGGCAAGCACCAACTCGAGGATTCTCAAACACTCAGTCGCCTAACTTTCCAGAGGAGAGGCTCAAATGGCCAGCAAGCGCAAGCAACCGACCGCGAAAGCCGGAGGTTCCGAGGGAAAGCGTTCGCGCGCGCGAGTCGATAAAACGTCAGAACCAGCAGCCGTAGTCTTGTCTTCAGTCCCTCGCCGGAAGGGGAAAGTTCAAACGGTTCGCCTGACCAGCCACAAAGCTCGCAGCCGTTGGTTTCAGGCGCGTGCCTCGTGGCCCGTGAGAGAAGCGCCGGTAAACAGGTTGTTGCGAGAGCGGCTCCGCGTTGGGCAATCACTCGGAACGCCAGCAGACGTAACAGCGAAATGGGAATGTGTTGGGCCCACTAACATTGGCGGCCGCGTGACGGCGCTTGGCTGTCACCCGCAGCATCCCGAACGTATCTGGGCGGGAGCCGCTGGAGGCGGCGTCTGGCGCAGCATTGATGGCGGCCAGAACTGGACCTCGTGTTGGAACGATCAGGACATCTTGAACATTGGTTCACTGGCCGTCGATCCGCAAGACCCCGATACGATCTATTGCGGCACCGGCGAAGCAAACTTGTCGCTCGATTCCTATCCGGGAGTTGGACTCTATAACAGCAAAGACGCGGGCCGGACGTGGAAGTTGCTGGCTTCGTCAGAGAGAAACCGTATCCCCAGTGGCATTGGCGTCATCGCGATTGATCCTTTCGATTCGAAACATCTGGTGCTTGGTGGAGTGGGCTATGCCGAAGTGAGTTTCGCCGGCAAGAGCCTTGGCGGCATGTATTCTTCGTTTGACAGCGGTGTGACGTGGGAACGAGAGACGTTTGCGGCAACGGAGAATTACTGGTGCCACTCGGTAGTTTTCCATCCCACTAAGAAGGGAACGATCTTCGCGGGCCTTACTGAGCAAGGATCAAACAGCGGCATTTGGCGAACGACTGACGGCGGCAAACACTGGCTACATCTGGAAAAAGGACTACCCGAGTCTGCGCTTTTCGGTCGCGCTACGCTCGCCATCAGTCTGTCAAAGCCGGAGGTGGTCTACGCGATTGCTGCAAATGAGGACAGCGAGAGCAGCGATCTCATCCTTGGCGTTTTTCGCAGCCCGAATGGCGGCGATTCATGGAGGAAGATCAGCCGCAACCATTTCGCTAAGGAAGGACAGATGTCTTACGGCAACACGATTGTCGTCCATCCAACAGATCCGAACTACGTAATTTGTGGCGGCGTCGATTTGCACTGCACCAAGGACGCCGGCAAGACGTGGCGTCGGATAACGCACTGGGACGCCGAACGTGGCGATCCTCAGTATGCTCACTCCGATCATCATGCGCTGTTAATGCCGCCGGCAGTCCCTGGTCTCGTCTACGACGGCAACGACGGCGGCGTCGACGTAAGCGAGGACGCTGGTTCCCACTGGAAGAATCGCAGCAACGACCTGCCGATAACCATGTTCTATGATTTGGACCTGGCGCCGGACAATGGAGATGTTTTCGGCGGGGGCGCGCAGGACAATGGCACTGTGATCACCAAGACCGGTGCGCCCAACGGCTTCTTTCAAATCTACGAAGGCGACGGTGGCTGGATCGTTTTTGATCCGCTGGATACAAACCACGTGTATTGCTCGGTGTACAACCTCGACATCAGGCGCTTCCATGGCAAGATTCATAAGAACGTTTCGCCGCCAGCTTCAGCGGCTGAGCAGGCGTCAGTCTGGATGTGCTTTATTACTTTGGATCCCAACGACTCGAATACCGTCTTCACGGGTTCATATCGAGTTTGGCGTACTAAGGACGACGGTGAGAGCTGGCAGGTAGTGTCGCCATCTCTCGATGGTAGCTCCATCTCGGCGATCGAGGTCGCACCTGCGAAGTCGAAACGAGTTTACGTGGGAACAGAAAATGGCGGCTTCTTCCGCAGTCTCGATGGTGGTGACAGTTGGAGTCCGAATCTTTCGAGCTCAGTGCTTCCTGGTCATACCCTGACGCGTCTCGAAAGCGATCCGCGCAACGCTGACGTGCTTTATGCAACGGTCGCCAATTTTGGTCATTCGCATGTTTTCCGCTCTAACGACGGCGGGCTAACCTGGGAAGACGTGGACCATGGCCAACTGCCTGACGTGCCTCATCATGCGGTAGTGATCCGGGCAGACGAACGAGACAAGGTTTATGTTTCTAACGACGCGGGCGTGTTTGTGTTGGATACAGCGGCGGGCCGGTGGATGAACTTAACGAAGAACCTGCCAAACGCGATGGTGGTCGATCTCGTCTATCACGACAAGACCGGCACGCTGAACGCTGCTACTTACGGACGCAGCATCTGGCGGCTGAAACTCAAGCAAAAGTAGGGCAGACTTTACTGTCTGTCCTCCCTAAGTACTGCGGTCTTTCTGCAGTCTACCCTCCACCGCCACCATGACGTTTCTGAAACCACTCGGCCCGTCGCCCGAGATTGTCGTCTGGTTCGCCCTTTTTCGTCTTGGTCGCTTCGAGGTCAACTGTCTTAGAACCTGAAGCCGCGTCCTTGTCATCGTCGGTTTTCTTGTCCTTGTCCGCCGCATCTTTCTTGGTTGAGTCTTCTTTTGTCATGCCGGCATTATAGCAACCAAGCTGGTCGACCCCAATTTCACAGTTGCGCATTTTGTGTTTCTGAGAATTCAACCTGTTGGTTTCCGATCCTGTAGAGAGAATCGATTCCGTTTCATTGCTTGCGAACGGTTGCCGCTGATCTTATTGCATCGACTACGCGCGCGGCTTCGAGCCCTTCTTTCACATCGTGAACTCGGACAATGTGCGCGCCTTTCAATATCGCGGCGGTGGTTGAGGCGATCGTGCCGTGAAGACGCTCGTCAGGCGGAGCAGGGTTGCCGTCTGCGTCGGCGAGGATACGGCCGAGGAAAGACTTGCGCGAGGTGCCGATCAGAAGAGGGAAGTCGGCGAAGGCGGCGACGATCTGATCGAGTTTGGCGATCAGTTCAAGGTTTTGTTTCTGACTCTTGCCGAAGCCGACGCCGGGATCGATGACGATCGATGCGCGTTTCACGCCGCGCTGTTCGGCGATCACAACACTGCTGCGCAAACTGCTTGTTACTTCTTCAATAATGTCCTCGACCGGCGGCAGACCATGAAGCTCGCCAGGCGTGCCGCGCGAATGCATCAGCACCAGACCCGCGCCCAGCCTCGCTACTTCGTCAGCAAGCTCAGGTTCAAAACGCAACGCTGAGATGTCGTTAACAATTGCCGCCCCCGCCTCAAGTGCCGCACGCGCGACGGCAGCCTTCGTTGTGTCGATCGAGATGGGAACGTCAAAGCGTCTTGCGAGTTGTGTAATTACAGGGATAACGCGCTCCAGCTCCTCTGCGGCAGAGACGATCGACGCATCGCCGGGGCGAGTTGACTCGCCGCCGACGTCGATTATGTCCGCGCCAGCGGCGATCATCTGTTTAGCATGGGCGAGCGCTTTATCGAGTGAGAAGAATTCGCCGCCATCGCTGAAGCTGTCTGGCGTTACGTTGAGGATGCCCATTATGAGCGTACGTTCGCCGATTGGAATTCTTCGGTCACGCGTTATGTGCCATTCGCGAGTCATGCTCGTGATGATACGGGCGCGCAAGCAGATTTTCCATTTCTCAGCTCAAATTTCTCATTTGTCATCGCAGGATCCATGGCAATCCATCGGACAATCAATGACTTAGTTTCTGAATCCGCGAATGAAAAATGACAAATGAGAAATGGAAAATCTCTTCTTCAAGACCAGCCCCGCGCGACGAAAAAGGGGAATAGGTTTTCACCCATTCCCCTTCACCCGCTTAACCTTTTCCCCGATCTCATGCCGGCGCTGGATTGCCTCCAGTGATTGGCGGCAGCAGCGGCTTCATCGGTTTGGCCGGCTCTTTCATTTGCGGCCGATCGTCGCCGCCGGGATCGGCCGTAGGTTCTACTTCGTCGAGCGTCAGTCCGGCGACTATCCGGCGAATCTCAACGCTGTCGAGCGTTTCGCGTTCGAGCAGACACTCAGCCAAACGTACCATCGTGTCGCGATTGTCATCGATGATTGTCTTCGCGCGTTCATACTGCTCGGTGACAATCCTTTTCACCTGCTCATCGATCTTGATAGCGGTCTCTTCCGAGAAGTCGCGGTGTTGTGCAATCTCGCGGCCCAGAAAAATCTGTTCTTCCTTCTTGCCGAAGGTCAACGGCCCCATCTCCGACATGCCATACTCGCAAACCATCGCGCGCGCGAGTTCAGTTGCGCGTTCGATATCGTTTGAAGCGCCGGTGGTAATGCTGCTAAGGAAAGCGTCTTCAGCAATTCTTCCACCCATCAGAATCGCAATCTGGCCCAGCAGATATTCCTGGCTGTAGTTGTGGCGATCACCTTCGGGAAGTTGCTGCGTAACGCCGAGCGCCATGCCACGCGGAATGATCGTTACCTTGTGCACCGGATCTGCATTCGGAACTTTCAAGCCGACTAAGGTGTGCCCAGCTTCGTGATAGGCGGTGACGCGCTTCTCCTCGTTTGAGATCACCATGCTCTTGCGCT
>JBDUDV010000040.1:0-28912 GCA_040002755.1 Acidobacteriota bacterium | reverse complement strand
CCAGCGATAGTTCAATTACCGTGCGCGCCATCGCTTACATTGTTGCCGGCCACGTTTCACATCATGTGAACATCCTGCGCGAGCGCTATCTAAAAAACTGAGCGAGGTTTCATTCCTGCGCGAGGAAGTCGCGGATTAACCGGCGTTCGTTTCCATCTTTAATTCGGGTAAATAATTTCGTTCCCATCGTCTTGATTGTTTCATGACGATCGAATGGCATTCTCGCGTAGACCTGCCACCGCTGAAATGACAGGTCCGACACGGCAGTCGAGGCGGCTTTGCTTCCGGCGTTGATGTGTCCCACGAATAGCAGACGATGATGGCGACCAACGCAACCGAGTTTGACTGTGTTCATATTCGCTACTCCCGATCAATACCGGCAATAACGTTTCTGCTTCCTGCCTATTCCTGGTGACTACTGCCTCCGCTCCCGTCCGAGGGGTGGCTGCGCGCTTTGCTACCGCGTGAAGTGTGGAGACTCAAACGCGTGCGCATGCGTTGCTGCCACTCGCTACGTTTGTCGTCTGCGTCTTCGATTTGAGCGAGCACATCCGACAGGCCTTCACCGCCCAATTGCCGCATCTTCAAATAGAGCAGTGCCGGAACGATCGACGTTAACGGGACGATGACGATGTTTACGAGGCCGATAAGTTGTTGGTAAATCTGATGGCTCATTGAACGATTCGCAAGGTGGATACCGCTCTCCGTGGTCTTAATGAAGGTCAGCTTGCCGAGGAGGACGCTGATGATGACCGGAATCGAAAACTGCAGCACCAAGACGATGATGATCGTGCGCCACGAACGCGAGGCCAGGGCGCGCGCCCGCTGCCTCGCAGCCTTCGTCTCCAGACCTTCCATCAGTACTACGGGCGCGTAGAGCGCGTAGCGGATCGTGATGACGATGCCCGGAATCACAAATAGGATGAAGCCAATCATCATGCGCAACGCCAGCAGAAAGGACGTCTTCAAGAAAGGACGCCAACGCCGCTTGAACACGGCAAACGCCAGACGCAACTCCACTGGTCGAAGTGGAGCGAGCGACAATTGCGTGACAACAACGGCGGTCATGCCCGAGATCGTGGTTGCGGTTACGAAGTTAGCAGCTATATGGAGTAATGCGGCGATTGCCAATCCGCAAACCACCAGGATCCTTCCGGCACTGAGCCCTTGGGGTTGGGCGTTTTCCGCCAGTTGAAAAACAATTAAGAGGAGCATAGTGAAGATTACCGGCACGTGTGCGATTAGTGAAAGCTTGAGAAACTTAGGAAAGTGTTCGCTGTAAAGTGCGAAGGCGCGGCGATAAAGCGCCCCTATACCCTCGGCCTGAGCGCGCAATGAACTGGCAAAGGCGGCGGCCGTTTGCGGACGATCCTCAGGCTGCTTTGAAAGCGCAGTCATCACCACTTCCGCTGCTCGCTTTCGCACCTTCTTGTTTCGCTCGCGCAAGTGAGGCGGCGCGGATTTGATGTGTTCCTGTATTACGTTCCCCGTCACGCCGGCGAAGGGAGTTTCACCGGCAAGCATCTGGTAAGCAATAACTCCAAGACTGTAGATGTCGGACCGCGCGTCCAACGGCTTTCCGGCGCATTGTTCAGGCGACATGTAAAGCGGTGTCCCCATGATCGCCCCGACGCGCGTCAGCTCAACGCCCTGCGTCGCGCTGGTTCTCAGTCTCGTTTGCTGGTCCACGATTGCTCGCTGCGTCGAGTTGCCAAACATTAACGTTTGAACGTCGTCTGCTGGGGTTTCGGGTGATTTTTGAAACAGCGCTGTCGATTTTTCGTCGGCACCATCCTGCAAATCTTCGAGAAGTTGAGTCGTCTCGCCTTTCGCGTGTTGCGCCGCCGTAACGCCTGCGGCATGAAGCTCCGTAGCAGAGTTTTCGTTTGCGCCGGCTGAATACATGAGCGTGTCGATTTCCAAATCGCCACCCGCTGCGAGCGGCGCGTGTCGCGGCGGCGGTACGCCAGGCGAAGTTGATCGAACTGCCTTCAGAGCTGTTGCCGCAACGCCACTCGTTGCCGCTGCCGGCGTTCCCGGTTGTAATAGTCCGGAATTGGTATCGGTTGAATCGGCAGTCAAGTGCGTATCGGCTTCAGCGAGTTTGGCGATACCGAAGTCGAGCACCTTGACTCGATATCCGCCCAACCGGTTAGGTTCGAGCCAGATGTTTTCCGGCTTCAAATCGCGATGAACAATTCCCTGCTGGTGCGCTTCATGCACAGCCGAACAAACCTGATCGAGAATATCCACCACCCACTCGAGCGGCAGCCGCTTTTCTTCCAGCAGGACGTCGCCGAGCGTGCACCCGTCGAGATACTCCATGACGAGATACGCGACACCCTCAGCTCCCGCGTGCGCGAAACCAAAATCGGTGACGTCAACAACATTTGGGTGGCGCAGCCGGCCAGCAGCGCGAGCCTCACGTTTGAAGCGAGCGACAAACTCTTCATTCTGCATGAACTGCGGTGTAATCAATTTGAGCGCAACATACCGCTCGGTGCCGAGATGAGTGGCAAGATACACGGCGCCCATGCCGCCGCGACCGAGGAGCCGCTCAAGCTGGTATTTTTCGTCAAGTACCTGACCAATGTAAGAATCTGTTTCAATCATGGGCAAAAGGGATGCTACAGCAAACAGTAGCCAGGAGTCAGTACGCAACAAGCCGGCAAAAGGTTATTTTGATGCGGACTCGAGAGCTTCCTTCTTGCTACTGTTGTTTGCTGACTACTGCTGCTACCGGCACATTTGCCAAGCGCGAACTGCGTCAATCGGGATGATGAGCGTAAGTATCTCCAGTAACAAGCTGTCTTTAATCCAGAAGATCAAAACCACCTCGAGCACCACAAAAACAATCAGTGAGCGGCGCAGACCCAGGCGCCGGGCGACGACAAAGCCAACCACGCAACAGAGTATGTCGCCGAAGGAATTGATTACCGTGTCGCCGTTGTACCCGAGTGCGGCTGTCTGGGAACGGTAACGATCGATGACGAAGTTTGTGTTCTCAAAAACTTCCCAACAAGCTTCGATCGCAACGGCGAGCGCCAGTTGCCAGTTCGCGCTGAGGCGGGAGAACAACCAGGTAATCAACCAAAAGAACACGAAGCCGTGCAGCAAGTGCGTGAAGCTGTAGGGATCGAGAAGGTGCTGCGAGTTATTGGCGCTGCAAACCTGGCCGGACCAGAGCTGGATTTTGCCGCAAGCGCACATCCATAGACGCCCTTCAAAGTGAAGCAGGACGGCGGCAGCGGCGAATGCTGCAAGGACCACAACTGACGGCAAATATTTTTGCCCGCGGAAATGCGTGCTGGCGGCTTCAGGATTCAACGCTTTTCTCGTGAGTAGTTCAGTGTGTAAGCAGGCGGCTCAATATCCTCGGGCAAACGTGGATCTTTGATGGGAGCGCCGGCCGCCATGCTTAGCGGAAGAACGCCCGCCCACACATCCAGCGCGTAGTCTTCTTCTTCGTCGATTGGTGGGCCAGTGCGGACTTTTGCTGAAACCTCTGCAAGCGGCAATGACAAGACAGTCGTAGCTTTGAGTTCCTCTTCCGTCGGTTCGCGTACGTCGTGCCAACGGCCGGGAATCACCTGCTCAGAGAACGCAAAAAGCGCGGCGAGCTTAGCCTCGCGATCCTCGATCAGCGTGGCCCGCCCGAACATTACGACCGAGCGATAGTTAATCGAGTGATGAAAAGCCGAACGCGCCAGCACCAGCCCGTCGACGAGGGTGACGGTGACACAAACATCTATTCCAGTACTGAGTGTGCGCAGCATCCGGCTGACTTGCGAGCCATGAATTAATAGCTGATCGCCCGCACGCGCATAACCGGTGGGAATAACAAAGGGTTGGCCCTCGACGCTAAAGCCGACGTGGCAAATGAATCCTTCATCGAGGATTCCGTAAACCAGCTCACGATCGTAAACACCGCGCTTCGGCAGTCGCTTTAAAGTGGTCCGTTGGGTGCTTGGGAAATCCATAGGCGTGAATCGTAAGTCCTAAATCGTAAATCGTAAAGAACTGCCACCACACGTAACTGGTTCAAGTTGCAGCTGGAGACAATTTCCTTTACGGAACTTTGCGTTCGGCTTCGCGAACTCTGCGGTTTGAATTGTCTTTACTGCAAAGGACGTAAAGGACTCGCAAAGAGCTGTAAAGTAGTCCGCACTAAATAGCGGACGGTTAGGGACCAGTTAGCTGGGGGAGAGACGCCGGTGAGTGTAGAATAATCCACGTTGAGCGCACCACAACATTGCATGTTTCTAAAGCCTATCGCAGCAACAAAGCTACTCAAGCTGGCAGTAGTTGCCGGATGTGCAATCGCCATCGGCGCCTGTTCAAGTCAGAAGCAAACCGGCAATGAAGCTACTCCAGTACTTTCCGGGCCGCCGAACACAACCTTTCCTTTGCCGCCAGCGAATACGCATGGCGATATGGGTTGGGTTTTGAATGACGGCAAGCGCGCAAAGCTTGGTGACTATCAGGGCAGAGTCCTGGTGCTGGATTTCTACGCGACGTGGTGCCTGCCCTGTCGCCAAAGCATTCCGCGGCTGATTAGTTTGCAAAAGAACTATAGTCCAAAGGGGCTGGAAATAGTTGGGCTCAACGTTGGTGGTCCGGATGATCGAATCAAGGTGGCGGCCTTCCGGAGAGAACTCGGCATTCAGTATCCACTTGGTTTACCGGACAAGACGTTGACCGATCTTTTCCTTGCTGGCGATCAGGCGATTCCCCAAACATTCGTGTTTGGCCGCGAAGGACAACTGATAAAGAGGTTCAGCGGTTATGACGAAGCTTCCGGGGCCGAGTTGGAAAAAGTGATTGGCGAAGCAGTGAGCGGTAAGCAGAGGACACTTGAGATGCGAGGCGCGAAATGATTAGAGAAAAGTTGATGGCGAAGGACATCGGACGTACTGAACACTTCCGCTGGCGCGGCCACGAGATTTCGCGCATTGAAGGACTGAGTGATGCCGTGTTTGCGTTTGCGATTACCTTGCTGGTCGTTTCGCTTGAGGTACCGAAGACGTTTACGGAATTGGCCGAAACGATGCACGGCTTTGGCGCGTTTCTCGTCAGCTTCCTGCTGCTCTTTTTAGTCTGGTTCAATCAATATAAGTTTTTTCGTAGATATGGTCTGCACGACACTGCGACCGTCCTGCTCAATGCGGCGTTATTGTTCGTGGTCCTTTTCTACGTCTATCCCTTGAAATTTCTGTTTTCATTTCTCGTTAATGAGTTTACCGGTGGGCACGGTGAGGTACGGCTGGCAAACGGCAATGTTGTCGGCATGATCGAGAGCAACGATCAAATGGCGAAATTAATGCTGATTTTCAGCCTTGGGTATCTGGCAGTTTTTGGCGTGTTCGTACTTCTCTATTGGCACGCTTACCGCAAGCGGGAAACACTCGAACTGAATGAACTCGAGCGGTTTGACACGCTTGGAAGTATCCAGGATGCGATTCTCAACTGCGGGATCGCGCTGCTTTCGCTCGCAATCGTGGTTGTGGGTGGGCCAAGCCGGGCGGGCTTGGCGGGAATGGTTTACATGTTGTCAGCCGTGGTGCTGACGATAAACGGGATGATTATGGGTAAGCGGAGAAAGAGACTGGAAGAACGAATGGCAGCCTAGAGCATGCCCGTCGTTGTTCCAGGTCTACGCCATTGAAATTTTAATTCCCTGGACGATCATGAGAATAACCTTCGAATTTCTGCCCACTCTGGTTTTCTTTGTGGTGCTGCTATGTTGGTTTGTGTTTGCAGGCGTCTTTCTGCTGCGAAAGAAACCGCCAAGTCCTCCTGATCAGAAACGTGAGCCTGGTTCGCTGTTCGGAGTAGCATTACAGGGCGTGTCGTACGGGGTAGTTTGGGGCGTGCGCCGTCCGGTGTTCACGCCGATCGTCGCCGGTAATGAACTAATCATGACGGTCGCAAGCGCGTTGGCAATTTGTGCTGCCGTTGGCTCAGTCTGTTTGGTAACGATAGCAGTAAGGACTCTCGGGAAGGAATGGAGTCTGACGGCGCGTTTGGTCGAAGGGCACAAACTTGCCACCAGTGGCCCATATGCCTTTGTGCGCCATCCGATTTACACCGGAATGTTGGGGATGTTGATAGCGACCGGGCTGGCAATTAGTCATTGGCAAGCGCTGCTTGCCGCGCTGGTGATTTTTTTCATCGGTACGACAATCCGGGTGCGCAGCGAAGAAAAATTGCTGCGCGAGGCTTTTGGCGAGCAGTTTGAAACTTACGTGCGCAACGTTCGGGCCATCGTTCCCGGTTTGTACTAGAAGTTAGCGCTAACTGTTAGTTTGCGTTACCACCGAATTGAAATGAGTAAAGCTAAAATTCTTGCAACCCTGGGACCCGCCTCGCGCGATCCGGAAGTTATTGAGAACTTGATACGCGCCGGGGCTGACGGCGTGCGCATAAATATGTCGCACGGAAATCAGGAGGAGAAAACCGAAGACATCAAGCGGGCCCGCGCCGCGGCGAAAAAGTTGAACCGACCCCTGGCGGTTTTGGTAGACCTTTCTGGTCCAAAAATTCGCACCCGCCAACTGAAAGATGGACAACCAGTCACGCTCAAAGCCGGCGATCTCTTTGTGCTAACGACCCAGGACATCGTCGGCGACGAACATCGGGTCGCGACGAACTATCCGGATCTCGCTCACGTAGTCGAGCCGGGTACAAAACTTTTGCTCGATGATGGCGCCATCGCGCTGGTGGTGGAAAGCACAACCAAGAATGACGTGATCTGCCGCGTAATCAATGGCGGTGTGCTGGGAGAACGAAAGGGAATAAACCTGCCGGGAGTGTCACTGCCCATCGATTCATTGACTGAGAAAGACCTATCCGATCTGAAATGGGCCGTCACACAAGGAGTTGATTACATCGCGCTGTCTTTTGTTCGGCGGGCAGAAGATTGTGCCCGTGCTAAAGATTTAATACGCGAAGCGGGCGGCCACGCGCCGCTGGTGGCCAAGATCGAGATGGCGGAAGCAATCGACCATCTCGACGAGATCATTGCGACCGCGGATGCGGTGATGGTCGCGCGCGGTGATCTCGGAGTTGAGACCAGCGTCGAGCTGGTGCCGGTTTATCAGAAACGAATTATTCAAAAGGCGATGCAAGCGGGAAAGATGGTGATTACCGCGACGCAAATGCTGCAGTCGATGGTAACCAGTCCACGGCCAACGCGTGCCGAAGCTTCAGATGTAGCAAATGCTGTTTGGGACGGAACTGACGCGCTGATGCTCTCGAACGAGACAGCCAGCGGCCTTTATCCCGTCGCCGCTGTTGAAACAATGTGCCGCATTATCGAGTCGGCTGAAGCCGGCCGGGAAGTGGAAACGGATCAGATAGCCAAGTGGGCCGGAAAACAATCGGGCCGCGTGAGCCGTGCACTATGTGAGGCGGCGGCTTTCGCGGCCGAAGAGATGGGTATTAGCGTGACGGCGGTGCTGACTGAATCGGGACTGATGGCGCGCCGTCTGTCGGCTCTGCGGCCCGGACAGCGAATCATCGCGTTGACAAATTCAGAGGACGTGCAAAACGAACTGTCACTGATCTGGGGTGTCGAGTCGCTGATCGTGCCTCACGCCGACACGACCGAAGAAATGCTCAAAGTGGGAGAGAAAGCTTTGCTCGAAAGCGGCGCAGTGGAAAAGGGCGAAATGATCGTGGTCATGGCAGGCCGACTCTCCGGCCTCGGGCTGTCGAGCTCAGTAACGCTGTTTACCGTGGGCGGGACGCTGGGTGTGGCTGGATCGGAAGTAGTTCAAGCTCACCGATGATTTACATAAAACCCTTCGCGAGTTCTTGCCGTCAGGTTCTTGAATTTGTCAGGAGCATCACTCGCGGCCTGGTCCTCAGGACTAGGGATTCGCCTTTGCTAGGAATTCCAGCGCCAGGGCTTGAAGACGAAGTCTGGCTTCCACCCGGGAGAGCAAGCGCCAGGAACATGGTGAACAGTGCAGCGGTCCTGATGCTGGCGCTTACTACCATAAGTGTAGAACTAATGGGGTGATAACTTGCGCAATTCTGCGCTCCTACTCAGCGCGTAGCACTTCGTGAATCGTGTCTTTCAGCGAACCTTCGGGCTTAGTCAAACCAGGCGCCTGCTGCGGGTCGCGCCAGTTGTCGAGGATGCCCACCTGATGTACGCACTGCAGCGTGCAGGTAGGTGCACACCACTTCTCCGTCTTGTACTCACGATCGAAGTCAACCATCGAGTAGTCTTCCAGAGCGATGCCGGGATAACCTTTCTGCTGGGAACACCAGTGGACCAAACCATCTTCACAGATGTATAGATACCGCGCACCCGCGCGACAACGCCAGTGGTAAGGTTTGCCTTCGGCGATGCTATCCTGAAACCAGTTGAGTCGTGCGTGATCTTTGTTCCCGAGCTTCTTTACCTGCTGGAAGATGTCTTTCTCTTTTTCTGAAAGCGGCTTGAGCGTGCCGTCGCCATCGTGAATAACGCCGACCGTTGATGAGAAGCCCAACTCAACAGCGCGCCGTGCGACGGTGAGTGCATCTTCAGGATTCTTGATCCCGCCGCCAATTACGGAATTAATGTTAACGTGGAAGTCGGCGTGCTCCGAAAGGTAGCGCAGCTTCTTGTCAAGCACACGCAAGCTCTTGCGTGAGACCTCGTCTGGCTCAACGTTGTCAATACTGATTTGCAGGTTATCGAGTCCGGCTTTGTTAAGACGCTTGATTCTTTCCGGCGTGAAGTAATAACCATTGGAGATTAGCCCAGCGATCATTCGATGGCTTCTGATCTGGTGGATGATGTCGTCCAGATCCGGATGCATCATCGGCTCGCCGCCCGAAATCGTTACGATGGATGTCCCTAGCGCACCCAGCTTATCGATTCGTTTCTTGATCAGTTCCACCGGCACCGGCGACGACGTGTGATCATACTCATTGCAGTAACCACAAGCCAGATTACAACGGCGCATCGGAATCAAATGGGCAAGCACCGGATGGCCGGTCGAGGCCAGGGCCCGGCCGATAAAAGCGAACTGCCGGGCTTTTTGTTGAATGAATTTCGTTTTTCGCATTACAAGAGACGTGGAACCTAATCAGGAACAGCCCAGATATGAAGTCGAAGGATAGGCGAGTGGGGCTCATAAACGCAACCCGGACCCAGTCAGCAAGTGAATTTGCAAAAAAGAAAAGGGCTCCGGTTCGTACACTCAGAGCCCCAACCTTTCGTTTGTTTAACTTATCTTAGCCCTTAATGATTTTGACGCTGGAATCCAGTTTCAGGCTGAACTCATCCGGGGAGATCTTCGTGTTCCGTTCCATGCCGCTTAAGCGCATGGTGGTCGCATCGTCGTTTTTCTCGACCATCTTTGTTTGCACCGGCATGCCGGCAGAGTCAACCCAGATTTCGGCGTACTTATAACCAGCGTTCCCCTTGGGCACCAGCGTCAAGTGGATTGTGCTAACTCCGCCCCACAAAGTTTCTTCGCGGACATCCTGCACTGGTTGGAATTTTGCTTCCAGTTGCTGCCTGGACATGTACATCATGTCCAGAATACCGCCGGCTTTGTTATTTTTGGACGCCGAGCTGCCGGTATAGGCCACATTCAGGCGCGGGCGAAATAGCGTGTACTTGCCGTTCGCAACCGCCAAAATCTCATGCTGCGGTCTCTGCCATTCGATTCGCACCGAAGCATTTCGTCCGCTGGCGGGCATATACATCACAGTCCCAACGTACTGATCTTTGTCTCGAAGCTGGGCGTTGTACTTCTCCATGCTGAGGCTCGCCTTGAGCGATTTCAGCGACTGGCGGTTACGCTCCATGCGGTTCAACACCGAACTCACCAATCCCGCACTCTGCCCATTTGCTGCTCTGGGGGCCGTGATAAGCGCGCCGGCTATTACGAACAAAAGTACCCCGAGGGGGACCAATCTCTTCATAAACCACTCCTAACCAATTAAAAACCAACCCATTTATGACCAAGGGACCCAAATTTATAAGCGGGCCCCTGAAAAACCCGGCAATTATAAGGGATGACTAACGTATGTCAACCTCATACCCCAGGGTCTTGCCGTCTTTGTCTTCGACCTTTCGTACCTTAACAACCCGGACATCCGAGCGTCCTGTAAACGCTCGCACCACCTGCTCGACCTTACCCGTATCCTGCACGTTTTCAATAAGTTCCGGGCTAATCAGCACGGTTGTCGCAGTGGGGGTTTGATGCGCGTCGTAGCCCCGCCGTTCGCTATTTTCGAACCAGCTTTTCGGCGTCAGAAAGATGAAAATAAGAATAACAACGCAGAGAATGTCCCACTGCCAAGTGTTTCTGGCGTAATTCCAAAGAAACAGCTTTTTCAGCACATTCGTCAAAAAAGTATCTCAATCTTCGACTGGTGTTTAGCAACTCGCAAGCCAACTACAAGATGAACCGTCGCATTCTAGCGTGTGCCGGATGCCCTGTAAATTAACTGTTTAGTGAGTTACAACTGAATACTTGTGGCAGGTTCCACGATATGGCCGTCGCGCATTTGTACAATGTGTCGGCACATTGCTGCGGCTTCCGGGTTATGAGTGATCATGACGATGGTTTGATTGAACCGGTAATTTAGCTCCTGAAACATGTTGAGGACCAGCGCAGAATTCTCCGAGTCCAGATTCCCGGTTGGCTCGTCGGCCAAGACGATAGCCGGCCGAGTTACTACGGCGCGCGCCAGAGCTACGCGTTGTTGTTCACCACCTGATAGCTCCAGCGGCTTGTGATGCAACTTATTTTCAAGACCGAGGAGTTTCAGCACCTCGCGGCGACGCTCTGGATCTTCGCCACCGTTGCCATGAATACGTTCAGCCAAACGCAGATTTCCCTCAGCGGTGAGTGTAGGAAAAAGATTGAATCGCTGGAACACAAATCCGATCTTACGCCGGCGAATGTCAGTCCGCTTGGCATCTGAGGCAGCGGTCAAATCCTCCCCGTCGACGATGATGCGGCCAGTCGTTGGTGTTAACAGCCCACCGAGCAAGTGAAGCATAGTCGACTTGCCACAACCCGACGGACCCATGATGGCAACGAATTCGCCTTCGTGTACCTCGAGCGAAACTCCTCGCAACGCCGGCACGTCCACTTTGCCAACTCGATAGGTTTTTACAAGGTTCTCGGCCTTTAGGATGGTTCTCATCAGCAGCTAAGACAATTCGATTATTTAATCCGGACGAACCCGGTCGGCGCATTTTGCGGAGAAAGCAGGTTAGCCAAAACGACTGATGTTAATACAGGCAGACGCTTAATAGCTACCGCCTGGAATCTGTTGTGGGATTACGGTGCTTTATTGCGCTGACGCGCATCCAGATCCATCTCAGGTAGCTGCCACCTGTTCTCCAGCACAAACGCTTCAGGTGAAAACTCCCGATCGATATCGGTGGCGGAAGGAGATTGGTAAGCGATGCTCAATTTGTATCGGTCATGTGGTCGCGTGATCTCAATCCGCGACGGTAAAAGAATTTGCGCCGTTTCACCGAAGGGCTTGTCATCCCAATAAGAAACATCTGTAATAAGCAGCCCCAGTTCGTTGAATGACTGCACGCGCGCCAATCGAATTCCGCCTACTCGGTCAAACCAAAATCTGCGCAACAGCCGAGCCTCGCCTGCACTCGCCGGCGTCAGTTCCTCCAGAAGGTAGTAACCTTTTATGACTTGCAAACCGGGTTTCGCCTGCGGCCGGGCGTCCGGTTCCTCCTGGAAAAACTCGCTGCTAAGATACGTCAGGCCGCCCTGAGCGACATTTTGAATTCCACTCACCATCAACGCGTCTGTGAGGTGCTGCGGGCGCAAATTCGAAAAAGCATTCACTGTTTCTTTGGTGTTCATCACCTTCTTCGGTTTTTCCGCGCCGGTGGGTTTACCGTCCAGATCCATCTTTTCGTAGGTAGCGCTGTTCGTTCCTTTCACGAAGCGACGATATTTTTCATCGCCTTGCAACACTGCCACGCGAAATGACTGTCCGTCCGAAGTCATCTGGGCAATGTCTTTCGCGATGAACGGAACCTGAATAATCAAATAAATCTTACCGGGTCTTTGCACGGTAAGCATTCCATCTGCCTGTTTGTATTTATCAGAAATGCCCGACTCGGCAAACGAAGTGTCCTCAAACACGATGTCGACCTTTCCGTGCATGGAACGTACGGCGGCCAGCCGGTTAACCTCGCTGATCAGTCGGGCAGTATCTGCTTTAGCCAAAGGAGTGAGCAGTTGCGGCACTTGAATCTTTTTGTGAGTGCCAAAAAGTCCACAGCCGCCTACGACCATTGAGGTTAAAACCAAAATCAGAATTAATGAAGGCCGTTTTAGAATGCGGGGCTGAGCAGCAGTTTGATTGAGCATGAAAAGGGGTCTCGCGATAACTCCACACGAATCCTGAACAGTCCTGAAATTTAGAGGCTCAAACTAACAAAGACGTTTTTCCTTGTCAACGCAGCGGTTTTCTAACTAGCGTGCGCAGCGTCTACTAGTCAACCGTTACGGCGAACAGGCACGTTCGACAATCGAATTAAAAGCATAAGCGCAATAACCAGCATAATCACTTCCGTCGCTCGTCACCTGCTAATCCATGACCAGTTCGTCCCTACCAAATCTGTGCCGCAGTTTATTGATCGCGTAAAGAACACGAGGCCGGCTAACCAGCCGATGTTCGAGATCACGTTTTCCGGGAAAATCCAGCAGCATTATTCCTAATAGGATGGTCAGGATGCCCTGTCCCGGCACGCCAGGAATTGACAAGATAATTCCCAGCACTACCAGTGCGACGCCCAGCAGGTTTTTCACTAAAATCCCGAGGAGACGCACCGCCGGATGTCTGTTAACCCAAAACTCTCTGGGACGTTCCTTCCGGAAATAGTCCGGTGGAATGTTGACCATAATGAAGGCGACGATGCCCAAGCTTATCGCGAATGTAATCAGAAACAGTAGAACGGCAAGCAGGACACTTTGCCAGGTAATCAGTGCGAAAAGACCTATTTGCATCGTGACTCTGCTATTCGATCTGGCTTCGAGCGTCCACTAATGATTGTAAGACTTCGTTAACGACGTGATCGGCAATCGGTGGAAGTTGGAAATCCGGCTGCTCGACTACTTGCCAAAATTCATCCAGCCCCTTCGCGCCTGAACGTTCAAGAGCATACGCCTGAACTAACAAATCAATGACGTCGGCGGCTTTAACCAGTCGGGCCTCCAGGCTGCGTCGCTCCTCATAGTCGTGATAGAGGGCCCGATATTCTGATTCGATGGATCCTACTCCGTTGAGGACATCGGCGAAGGCAAGCGACTCGGCGTTCTTTCTCGTCTCAGGGCCAAAATAACCGCTGGCGGTTTTTGGCATGTCGCCTACGCGGGTTTCCGCCCAATCGTGAAGCAGGGCCATTCGGAGCACGCGTTCGCAGTCAACGTCCAGCCCGCCCGCTTTAACTTCATCTGCCAGCAGCATTGCGGTGACGCAAACACCGAAAGAATGCGAGGCCACCGACTCGGTGCCATTTGGGAGTCCACGAAGGGTCCAACCAGTCCGCTCCAATCGTTTCAGTCGCTGCAGTTCAATCAGGATCGCGAGCATTTCACTACTTTAACGCGCCCGGCGGCGCCAACAAAAGCCGGCCGCGCAAAACCAGCACACTCATACACGGTAAACGACCGGCTAAAAAAGCAAAAACGGCGCACGATTGCTCGCGTCGCCGCTTCCCTTGCACCCCCCGAATTCGGATTACTGATCTTTCGCAGTGCCTGCGCTTGCTGTTAATACGAGATTGAAATTCGTTCGCTTCTCGAGTTTCAGATTGTCGCCCTGTAGTGACAAGACTGAACTGTTCTCTACTGAGGTGTTGCTCGACTGCGAAACCTGAATTCCACCAAGCGATCGGCCAACGCCCGTTGCGGTACTGCCAACAGCGTTCGTGGTCGAGTCTACCGTAGTGCCGACCCCTGACGTCGTGCTTCCGGCAACGTTGCCAACTGTTGAAGTCGCGGAATTGACGACACCACCGACCTCACCAAGCAAGCCGCCCCCGCCTCCGCTTGAGGACGAACGCGCCGACCTCGTTGAACGTGCGGAGCCGCTGGCCATGGTGTCACTCCCGAAGAAATCGTCGTTGCTGCTCCGAGCGCCGGCGCTGCCACTCGTGATCGGGGTTATTGTCACCTCTTATTTATAGTCAGGATGAGGTGATCTTAAGAGGCGTTGCCGCAATCGCGGCGATAGCTGGCTTGCAAACTTATTGCAAATAGAAATCACAGTAAGAGGTAAGCGCTCGGGGAATGAAGCGGAGATTTCTGAAGTCGTTCTGTGCTTTGGGCGGTGATCTAGCAGCCGTCGTGCTGGCAATTGCAACCGATTTCCATCACGTGTGCCTTCTCAGCCTCTTCACAATACTCGCTGCAATACTTGCTGCCTGGTTCGGGTGCACAATCGCAAGCTGGATGGACGCATTTATTTTCCTGGTTCTCGGGCATAAAACTTCCCTGCTTTCTGGTTTGTTAGGTCTTGAACGTGATCCTAAGACTCCTAATGCCTGTGGTCAAGCACGAAAATAAGTTTGCGATCTACGGCGCCTCGCGCAGCACGATCGTGCGTTGCGCGTCTCCTAATTTCACTACCATCGGCTTCTGTAATTGGATCGGGTGTTCCTCTCCGTCGACACTTATGACTAAATTCAAGTTGCGGCTCGTGCTGGCGCTGGGAGGGACAATCACCAGCGGAGCGACTTTCGGAATCAGATTATTCGTCACAATGCGCCAGCTTGACGGCGTGCAGCGAATGCGAATTCCGGGAGTGTCAGTCTCAAATGCTTCATCCACGCTTAGCGAATCCGCTTTAAAGACTCCTTCTCCGCAGCGTACGCCGGCGCTGTCATAAAAGGTGACTAACCCGGAGACATACAGGTAAGGAACACCGCTCGAGTTTTTCACCACTAAACTAATATTGGTGACGGGCGAGTCTTCCGAGCCGTTGAGCGCGGTGGTTTTCAAGTTTCCTTCGAGGGCCGGCGCTCCGCTGCCATCCAGCGCCACAGCTTTCTCGGTAAGGGCCACACGCTTTTCAGACGAAGCCGTCGACGAATCCTGCGCTGCTGCCACGAAGCAAATCGCGAGTAGCATTGTGCCAACCAGAGTCAATCTCATGATCATCGGTCTCCTTAAAGTAAGTCCGTCCAACTCAGTAATCTTAAGACACTAACTACGACGTTCAAAGCGTGAGTTACTCAATGTTTCCAAGCCGGCAACGTATACACCGAGACACCGGCAAAAGTAAATCGCAACTGGAGCACGATCCTGACTAGGCAACGGGCAACACCGCCGCCCCGCGCGGCATAATAAAACCCGTCGCCTCTTGATCGAGGCTGTCGAGTACCTCCGCTAGCGAGTGCGCGGGGATCAGTCGCATCCGACGAACGTCTGCATCCGGCAACTCCGAAACGAGGTGAATCCGATACCGCTCAGCTTTCGTCAGCAGCGACCAGGCAGTTTGGCCGTTAACTTCATAACCCTCGCGCAAGCGTGCCTCGAGGGCACGCGAGTCGTGCTCGTCGAACCATTTCAGGAAGCTCGGATGACCGAGGCCATCACTGCACTTGGCCAGCAGCACGATCGTACCGCCCTCGCTGCAAGCGTGTGCGGCCATGTCCAGAGCTTTGTGTGCCTGAATGAGATTGATGTCATAGGGTGAGCCACCACAACTTACGATCACAACTTCACGCTTTTTGCCGATCGCTGCTGAATGACTGGCAAGGTACTCGCTGCAACCCTTGCGATGTGCAGCTTGCCATTGTCCCGCATAAATGCGGACTGCACGTCCGCGTTCGTCAACTACGCTGTTAACGCTAAAGCACGGCGCGACCATCGAAGCGACTCGTTCGCATTCTTCATTGACGGCGTTGCCGTCCAGTAGTCCTGTGCCAACGCCAGGGCGCCTGCCGCCGGCTTCGAAATCGAAGGCCAGCATGTGAGTGGCCTCGATTGTCCGCGCCGAAGCAAGGCCGGGGCAGATCGACTTGCGACCGCCAGTAAATCCGGCGAAGTAGTGAAAACCGATCGCGCCTGTCATTACTACATTAGAATAGACCTTGAGGGCACGATTGACTTCTACCGGAGTGCCGCCTTCTGTTGTCCCCAACAAAACCATCTGTGCAGCATCGTAAGCGTCGTGGTCAATTGTTTTCACCCGTTGCGCAATGAATGGTGTTAGCAGTTCGAGCTTCTCGGCAGGTGTGACCGGCCGATGTATTCCGGTGGCGAAGATTATTGCCAAATCAGCGGATAAGACACCAAGCTGAATCAGCCGGCGTACGAGTAGGTTGAGAATTTGGGCGCTTGCCGTAGACCGTGTCCCGTCTGACACTACGATCAAGACAGAATCGCCGGCGGAAAGAAGGTCTTCAAGCGGAGGCGATTGTATTGCCAAATTCAAAGCGTCACCAAGTTCAACGTCGCTCAGTGGCTTATCTTCGGCTGAGCTTCCGGTCAATATTTGAAATTGATCTTGATCGAAAGTGAGACTCAAGTGGCTTTTGCCGAAGCCCAGTTTTATTTCGGTCATGGCAGGGATCACCTGACTCAAACGCCAAAATCTAGCAACGCGCGCTCGATGATATGCAGTGAAGCAAAGTCAGTATCACCGGCCGTGCGTGCTTCGGCGAGCCACTTGCGAAGTTGGCGTGCTTCCTCGATGGAAGACAGGCGGCAGGCGCCGGTCAACGCTAGTGTAACCAACGCGTCGGGAGCGCCATGCGTAACAAGCGCCGCCTGCAAAGCTGCTTGTTCCCGCAGATCCAGCGTGAGCAGTAGTTTGATTTCCATTTAGTCGAAACAAATGGCGAAACAGTAGTCAGCAATAGTACAGAGTAGGGGCTGATGACATTTCAACTTAGCTGGTTCAGCGCTTGCGCGATGTCAGCGATTATGTCCGGAGCGGCCTCGATGCCCAGTGCAAAGCGCACTGTAGAAGCCGAAATACCCGCTGCTTTAAGTTGTTCGTCGGAGAAACCTGCGTGTGACGAATACAAAGGATAGCTCGCCAACGTTTCCACGCCGCCGAGCGAAGGTGCGGTGCGGACCAACCGCAAAGAATTAAAAAGTGTTTCGACTTCAGGCTCGCCGCCAACCAGATCGACCGCGACAATTCCACCGAATGCCTTCATCTGCCGCTTGGCAAGCGTGTGGTCCGGATCACCTTCCAGCCCGGGGTAGTAAACGCGCACAACTTTAGGATGTTGACGAAGTGCTTGCGCAAGCAATAGCGCGTTGTCGCAGGCCCGGCGCACGCGTACCGCTACCGTCTTCATTCCTCTCGACAAAAGATAAGCCGCCGCTGGATCGAGCGTGGCGCCTACCATCACAGACGTTTGCCGTACGCGATCGATAAAGTCCCTCTTTCCTGCGATGGCTCCGGCGGTCAAGTCGGAGTGTCCGCCCAGATATTTTGTCGCGCTATGCATCACGGCATCGATCCCGTGAGCGATTGGCTGTTGCAGGACCGGCGAGGCAAACGTGTTGTCAACGATGGAAAACACTCCGGCCGATTCAGCTACCTGAGCGGTCAGGCTCAAGTCGACTATCCGGTTCAGAGGATTTGCAGGAGACTCAAACCAGAAAACGCGGGACTTTTCTGAGGCGAGTTCCGGCAGCCGCGCGATCGCGTCTATGCTGATGAACCGGGAATTGATGCCGAAGCGGTTAAGAACTTTTGTTAGAAGTTTGACCGTGCCACCGTAAACCGAATCGCAAGCGATCACCTCGTCCCCAGTCGAGCAAAGCGTCGCTAGTGCGCAAAAGGTGGCGGCTGATCCGGACGACGTGACTACGCAAGCTTCGGCGCCTTCCAGCTCCGCGATCTTCCTTTCTGCTTCGGCGACCGTCGGGTTTGCGTAACGCGAATAGAAGTAGGCGTCAGGCAGTTCGCCGCGCGCATAACGCCGCATCTCATCGAAGTCTTTGAAAGCAAAAGTTGCCGAGTGGAAAACGGGGGAGACCACCGCGCCGAAGTCCTGTCCGTTGGTCCTTTCGCCGCCGTGAACTGCAATGGTAGCGGGCGACAATTTGCGATCGCTTACGGAATCTATGGGACTCATGAACTCTGAAGCTCCAGACAGCAGGCGGGTCTACTGCGCCAAGCTTAACAAATTAACTACGTCGGCGACAGAGTCGACAAGAGAAAAGGGCCACCTGCGTGGCCCATTGGGTTCTAAGTGTAATCACGGGTTGCACTAAAGAGAGCCACAAATGCCTTGCGGACAAACTACAGGGCTTTAATACCCATAGTCATGTTGAAATCTTTGTAGAGCTCGTTGTATTCACGGACTCGGCGTTCTATCAACGACGGCAGTTCTTCAATTTCACTGATATTGACTATGGCGTTGGTGTTGTTTAGAAACGCGGTGTGGGCGTCCATTGTGCGCAGCGATGGTGACAGTAAAACAAAAAACAGGCGGCGTCGTTGCGCGGGCCGCAAGATGTTAACTTCACGGGTAACAAATACTGGCCCCTGTTCCGTCGGGTCAAACCTGGGATCCAACACGACTACGTCCAACAAATTTTCGCGCATGCGATCGACAGCTTGCCTCGCATCGTTGGCCACAAAGACCTGGTAGCCATTTGCTGCCAAACTGCGCGCGACCGATTCACGGTGATCTTCATGAACACAAACCAGCGCTTTCCGTGGGTCCCAGGATGGGCGCACGTAAGGCAGGTTGCGTTCCTTCGCCGTCGGTTGACCAACCAGATCTGAAAGCAGCTCCAGCAGCTTGTCAGCTTGGGCGGCAGCGGGCGGCGCTACATGCTGCTCGGGTTCAAAAAGCGGAGCAGGGTTTGGCCGCTCGAAACGATGATCATCGGTTGAAGGCGATCCGCCGCCGGCAGGAGCGTCTTGATTCAGCGCCGGGTTGAGCTTGCCAGAGTCGACACTGCTATGACATTTTGGACAGCGAATCACAAAAGGCTGCGACGGAACTTTAGTTTCATCAACTTGCAACCGAGAGTCGCATTTTTGGCAAACAATAATCATGGCAGGTTCAATAGGACGAGGGTTTCAAGATCGAAAGGTTGATTAGTCAATCATGCTTAGCATTGATCCAGTATCTTTGACGGTAGAGAGCGGGACGCCAGTTACTTCCCGGTTCACGTAATCTTCGCCAGCGGTAACACCCTTCAACTGCAGCAGTAAATTGTTCTGATTGGTCGCGAAGGCCAGTCCATCCTCGAGTGAGACTACGCGCCTTTCGATGAAGTCTCTGATCACGGTGTCAAAGTCCTGCATGCCATCGAGCTTTCCGTCTTTCATTGCGTCAAGCAACGATTTTCCATCAGCCTCGCCATCTTCAATGTATTCACGAGTTCGCGGGCTCGAACGCAGTATTTCAACGGCGGCAACACGACCGCTCTGGTCAGCTCGGGGAATGAGGCGTTGAGAAACAATGTAACGGAAGGTTTGCGCTAGACGCGTGCGAACCACGGGCTCTTCGTTTTTTGGATAGAGTCCAATTATTCGATCGACGGTCTTGGAAGCATCTATGGTGTGCAAGGTTGAAAGAACCAGGTGGCCCGTCTCTGCAGCTTCGAGCGCGATCTCGGTGGTCTCAAAGTCTCTCATTTCACCGATGAGAATCACTTTGGGAGCCTGACGAAGCGCCGCTCGCAAAGCTGAGGGAAAGTCCTTGATATCATGACCAACTTCGCGTTGGTTGATTGTAGAGTTCTTATGCGCGTGAAGGTATTCTATGGGATCTTCGATGGTTACAACGTGGTAATGCTTTTTCTCGTTGATGATGTCGATGATCGCAGCTTGAGTAGAGCTTTTTCCGGAGCCGGTGGGCCCGGTCATTAGTACCAGTCCGTTTCTCAGTTCCGCAATGTCGGCCAGTTGAGACGGAAGGTTCAGTGAATTCAAAGTAGGAATATCAGTGGGGATTACACGCATTACGATTGAGTAAACACCACGCTGCTGAAAGATGTTCACGCGAAAACGAGCTCGCGAAGGTAATGAGTAACTGAGGTCGGATGTTCCGGTGTGGGCGAGTTTCTCGGCCGCATCCGGATTCCCCTGCATTAGAGCCATCGCGATGATCTCAGTCTGGTAGGGTGTGAGTTTTTGCATGCCCAGAGGCTGCAGGGGTGTGAGTTTCCCATTGATTTCGACCTGGGGGAGCTGTCCGACTGAAAAGTTGAGATCGCTGATTTTGTCGGAAACGAGCAGCATTCGCTCGATAATAGGTGGCAGGTCGAAGAAGCTCATTACTCAAGACTCCGGAAGGTTTCGTGGAACTAAAGGGAATTGGCGGGTGCCCAAGCGTTCGCGCCTCTGGCTGTTTGAATTCTGGCGCATAATCTTGTTAAACGCAAGTAAAATATGTTGCTTTCTGAAAGTGAAAGGCTTACGAGAAGTTGAGGGGGCGTTTTGTAGGGGCGTTCGTCCCGAACCCCCAGATGCCGCTGATTACAGCAACAGCATCGGCTCCAGCCTTGAGGACGGCCCCGAGACTTTCGACTGAAATTCCACCAATTGCGACCAGCGGAATGCCGCCCAGAGATCGACGCACGAGTGCCAATTCCTTAAGACCAATGGGCGAATTTGAGGACTGCTTAGTAGATGTCGCGAAAACGGGCCCAATAGCGATGTAGTCGACTGGCTGCTGCCGCGCGAGACGCGCCTGTTCTAGGTTGTGGGTGGAGAAACCAATGATTGCATTGGGGCCAAGGATGCGGCGGGCGGCGGCGGGGGCCAGATCCTCCTGGCCAAGGTGAACGCCGTCTGCCTTAAGTGCCAGCGCGATGTCTACTCGATCGTTGATTATGATTTTGACGCCGCGCTCGCGCGCAACCTGCAAGGCCGCCTCCGCCTCCTGGTAGAACTCCAAAGGAGACGCAGATTTTTCGCGCAGCTGAATCAAGGTTGCTCCGCCGCCGCTTAACTTGGCGACTTGCTCGGCGTGTGACAGTCCGGAGAGTTGCCGGTCAGTAATCGGATAAAGGTAAGTGCCAACCAAAGCCCGGACGAAGTTGGATCTCATGACGCTGAGTCTCAAATCTCTTTTTTCTTGGGCCGTTCGTTAGCACGTAGGACTCGCTTCCGTAGGCGAATGTTTTGAGGAGTGACTTCGACTAGTTCGTCGTCGCCGATAAACTCAATCGCTTGCTCGAGGGACAGCTCTTTGGGAGGTACAAGGCGCATCGCTTCGTCGGCAGACGCGGCGCGCATGTTTGTTAGTTTCTTTTCCTTGATAGCGTTAACATCCAAATCAACTGCGCGCGCATTTTCACCGATTATCATTCCTTCGTAGACTTTGATTCCGGGGCGAATAAACAGAGTCCCTCTTTCCTGCAGGTTGAAAAGAGCATATGTCGTGGTTTCACCCGTTCGGTCCGCGACCAGAGAGCCGGTGGCACGTCCGCGCAGAGTACCCTGCCAATCCCCCCAGCGTAGGAACATTGTATTGAGTAGACCCGTACCCTTCGTTTCGGTCAGAAACTCATTACGAAATCCGATCAAGCCTCGAGACGGCGTCTCAAACTCTAGCCGAACTCGGCCGGTACCGTGGTTAACCATTTTCGTCATCTGGCCTTTGCGCCGGCCGACCGCCTCGGTAACAACCCCTATGAATTCTTCGGGACAATCGATTACGACTTGCTCGATTGGTTCAAGTGTACGTCCTTCGCTCACGCGCGTAATCGCCTCTGGCTTGGAGACCTGCATCTCGTAACCCTCGCGGCGCATCATTTCGATGAGGATCGACAACTGCAATTCGCCGCGACCCGAGACCTTGAATTGCTCCGGTGCTTCCGTCTCCTCCACACGTATGGCCACATTCCCAAGGATTTCTTTGTCCAGTCGCTCCTTAACCTGACGCGAAGTGACATACTTCCCATCCTTTCCCGCGAAAGGAGAGTTGTTCACCCCAAAGATCATCGAGATGGTGGGCTCATCTACGGCAATACTTGGCAGCGGTTGGGGGTTATCGACGGAAGTAATTGTGTCTCCAATCTCAACGTTGTCGACACCGGCAAGGGCGACGATCTCACCGAAACCCGCACGCTGGACAGGCTCTCGCTTCAAACCTTCGAACGCATAAAGCTGAGAGACGCGCACCTTCTGAAAAGATCCGTCGGGCTTCGCCACCGAGACCTGATCGCCGAGTGCTATTTCACCCGAGTAGATTCGTCCAATCGCTAAGCGCCCAACGTATTCGCTGTAATCGAGATTTGCTACCAACAACTGCAAAGAATCATCTCGGATCTGCTTTGGCGCAGGAATCGTCTGCACGATCTGATCGAATAGTGGTTTGAGGTTCGTCGATTCGTCGGTCATCAGTAGTTTGGCCACCCCCTCACGAGACACTGAGTAGAGAATGGGAAACTCGATTTGTTCGTCGGTCGCGTCGAGATCGAGAAACAACTCGTAAATCTCGTTGACAACCTCCTCCGGTCGCGCGTCCTGTCGATCGATCTTGTTGACCACCGCGATTGCAGGCAGCCGAGCCTCAAGAGCCTTTCGTAACACAAACCTCGTTTGCGGCAAACAGCCTTCAGCGGCGTCCACCAAGAGCATGACGCCGTCGACCATCTTTAGCACTCGTTCAACCTCGCCACCGAAATCAGCGTGGCCCGGCGTATCGACGATATTGATCTTCACATCCCGATAATGAACGGAAGTATTCTTCGCCATAATCGTGATGCCCCGCTCCCGTTCGAGATCCATTGAGTCCATTACCCGGTCGCGGACCTGCTCGTTGTCGCGAAAGGTTCCTGATTGTCGCAACATCGCGTCAACGAGTGTGGTTTTCCCGTGATCGACATGAGCAATGATTGCGATGTTGCGTATATCTTTTCTTTCCGGACTCATTGTTGCCTTTACATAGATCCGATCTGTCTCAAATTGTCGCGAGAGCGAAAGTTAGTATCCTATCACTTTGAAGTGAATAACTCCCGCTGGGCACCAGCGTGACGTCGGAAGACTGAGACTCGAGGATCGACGCTCAGATGCTTAACGCCCCGGTTTGTCGCAGGGCCTCGAAGAGGGCTATCCCCACGGCTGTCGCCAGATTTAGACTCCGGACCTTCGGGTTTCGTATCGGAATTGTGAGACATCTATCCCAGTTTGCGCGCAAGATCTGATCGGGCAAACCACGCGTTTCTCTTCCAAAAACAAGGCAGTCGCTAGAGTGAAACTCCCAATCGGCATAGTTCCTCTCCGCCTTGGTGGTGAAATATAAAAAACGAGCTTCAGGAAGCGATTCGTAAAGGTCCTCTAGAGTTCCATGCCTCTGGAGCATCACTTCCGGCCAATAATCCAACCCCGCCCGAAGCACTGCTCTGTCGTCCAGACGAAAGCCAGTAACTCCGACGATATGCAGCGGAACTTTAGCGGCGGCACAAAGGCGGGCTACATTGCCCGTGTTCGGCGGGATTTCAGGTTCAACAAGAGCAACGCGAAGCATTCTGGAGTCAGAGATTCAAAGCAGAGTCAATGATTGTGATTCAGGTCGATACAAACAAAAGGAACGACGATGTTCACTTGAAGTCGTCGTTCCTTTTGAAAGGCCATGCTGGCCTCAGAAATTTGTGTGCGCCAGTTGAGGGTTGCTGTTGAAACGTCCAGGTCCGAACTATCTCTTCTTGGCTGCTTTCTTCTTGGCTGCCTTCTTGGGTGCCGCCTTTTTCGCGGCCTTCTTCTTTCCACCTTTTTTAGTTGCCATTCTTAGTTACTCCTTCTTTTCAAGTTTTTAGGTTTTGGTTATCACCACAAGATATTGCGTTAGTTTGTCTCTTGTGGGCTAGTGTAAACGGCGCACAACATCTTGCTATATAGACGCAAATGCCGTCGATGTCAACAACTTATTACTGATATGTGAAAAAATAATTTCGCTTCGGATTGAAGACGAGAGCCAGAAGGCGAGCGTTTTCCAGTCCGGAGAAGATCGTAAAGTAGGTTTATGAGAGCAAGCCATCCTTGCTGTCGCGTCGTACGATTGCCCCGTCTGGAATTGTGCTGGCGTTGGTGCGAACGTTCAGAGTCGAAAGTTTCGGCCTCATCTTGGGAGATGGTCACCTGAAGAGCGGAGTGAAGATCCAACCATAGTGTCTATCAATGCCATAGTAGTTAATCACCGAACTACTCTTGCTGTTGATGCACACGCCAATGAAAGGCCCACTAGAGTTATCATCGCCGCTCGACGACGAACCGCTTGATGGGAGGTCGTTCCCAGGCAGCACAGGTGGGGCCATAAAGTCTGCTACTGGTTTAAGTTGCGGGTCATTAGTAGGCGGGCGAATATTTCCTGCAAACAACATTACGGAGCGCGTAAAATCTGCCAGTCGAGATGAAGCGGGTCGAATTATGCTCCACTCACCGGAATCGGAAAGAAGATTGTGCGCCGCAGACGCGCGCAAGATCTGGACTTTCTTTGTACCGCTGGGTACACCTTCAAGAAGCTGATCGATAGAAGTGGGTAGACCGGGTTCACCGGTCACGTTTCGTTTTGTAGCTTGATTAGAATAATAAAGTCGGATCGCATCAGCCACTTCTTCGCCACGAAAAATCGTTTCAATCTCGCGGTCGCGCCGCGCCTGCTGACGGATACTGGGAGCCGCTGCAAGAGCAAAAATCGCAAGCACGGTCATAAGTGCCAGTAGGGCCACCAGAGTGTAACCACCTTCCATACGACGTCGCACACCTCTTCGCGAGCTATGAGAGGGTTCCAACGATTTGGATCGGCTTGTCCACATCTTGTGGTGTGGTCCAACTCTATGGTTCATCATCTTCACTATCAACTTTTGGAGTTGGTCGCTGGAGAGGGTTGCTTCTATCACCCTGGGTCGTCATCGTCAGACTATGTTTGATCTTTAAATTGCTGTCGACCACTACCACTTCTTTCTCTGAAATGCTTGTAACGCGAAATCTTCCTCCGATAAGATCCCCGCGCTGAACGTTAAGTGTCTCCTTATTGCTTTTGTCCTGGAGAATTGCGGTGTCGATGTAGACGCGAGTGCCTATGATCCCAATGTAAGAGTAGTTGGGTTTTGGAGCTTCGTTAACGCTTAGTGTTGCAGCATTCGAATAAACCTTCCCGTCGGCCGAGCGCAGCATCACCTGGCGCGCGCCAGGGTTGGCAATGAACGCTGCTGGTACCGTAGCGGAAAGTTGTTGTGGGCCGATATACCGAGTGGGGAGCTCGCTGTTGTCGATAACCACCCGCAACTGCGATGTAATCTTGTCGCCGGAGATCTCAAGGGTGAAGTCGCCCGTTCGCGCGTAGACGTTTGCCGGCGAAAGGCTGGCGAGCAGCACTGGCGGCGTTGGCGTTGGCGTGGGTGTGGGAATGGAAGGTGTCACAACGGGTTTCACTGGCTTCACGTAGAAGGCAAATATGTTGCGTCCCGCTTCCGGCGCCGATACTGGCTGACGGATGAAAACGGGGCCAAGCTCGACCGGGTCTATCATCGGCAGGTCGAGAACTGCCTGTGGCGGAGCCTTATTGGTTTGGCCGCGAGTGATTGAGGTAGGACTAGGTTGACCCGCCGGACGTGAGGCGACTTTGTCAGACCTACTCCCAAAACCGAAAAATGTCCACCAAAGAAACAGGATCGCAATCAGTCCCAGGGCGCCTGCCAGGATCAGTTTGTTCCGTTCACTTGGATTTCGAATATCTGCCTGCATAACAATTTCTCAATGAGCAGTGGCGTCGTTTGCACCGATCTGGTGCGCTGCTCGCTGGAAGTATGTTGCCATCTCCAGTCGTAGACTGACGAGGGATCCTCGCCCTCCGGTACTTGCCCCACCTTCGGCAACGGGCGAATTGTTTGTTTCAGTCGATCGCTCAAGTTCCACGCTATTGATAATGATGAGCTGCTTATTCGTTTCCAGATCGCGGATGAACCGTCGCAGATTTTGATACTGACCTTCCACGGTCACGCTAATCGCAATCCCCGGATAGGTGCTCTGCCATTTCGTATTTGCAGATCTCGTTCCGCTCGTCCCCGCCTTCGAGTCAGAAGGCTCGAGGGTCGTGTAGGTCGGACCGGAGGTATTACGCAATGCGTTTTTGCGAATTAGAACGTTGAGGTTTTCGTAGAGTCCGGTGCGGCCGCGATCAACTCCCAGCAACTGGTAGCTTTCGAACTCGGCAAGGCTGTCTGTGATCTTCTGGACCGAGGCCTCGGTGCTCTCGTCACGATTGACAACGCCTTGCAGGTCTCGCAACTGTGTCTGAAGCAAAGACCTCTCGGCCTGAAGCACTTCGAGGCGGTTATTGGCTGGTACCAGGAAATACAAATAACCCACTACCACAAGCAATAAGATGAGAACGCTGCCGGCGAGGCCAATGATTTCCGCCAGGCCGAGCATCCGCTGTTCCCGAGGGTTCAGTGTCCTGATGCTGACTCGTAGGCGATCGCGCTTCGAGGTGCGCGGCGTTGCTGTCCCTTGTTCGCTCAACGGCCACCTCCACGCGCGACGTCGTCCGCGGTTGGCGGTGTGGTCGCTACGGTGTCAGTAGCCACCCCGGCCTTTGGTCTATAGATTACATACAGCTCGTACTCGGCTCCGCTTTCGCCCCGGCCGCGTTGCAAAGTTTGCGATCGTAATTCGGCGTGGAAGGTTCCGGCCCGGTCCATGTCGGCGATCATGTCTGTTATCGTCGCCGGGCTAACCGCAACAGTCGTTAATTCCAACTCAGCGAGCGTCTCGTTTCCTCGCGACGATACGCCGCGGACTGCGATCCTCTTGACACGTACGTCGCCCGGTAGTGCCGACTCTAGGTCGGCGAAAAGACGTGACCAGGAGAAGCGTTTGCGATCGACGAGCGTGTGAGCGGCGCCCAGGGTTTGCAGTTGCTCAGGTGTTAGGGAATTCTTAACGGCTTGAACTTTGTTGCGCAGGTCGAGCTCCTGCCCCTTCAAGTTGTTGACATCGTTTTGGACGACAGCGCTCATTGCGTTCGCCCGGCTCGTGGCTCGGAAGATGAAAACAAGGGCAACGAGCGAAACAACGATAACTACGGTTGTTACGACCCACGGAAGTGAGCGATTGCTGAAGGGTTTACTCGCTAGATTAAGCTTCGTAGGCATTGGTTCCCGACAAAAAGTTACAAGAGAAGCATACACGCCTCGATAAATCGGGCGCAACCGAGCTTGGAAGCGGTCGGCATCCATGAGTTACACGCCGCATCTGGCCAGATGTTTCATTAAACAGAGTGAGCTTCCAGGACAAAGTCCGACTCTCAGGATTTGCGCCGGGCAGGCAAGGGGCCTTCGGTCAAGGCCAGAGACGGCCGATAGGCACAGATTCGATTTCGGCCGCTACGTTTCGCCCGGTAGAGGGCGGAATCAGCCAACTCGATCAGGTGAATCGGGTCTGTAGCATCATCCGGGTAGGCGGCCACCCCGATGCTGATAGTAATCTGATGTGTAGTTTGCCCGGGAACGTCCCGGCGGGTGCTGGCAAACTTATGTTGGGCTACGGCCGCTCTGACGCGTTCGGCAGCAACCAAGCCTTGAGCATAATTCGCGTCCAACAAGAAGGCGGCAAACTCTTCACCGCCGAAACGAGAGGCTACGTCTCCGGCTCGCAGGGACTCTTTAATGAGATGTCCCGTTTCTTCCAGGGTACTGCTGCCAACCAGATGGCCATAGGTGTCGTTCACTTCTTTGAAGTGATCCAGATCCATCATCAACACGCAGAAAGGTTGCGAGTCGGCTTCGGCGCGCGCCGCTTCACGACGCAGTTCAGAAAAGAACGACTTGCTTGTTAACAGGCCCGTCAGTTCGTCGTGTGCTATCAGGCGATGAATCTGCTGTTGAAACTCACGATCGATCTCATCCAGCAGATCGAAGCGAAAAAGGTGATCACCGATGACGATCTTGTCGCCGTCGTTAAGTGTCACCTCCGTGATCGGCTCACCGTTGACGAGGGTGCCGTTGGTCGATCCAAGATCTGCAATGCGGCAAATCGGTTGATTGGTCGCCGGATCCAGTTCGCTTGAAATCCGGGCGTGAAGACGAGAGGCCCGGGTATCGTTTAGGCGCACATCAGCCTCGATCGCCCGCCCGATTATTACCTCATCTCGCTCGAGCGGAATGGGCACCGCCATTAACTCCCCACGCAATGAAACCAGCGCCGGCCGTCGTTCTTTTTGCGGAGACTTAACGGCTTTGTCAGGCGGTTGCAGCTGAGTAAACTCGGGCCCGTCTTCGTTATTTTGGCTGGGCATCGATATCGGCTTAGGAGGTTAATACAGTTCAACGGATCTATGCGGACGCGGCCATCTTAGCTCGCGGGGATTGTCGTCGCAACGTATTCCAGAGGATTAGGTCGCGTCAATCCAGCGAACACGGCTCGTGGCGCTCCAAGCGTTAGTCCTATAAAATAACAACCGGGAACCCTCCCCGGGGTAACCCTACGTTAGTTTGTGAGGTTTTACGAAAGGAAATTCGTTGAAAGAAGCAACAGCAGAGTGTCCGGGGTCTGAAGGAATTCTAACAGTGGCGCGCGTGGCTGTTGCCAGCCTGCCAACCGAATGGGGTGATTTTCAGATCGCGGGTTATCGCTCGCTGACCAGCGATGAAGAATTTGTCGCTTTGTTTAAGGGGGAAATGCGTCGCGATACGCCAACGCTGGTTCGCATTCACTCGCAGTGTTTGACCGGGGATGTGTTTGGATCGACCAAGTGCGACTGCGGTGGTCAGCTTCACCAAACCATGCAGATGATCGAACGTGAAGGGCGAGGCGCTGTCGTTTATCAACTGCAGGAAGGACGCGGGATCGGGATATTAAACAAGATTCGCGCCTATGCCCTTCAGGACAAAGGGGCGGACACCGTGGAGGCTAACGAACAACTTGGCCTGGCAGTGGATCTACGAGAATACAAGCAATGCGCTGAGGTCCTCTTCGATCTCGGACT
>JBDUDV010000039.1:0-28916 GCA_040002755.1 Acidobacteriota bacterium | reverse complement strand
CAATCTTATACTTGCGTGTCAATTCCATCAGCTTCTTTAAGCGTTCGTCGGTTTGATTTTTCGCCTGTCGCAGATCCTTGTTGATCGTTTGTACCGATACGTCGAATACTACCTCATCAGGAGCCACGTTTATTTCTGCTTCGCCGGCGACGGTGATGAGCCGTGGCCCCGGTTTCTCATCGGCGACTACCGACACTGAGGCCAGCAACACTAGAACAACAATGACTAAAACTTCAGGAGTGCAGTTTTCATTGGGAACCTCATCTCCAGCACAGACTAGCAATTGGTGAATACTACATCGAAACACACGTCCCGCGCTTCAGAAACTGCCCGTCGCCCGCTTTGCCTTTGTATTCGCCGTTTTCGATTACAACTTTGCCGCGCGAAAGAACAGTCTCCACCACGCCCTTGATCTTCTTCCCCTCATAGGTGCAGTAGTCAACGTTCATGTGGTTTGTCTTTAGGCTGAGTGTCTGTTCCTTATCAGGATCGAAGATGACGATGTCCGCATCCGAACCAATTGCGATCGTGCCTTTCTTCGGAAACAAACCAAACATCTTGGCGGCAGCCGTTGAGGTCAGTTCGACGAAACGGTTGAGGCTGATCCGATTTTCAACCACCCCGCCGTTGTAAATCAGCGGCACGCGATTCTCGACACCGGGGGCGCCGTTCGGAATCTTGGAGAAGTCGTCGCGACCGAGCTCCTTTTGCTCCTTCATGCAGAAGGGGCAATGGTCGGTGGATATAACCTGAAGGTCGTCCATCTTCAAACCCTTCCATAGCTCCGCCTGGTTTGCCTTATCGCGCAGCGGCGGCGTCATCACATATTTGGCGCCTTCAAATCCCGCCTCGTCATAGTTGTCGAGCGAAAGGAAGAGATACTGCGGACAGGTTTCGGCGAACGCAGGTATCCCGCGATCGCGCGCCTGACGGACCTGGTTGAGCGCATCGGCACAGGACAGGTGGACGATGTAGACCGGCGCCTCGGCCATTTCCGCAATCGCAATCGCGCGATGCACGCCTTCGGCTTCGGCGATCGTCGGGCGCGTTAGGGCGTGATACTTCGGCGCGGTATGGCCCTTCGCCAGCGCGTGCTTGATGATCTCGTTGATAACGATTCCGTTTTCCGCGTGCATGCAGATCAAACCGCCCCGTTCGCCGGCCGCCGACATGGCGCGGAAGATCGTGGCATCGTCAACGAGGAATACGCCCGGATAGGCCATGAACATTTTGAAGCTCGTTACGCCTTCGTCCATCGCCGTGTGCAGCTCTTCGATCTGATTATCTTCGAGTTCCGTGGTGATGAGGTGAAAGCCGTAGTCGATCGCCGTCTTGCCTTCGGCCTTCTTGTGCCAGTTGTCGATGCCCTGGATGAGCGACTCGCCTTTGTACTGTACTGCAAAGTCAATAATGGTGGTCGTGCCGCCGTAGGCTGCGGCGCGCGTGCCGGTAGTGAAATCGTCTGAGGCTTGTGTGCCGCCGAAGGGAAGTTCCATATGCGTGTGTGGATCAATGCCGCCGGGGATGACGAGCTTACCCGCCGCGTCAATCACTTTGTCGACTTCCATGTCGAGTTTCGCGCCGATGACCGAGACGCGTTCGTCTTCAATAAGGATGTCGGCTTTGTAGTCGTCGGTGGCGGTAATGACCCGGCCGTTCTTGATTAATGTTTTCATAATTGCCTCAAGAGTCCTGGGGACTCGCCTCGCTCCGGTAGGGGCGAATTGTTTATAGCACCGAGCTCCTTCAAGTCAACCAAGCTCCGTAGGAGCGCAATGTTAACCCAGTTCACATGGTGCTCCTACGAAGCGAATGAATTCGTGGGCGGGCGGGTTCTATAAACATTGTGCCCCTAACGGGGCTTTAATCCCGCTCTATGACCGCAGACTCGTCAACGAATTCAAAAACATATTTCTCTTCAAACGCGATATCAAACTTTCTCAGCATCGTTAGATAATCCGCTTTGAATGACCTGCGCTGGTGATGCTTTTCTTGATTTTGAATGTAACAAATGATTGTGTCTAGCTGAGAGTGGCCGTAAGAAAATGCGCCATAACCTTCCTGCCAACTGAATTTTCCATGAACGAATTTGTTCTTGTCTGGACGACGGAGGTCATGAAGAAAAAAGGGCGGCCGGAACCAAAAGGAACCAGCCGCCTCAGTTTGTGCTTGACTGCGAGTTTCGCCGGATTGTCACCGAACTATTTGCTGCGGATTTACCCGAATAAGAAATCGTTCCTGGCCATAAGACTGGGTCAGGTAGGCGTTGCGTTAGCCGGCTGGGAAGAGGCCTCTAGTCTGGTGCGCCCGGTAAAAATTGCGACTGCCAGCAAAGCGAATGTTACGGTAAAGATAAGGTCATGGCATATATCCAACCCGATGGAGAGGTGATCAATTGACCGCCACGTCCAGCCATGGTCTGCCAGCCGTGGCAAAAAATAGTACAACGATGAGAACGCGAGCGATTGAAGCTGGAAAAGTAGCAGGCCCGCTACAGTCAACGCGGAAACTTTTGGATGCCGTCTCCAGCATATGATTGCAAAGACAAGACCCATTAGGACCACCAGCATTACTGGCCAACGTCTTACACAGATAGTGGAACAAGCTAGTTTCCATTACGCCCCAGCATCTCCCTCAACCCTTTGATTGCGGTCAATAAATATGGCTATGAGTAGCATTCCCAGCGACAGGGCAAATAGGAGGCTGCTACTGAGCCCCAAAAGGTAAAAGAAGGTCTGATGGTCCCGATCACTACCAGTAGCAAAAAACAAACGCGGAATCCAAATATACGCCCCTGAGTAAAACAGCTCATCGAAGATAATAAGAATCATCCCAAGTCCCGCAAGCATAGAAACCTTCGGATGACGCTTCGAGCGTAATAACGCGATCACAAGGCAAACTAGAAGCGTCAACAACGAGGGCAACTGCGTTAGCACGTTGCGCAACACCTGGAGTAGATCCTGATTTATGCTATCCATAAAATGAGCTATCAAATCAAAACACCAGATGTGCGTGTCAATATAGATTGCCTTCGCGCTTGCGGCCGGTGTAATCGACGTAAACAACTTTCAGTTCGGTGTAGAAATCCAGCGCCGTCGAACCTTGTTCGCGATCGCCGATGCCGGTGCCTTTGATGCCACCAAACGGAATGTGCGCTTCGCCTCCGGTCGTCGGAGAATTGATGTGCGTCATGCCGGTCTCAATCTCATCGACAAAACGGAAGATGCGCGCCGCGTCGTTACTGAAAATCGAGGACGACAATCCGTATTCAGTGTCATTCGCGACCAGCATTGCTTCTTCGAAATTCTTGACGCGCAGAACCGAGAGCACCGGACCGAAGATTTCTTCACGCGCGATACGCATGTCTGGCGTCACGTGATCGAAAACAGTTGGGTTTACAAAAAAGCCTTTGTCCAGCCCGTCGCCGGTCGCGCGCGAGCCGCCGCAAACGAGTGTGGCTCCGTCTTCGCGTCCGATGTCGATATATTTCAATACGGTTTTGAACTGGCCCTCATCCACCGTCGGCCCCATCTCTGTACTTGGATCCATGCCGTCGCCAATTCGCATCGTGCCGGCGCGTTTGGCGATACGGTCGACGAATTCGTCAGCGATGTCATCGATAACAACTGCGCGACTCGTAGCCGTGCAACGTTGTCCGGATGATCCGAATGCACCTTGCGCCGTCGACTCGACTGCCAGATCGAGATCCGCATCTTCAAGAATTATTACCGGATTCTTGCCGCCCATTTCGCATTGGACCTTGGCGCCGCGCCGCGAAACTTCTTCATAAAGACGGATGCCGACCTCGTTTGACCCGGTGAACGAGACCGCCTTCACTGCCGGGTGATTGATAATCTCGTCACCCGCTTCCGAACCAGAGCCCAATACCAGATTCAAGACACCGGGTGGGATGCCGGCCTCGGCGAAAAGTTCCACTATGCGTACCCCGGTTGCCGGCGTGAGCGTCGCAGGTTTAAAGACTACGGCATTCCCGGCAACCAGCGCGGGTGCAATTTTCCAAACCGGAATGGCGACCGGAAAATTCCAGGGAGTGACGCAGGCGACGACGCCTAACGGTTGTTTTATCGTGTAGGCAAAGTTTGACGGCAACTCGGATTGAATCGTTTCGCCGTTCATGCGGCGCGATTCCCCGGCGCAAAACTCGGCGACGTTAATTGAACGCTGCAACTCACCGCGCGATTCGGCCAGCGTCTTTCCTTCTTCTCGAGTCAGAATCTCTGCCAACTCTTCCTTATGTTCTTCCAACAGGCGCGCAGCGCGAGCCACAATTTTCCCGCGAGCAGGTGCGGGTGTAGAACGCCAGCCGGGAAAGGCTGCCGCTGCCGCCTCCACCGCGCTCCTTGTCTCGTCGCGCGTAGCCTGTTTCACTGTTCCGATTATGTCCCCAGTGTTTGCCGGGTTGATGTTTTGGACGAGTTTCGTCGACGTCGATTCAAGCCATTGGCCATTGATAAAATTTCGATAGGTGTCCATAAAGGAGATGCCGAGGTTTGCTGGTTGTAGAATTGAACGCGGCATAATATATCATCTGAAACGCCTTGAATCACAATCAACCGAATTTGCTCAGGAGCGGACTATCTAATCAACAGTGAAGCATGACGGAGACGAAACAAACTGCGCCGGGGAGGCTGCGTGAACCAGAGACTCTGGGTGAATTGCTCGGGAGTCGGGTAGCTGCCGCTCCCGAGAAACAGTTTCTATTCAGTGAAGCGGATGGAGGGCGGTTCACGTTTGCACAGTTTGCGGCGGCTGTGAACCGCACAGCTGCGCTTTTGAAAGCGCGCGGCGTTGGCAAAGGCGATGTAGTAAGTCTGCTGATGCCAAATAGCGCGGAGTACATCATCGCGTATTTCGCTTGCTGGAAACTAGGCGCGATTGCCGGGCCGGTAAATTCATTGCTGAAGGCACAGGAGATTTCCTTTGTAATTTCCGATTCGGAAACCAAAGTATTGCTGGTCCATCCGGATTTCCAGCCAACCATCGCTAGCGTCAAAAGCAAACTCCCAGGATTGCGAGAGATCATTCCGTTTGCAGGTGAGGCGGCGGCCACGAAAGATTTTAGCGACGCCGGTTCGGAAAATCTGGATAACTCGAACATCGAGCGCGATAGCGAAGCGATCATCATTTACACCTCGGGCACGACCGGCAAGCCGAAAGGATGTTTGCTGACCCACGGAAATCTCATCGCCAACGCCAGGCAGATTAGCCAGTGGCTCCGATTCACCAAAGACGACCGGCTGCTGACCATCATGCCGCTGTTTCACATGAACGCAGTGTCAGTTACGACGATGTCGGCCCTTTACGCCGGCGGCTCGACCGTAGTTAGTCCAAAGTTTTCCGCGTCACGTTTCTGGCAAATCATCTCTGACTACCAAATCACTTCGTTCGGATCTGTCGCGACGATGCTGTCCATGCTGCTGACTACTTATCCCGACGGCGTTCCGGAAGACTTGAAGACTGAGCAACTTCGGTTTGCGATGTGTGGTTCAGCGCCCGTTCCAGCCGAAGTGATGAAACGCTTTGAGGAGACTTTCAAATGTCTGGTGATCGAGGGCTACGGACTTTCGGAATCAACCTGTCGCTCGACCTTCAATCCGCCTGATAAGCGGCGCCGTCCAGGCTCCTGCGGCAAACCAATCGGGAATGAAATGCGGGTAGTTGACGATGATGACAAGGAAGTAGCAAATGGAGAACTCGGGGAAATAGTCTTACGCGGCGAAAACATTCTGAAGGGTTACTACCGAAATCCCGAGGCTACGGCCACCGCGTTTCGCAACGGCTGGTTCCACACCGGTGACGTCGGCTACCGCGATGCGGACGGCTTCTTTTTCATCGTTGATCGCAAGAGCGACATGATCATTCGTGGCGGCGAGAACATCTACCCTCGCGAGATCGACGAAGTCCTCTATCAGCATCCAGCCCTGGCCGCCGCTGCGACGATCGGAGTTCCGGACCAACTTTACGGCGAAGAAGTCGCCGCGTTTGTGGTGCTCAAAGAGGGCGGGGAAGCGACGGAAGAAGAGATCATTGCTTTTTGCCGTGCGCGACTGGCCGATTACAAGTGTCCGAAGACTGTCAGAATTGTTAAGGAAATTCCGAAGGGGCCAACCGGAAAGTTGCTGAAACGGGAACTAGCTAAACAGTATGTCGGGAGCTAGACAGGCCCTTACTTCGGCACTCTTTATCAAAACAGCAACATCGCTGCTGAATACTGTGACAATGGGGCCGCTGGCGTGGGCACGTTCCGGCTCGATTCGCCTACCGCAGCTTGCTGGGCCGGTTACATCCCAGCCGCACAATTCAAGGCTACGAGAAGAGGCGAGGACAACGATGACAACCACGACAATGATAACCACGATAACGACAGATAGGTTTGTTGCATCGAAGTAGCTGAAAAAGTGGGCGGGCTTGAATCAGATTGATTAAGGCCCGCCCAATCAGTTAAGACCAATGGAATGACTAGTGGCTCTCTTTCAGGCCACTCAACATCTGCAGGTTTGGTTTTCTCACCTTGTCGAGTGCCCACCCCCCAATAAGCCAAAGCGCGCACACCGCAATCATCACCACCGAAAACCACTTGCCATAAATACCGTCAGGTGAAAACTTTTCAGTCGCTGCGTGCAGCACGTCGCTGTTTGGCAGGATTCCGGCTTCAGAAAATTCATGGAAAGAATAGATCCCAACCTGAAGCATGAACAGCAGCAGAAAAATGCCAGTAACCTGGAAGAACCGCCTTACGTTGATAAGATGTCCAAACTTGGCCCAGCTCCAGGCGAACGCTCCGGCGGCACAAAGCCCGAGCAATGCTCCCGTCAGCATCTCTGAACCATGCACCTGGAGAAGCATGAGCGCAGTTTCCATTCCCTCTCGGGTGACCATGAGAAACGTAAACAGAAACACTCCGGCGACGGCGGCGAGGCGCGAACTACGCGACGAGACTGCGTCCAGGCGACTCCGCATTCTTTGCTGAACCTTCGGACCGGTGCGCCACATGTAAATCACCAAACTTCCCACCATGACCATTGCCACCACTCCGAGAATGCCCTCGCGTAGCGACTCGTTTCCCAAAAACTGATTGAGATAACCGCCGATCGTAACGCCAAAAATTCGCTCCAGACCCAGATCGTCGACACCTTTTCTGAGCAGATAGCCGAGCGCCGCACTGGCAGACAACGCCAAAGCGATTCCGACGTAGACTGCAGAGGTCAACCACTTCTGGCCGGATTTTCGCAAGTAGGAAAGGATTACGGCGACAAGCAGGAAGGATTCAAAACCCTCGCGCAAAACTATAATGAAGGAATTAAGCATTGATGGCGTTCCAATTAAGAAATCGGTCTCGGCGGCAAGGGCTGTCGTTGAACCTCCCGAAGGTCGAAAGACAGTATAGTCTAATTGAAAACAGTTTTCAATTTCAAAAGCTGGATAAGTGCGGCTGGAACATGTCGGGGACGAAGCTACTGTGGCGTAACAGGAATAATCGCCAGATCCGCGCGTATCGCGCCCAATTCAGTTAGCGCCGTGAGGCGCAGCGGTAAGCGCCGTTTGTCGTCGCTAATCCAGCCGCGAAACTGATATTTGTCACCTTGAGAATCGTCGGTGGTCAGCGAAATCTGTATGGCCGGAATCGTTTGCGAACCAATCTGCACGCCTTCCCGCTTCAGGGCCGTAATGAAGAGCGTCTTGGGCTGATTGTTAACGAGTATCGACACCGCATTTCGCTTGGGCGGATTCAGATTCAAGGTGCGCAGCATATAGAAGAACGAAAGATAGTCGTGCGTGCCCACGGGAATCTCGATCCGGTTGCCGGTTTCCGGCTTCGCTGTGCCGTAGTCCTGATTGATTGTGAGCTTACTACTGAAACGGCGGCGGCCTTCATTGAAAGTAAATTCTGTATGGAAGGGCAGCAGCGTGGTCGGATCGACATACGAAACCATGTTGTCGCTGGCCACAAAAAGCTTTTGAAGCGCGTTCGTGGTTTGCGCGCTTAGCGTGAATTGGAAGCCATCGTGATCGAAGTATTTCGAGCGCGCCCGAACCTGAAACGATACCGCGGCTACCGGAGTCGGCACGCTCGGCAGCAGCACCTGGTAGTTCAACTGTTCGCCGACTTTGAACGGCAGATCTCGAGGCGAAGTGTCATCTGCCGGGGTTCCGGGAATTGCTAAACGCGTTCTTGGTGGTGGCGTCGGAGTTAAGGGTGTCGCCGTCGGCGCCGGCGGCGGAGTCGGCGTCGCCACGAAGCCTGAACCTGCCAGTTCAGCCCTTATCTCGCCCGCTGAAATACGCGAGACCACCAGCACCGGCACGTGTCGCTGGTCGTCGCTAAAATAAACCTTCATCGTGTAGTTGCCTTGCGACTCACCTTTTACCCGCACCTGCACGACGACCGTGTTGAATGACCCGACATTTGTCTTGATCATCTCGCGACCGCTTGCCTTGATGTCGAGTTGATAATTCTCGTTCTCGTTGCGCACCGAAAGCGTGTACGTCGCGCCATCGGCCAGCGGGAGGGCGCGCACACGATAAATTACCGACAAGAAATCGTAGTTACCGGGGACGCTGGAGGTGCGTTTTTCGGGAATAGCTACAGCGCCGGCGGGTTGATTAAAGTCCGCAGTGGTCTCGGTGGTGCGGGCAGTTTCACGAATGGTTTGTTGTCCGTGATAAGGCAAACCGGTCGCCTGATCAACGTAGGTTATGTAGTCGTTGTTTATTGCAAACAAGGCCGCATTGATTACGCCGTTGGTTTCGACATGGGCCTTCAACTGAATACCTTCGCGATCGAAGAAGGTGCCACGGGCCGCAACCAGAAACTCAACATGAGCGGCGCTGATAAAGTTTGAGAACGAAACGTTGTAGGTCAGTCGTTCACCGACACGATATGGCGCCGGCGAAAAAGGCTGAGAACGGGAGTCCCCTGTTTGTTGGGCGGAAGAGGATAGGACGAACGCTCCGAGGAGCAATAAAAGACAGGCAGTCGCGAATTTCAAACTTTGGGTCACCTTTGAATCATAGTGCAAAACGTAATGAGAACAAATCGCGCACGCCTGTCTCACTGAATTGTACACGCACGCTGCCGAATTCAGTTCCTTTCAGATGGTAGCGCTGCTCGCGGCGCTCAGCTCCATTTCATCCAGAATCTGTTGCGCGGCCTGGGCCGGGTCGGGCGCGTCAAGAATTGGCCGGCCGACTACGATGTAGTCCGCGCCGGCGCGGATTGCCTCGCCTGGGCTCATTACGCGTTTCTGGTCGAAAAGCGCAGCACCTGTTGGTCTAACCCCGGGTGTGACCACGACGAAACCGGGCTTCCTAACAGCGGAGCGGATGATACTAATTTCACGCGGCGATGCGACTACTCCGTCCATTCCGCTGGCGTCAGCCAGCACTGCTAAGCGAGGCACCAATTCTGCCGGCTCGGAGCCGAATCCAACTTCAGCCACTGTCTCCTCGTTTGCGCTCGTCAGAATCGTGACAGCGATCACCAGCGGGCGGGGAAGTCCTTCCCGGTGTGCACCTTCCGCAACAGCGTCCGCAGTGCGACGCATCATTTCGCTGCCGCCGGTTGCGTGTACGTTGAAGATTGAAACGCCGAGGCGCGTTGCTTCGATGCTAGCGCGTGCAACTGTATTGGGAATGTCGTGATACTTGAGATCCAGAAACACGCGTTCACCAGCGGTGATAATCTCACGAACTAAAGCCGGGCCCGCGGCCGTGAACACCTGCATGCCGATTTTGAACATGCCCGCGACGCCTCGCAATGAATTGAAAAGCTCACGCGCCTTTTGAGAGTTATCCACGTCGAGAGCGACGATCAGTTTGTTTTTGCTCATGGCATCCTCGATAGTTTCGAGTTTCAAGTTTCGAGTTCCAAGTTCGAGCCACGGGGTTCCTCGCTTGGAACCTGAAACTTGGAACTTGAAACTGAAAACTCCCTGGCGCGTGAGCCCACTGCCTCGTCAAGCGAGACGAATCCTTTGTCCGAGATAATGCGACGAAGGCCGTCGTTTATTCTCCTGACGATCGCCGGGCCCTCATAAATAAAGCCGGTATAGATTTGCAACAAACTGGAGCCAGCGCTAATCATCTCCCAGGCGTCCTCCGCAGTGAATACGCCGCCAATGCCAATCAAAGGCAGCGAACCCTGCGTCATATTGTAGAGCGTCGCAATCATTTCCCGGGACCGGCGTCGCAAGGGAGCGCCACTCAAGCCCCCTTCACCGCATGCTTCCACTGCATCACGTCTTGTACTCAACGGCGCTCGCGCGGTGGTGGTGTTGGTAGCGATGATTCCAGCAACTTTGTTTCTGCGAGCAACTGCGACAATGCTCTCAAGTTCATCATAGTCGAGATCCGGTGAAAGTTTGACCAGCAGTGGCAAAACTCCGCGGCCACCTGGCTGATCAGCCAGTTCCTCATTGCACGCCTGGAGCGCCCGCAATAGTTCTTCCAGCTGGTCTGACTTTTGCAGCTCGCGCAGGCGAGGCGTGTTTGGCGAGCTAATGTTAACAGCGACGTAGTCTGCGATTGGATAGACCACTTCAAAACTTTTCAAGTAGTCAGCGACCGCATCCTCCAATGCTACTGCCTTACTTTTCCCAATGCTGACGCCCAAAACGCAATCGGGTCTGCCGCGCGCAACTCGCCTCGCAAACGCAGCGGCGCCTTCGTTATTGAAACCGGCGCGATTAATTAACGCTTTGTCCAATGGCAGTCGGAAGAGTCGCGGCCTTGGGTTGCCGGGTTGGGGATGGTAGGTAACCGTGCCTGCCTCAATGAAACCAAATCCGAGCGCGGCGAGTGAATCAAGCGCCACACCATCTTTATCGAACCCCGCCGCCAGGCCGACCGGATTAGAGAACGTCAAGCCAAAACGTTGCAGCTTACCGAAGGGACTGCGCTTGAAACGGTTCCCAAGTAAGGCTTTTGTCAGTCTGGGAGCGAAGGAAAGGGAATTGAGTGCCAGTTCGTGGGCCGTCTCGGGTGGCAGGCGAAAGAGTAAAGGTCGCAGCAATGAACGATAGAGCATGAACGGCTCTGAATTAATCTTGCTTGTTGTTTGCAGTGGGAGACTAACAGAGCGTAACGGCTCAAGACAAGGTCACTAACGGGGCGCCGCGGTCTCGGCGCGAACGCTTGAGGCCGAATGAGGTGACGAGGGCAGCCGAGATAGTTTAAGTTTTCATTCTTCCAATCAACCAAGTCAGAAGAAGAGGCGACTATGCGATCGAGACACACCTTGACCATTTTGCGGCTCTACTTCTACCGGTCTACGCGTCCGCTGGGCCTGCGAGGCCGGCGCCGGATAATCAAGTGCGCTGAGTTCTGGTATCAGAAAGCAAGCTGGGGATTGCATCGACCTACAGTTCGCCTGTACGGGCGCTGAAACGCCCGGTTGGGGTCTCAGTTGAACTGAGATAACAGCCACGACCGTGGCTTGCTTGTCACCGCCCAAGCGTTCTTGTTAGTATCCCGCGCAATGGATTTCATCGAGAAGGCACGCATCATGGACAGCCCGCGAATCAATCGCGCGCTTGCCCGCCTCGCTTCGGAGGTTGTCGAGGAGAATCATGGCGCCGGCGATCTGTACCTCGTGGGAATACGCCGCCGCGGTGTGCCACTCGCTGAACGAATGGCTGACAAGATCGCTGATCTCGAAGGAAGCCGACCGCCGGTTGGCATCCTCGACATTACGCTCTACCGCGACGATCTCTCAACCGTCGGCGCTAAGCCCATTGTTAACCGCACAGACCTTCCGGGTGGTATTGAGAACCGCAACATCGTGCTGATTGACGATGTGCTTTATACCGGTCGCACGATTCGTGCGGCGCTGGATCAGTTAATCGACTTTGGCCGCCCCAGGCGAGTGCAGCTTGCAGTGCTCATAGATCGCGGCAAAGAGCATCGCGAATTGCCTATCCAGGCCGATTACATTGGCAAGTTGGTGCCGACGAAGAAAAGCGAGATCATCAAGGTGATGCTCAAGGAATTTGACGACGAAGAGGGCGTCGTAATTGTAGAACGGCCGGCGGCCGAAGCGGCCGACGGAAGTTGAAGCAGCGGCCAGCGATGGCCGCTTTTTTGTTGAAAGAAGCAGACAGCAATCAGAAAACAGCAGTCAGCCTGAGGTTCGACGTCGGGCCCCAAGGAAACGATGTAACAAACTATTTGCGACCGGCTGATTGCTTACTCCTGATTGCTGACTACTAACCAGATGAATTTCACCCGCAAACACCTGCTCGGCATCCGCGAACTTGAAGCCGGCGAGATCACGCACCTGCTTGATACGGCCGAGACGTTTCGCGATATCTCTCGCCGCGAAATCAAGAAAGTGCCGGCTTTGCGTGGCCGGACAGTTATCAATCTCTTCTTCGAATCGTCTACGCGCACTCGCACCTCCTTCGAGATCGCGGCCAAACGACTTTCCGCCGACTCCATCAACATCAGCGTTTCCACTTCCAGCGTCAGCAAAGGCGAAACCTTGCTTGACACCGCACGCAATCTGGAAGCGATGGCCCCTGACTGCATCGTTGTGCGGCATTCGATGGCCGGCGCGCCGCAGCATCTCGCCAGAATGGGCAACGCTCCAATCGTAAATGCCGGCGATGGCGCTCATGAACATCCCACGCAGGCGCTGCTGGACGCGCTGACAATCCGCGAACAAAAGTCAAAGATTGAGGGTCTCAAGGTTGCCATCATTGGCGACGTGCTGCACTCGCGCGTGGCGCGTTCAAACATTCATCTGCTGACAAAACTCGGCGCGACTGTTAGCGTCGCCGGCCCCGGCACGCTTGTGCCGCTGGAATTCGGTGAACTCGTCGAACAAGGGCTACGCGTTGAGAAGACGATCGAAGACGCGATTGAAAGCGCTGATGTGGTGATGATTCTTCGCATCCAGCGCGAGCGACAAGACGCAGCTTTCTTTCCGTCGATGCGCGAGTATGCAGTTCACTTCGGACTCAAGCTGAAACATTTGGAACATGCGGCAGCGGACGCGATCGTGATGCATCCCGGCCCAATCAATCGCGGCATCGAGATGGCGTCGGAAATCGCTGACGGTGGCCGTTCATTGATTCTGGATCAGGTAACAAATGGTTTGGCAGTGCGCATGGCCGTGCTTTACCTGCTCGCCGGTGGCGGCCACAGCGAACTGGATGATAAGGGACACTGATTGAAAAGCAACTATTAGTTTGAGTTCTTGTCGCCAACAAACATGCTGCGGGCACTCAAAGACGCAGACCAACAGTTTGCGTAACAACTGAAAGATGAAGCTTCTAATTACCAATGGCTACCTTGTCGACCCCGCGCAGGGAATAAACACCGGTCGCGATCTTCTGCTCGAAGATGGACGCGTGGTCGGGGTGCTTGAGCGCGGAGAAGAAAAACCTCGCGACGCAGAATTGTTGGACGCGACTGGCCTAGTTGTCGCGCCGGGTTTCATCGATATGCATACTCACCTGCGCGAGCCGGGCGCAGAATACAAGGAGACGATTGCGAGTGGCGCGGCGGCCGCAGTGGCCGGTGGCTGGACAAGCGTCTGCGCCATGCCCAACACCGATCCCGTAAACGATAGTCCCGCCGTTACTCGCTTTGTCATCGAACAGGCGCAGCGCGCGCAGCTTGCTAATGTCTTTCCAATTGGATCGATAACCAAAGGCTGCGACGGAAAAGAACTTTCCGAGATGGGCGAAATGAACCGCGCCGGCATCGTCGCTGTTTCTGATGACGGCCATCCGGTGCCGACCGCGGGCGTGATGCGACGGGCAATGGAGTATGCGCGCGGGTTTGATCTGACGGTTGTTGACCACTGCCAGGACCTTTCGCTAACCGCGGGAGGCGTAATGCACGAAGGTCGCTGGTCCCTCATTCTGGGACTGCGCGGCATGCCGGCGGCGGCGGAAGATGTCCACGTCATTCGCGACTGCGTTCTCGCTAAGCTAACCGGCGCTGCAGTTCACATCGCTCATGTGTCGACGAGCGGAGCGCTCGATGCCGTGCGCCGCGCCAAAGAAATGGGACTGCCGGTCACTTGCGAAGTAGCGCCGCATCACTGGACGTTGACTGACGATGCCCTTGAGCAATACGACACGAACACGAAGATTAGTCCGCCGCTCAGAAGCCATGATCACGTCGCCGCGTTATTGGAGGGTTTGCGCGACGGCACGGTCGATGCGATTGCGACCGATCACGCGCCGCATCACGCGGATGAAAAGGATCTGGAATTCGACCAGGCACCGTTTGGTATTATCGGACTCGAGACCGCTGTTGGCCTGGCTTTTGATTTGGTGAACCAAGGCATTATCGATATCGAACGTCTCGTTTCGTTGTGCTCGACTAATCCGGCGCGAATCTTTGGTCTAAAGGACCGCGGAAGCTTTGCAGAAAATGCGCACGCGGACGTCACAATTCTCGATCCGGCGTGCAATTGGGTCTGCGACGTTGCAGCTTCAAAATCAAAAAGCCGTAACACGCCGTTTCATGGGAGAGCAATGAGCGGCGCTGCGGTAGCCACGATTGTTGCTGGCCGGGTTGTCTATCTCAATCCCAACTACTCTCGTATCGTCGAGGCCAAATATCGCGAAGCCGCAGCGAACTAGAACGACATTCTGGTCTGTTCCGACGTCCTATTAAAAACAAAGGCCCCGCGGAAATGAGTGTCCTAGAAACGAAAAAGCCCGCTGCGCTCTCCCCTTCGCAACGGGCTTTTCGATAGTCGCCTACTTACGTTATTACCGGGGCGACCGAACCAATCTGGTTAACGATATTTTGGAAGCCCGCCCGCGCTCTCCCCTTCGCTTGCGGGCTCCCAATCGGCAACCGCGAGGCCGCCGATTCTTCATGTTCGATGAATTTCAGTTTGTCATTCACACATCGCTCGACGAACCAGGCTCAACGAACACTCTTATCTGTTTTCATCTCCAACCTTCGCTCTTTCTGACGACGCAGTTTAAGTCGTCGTAGTTTGGCGTGGGTCGTGTTCACACTTCGCATCTCAATTTTCTCAATTCGCGCCGCCGCTCCAAAACCATACTGCAATGACGCAGACGAGGACTACTTTAGCAACGACCGTGCCAACAGTTGTCCAGCAGCTTTCGCAGCCGAATCTCGTTGAATTAGCGGAGTGATAAATAGTTGCGGGCGTGATCTCTACCACGAGGTAGACGATGTGCGAACCTGCAGACCAAGTTGTGCACGATATGGGGAGTGCCGCACAGCCGATTACGGTTTTGGAGGAAGGGGATAACGCAATTGAGTACTACTACCGCAGACTCAAACGCGGAACATATCAGCCCGCCAATGCTTGATCGCCAGCTTGATGTCTTTCGATTTGGCGAATTGTCCCGCTAGCGTCGCGCGAACCAACGCTTCCAGCTCGTCGTCGCCGGCGAAACGGAGTGCGACAATCTGCGGCGGCGGTAACGCGCAAGCTTGTGGCACGAGCGCTGGGGAAAGAAGTTGCTGGTAACGCAGTTTCTCTTCGAGCCTGATAACTCGATCTTGCACCTTGAGAGAATTCGTCCGCACGAATAACGTCAGCATCAGCAGGGCCAGCGAGACTATGATCAACCAACCCGTATCGCTGCCGGGATTCTTGACAAATGTCACAACCCACCAGAAGAAGTTAATCAGCATCACGGGCATTATGAAAAAGTGGAAAGGTGGATGCCAACGCGTATGGTTTGCAAAGTTCTGATTTTCCATTTCTGGTCCTCCTCAGTCTCCGAACTAGTTTGATCACAAGTTCGTCGGTAGTGCGTCCGAAATTGACGCCGTCTTTGCCGCTTTGGGTAACTCCGGCGTGAAATCTTCGCCGGGGTTTATGAACTGATTGCGCTCGAAATTGTACTGCTTATCGTAGAGTTGTTTATAACGTCCGCCGGCGCTGAGCAGTTCTTCATGGGTGCCGCGTTCGACGATCTCGCCGGCCTCCAGCACCAGAATCTGATCCGCGCTGCGAATGGTTGACAGTCGATGCGCGATGACAAAAGTGGTGCGACCACGGCGCAAAGACTGCAGGCCGTCCTGAATCAGCGCTTCACTTTCGCTGTCGAGACTCGAGGTCGCCTCGTCGAGGATGAGAATCCTGGGTTCCGCGAGAATGGCCCGAGCGATAGCAACGCGCTGTCGTTGTCCGCCTGACAACTTCACGCCGCGTTCGCCGACGATCGTGTCATAGCCGTCGGCAAAGCCGTTGATAAACTCTTCGCAATGAGCGATGCGGCTGGCCGCGATGATTTCTTCGCGGGTAGCGTGCGGATGAGAGAAGCCGATGTTTTCAGCGACAGTGCCGTCAAACAGAAAGTTGTCCTGCAAAACCACGCCTAGTTGGTTGCGATAATCTCGTAAGCGCATTGATTCCAAATCACGGCCATCAATGGAAACGCTTCCCGCTATGGGCCGATTGAAAGCCATCACCAGACTAATCAGCGTCGACTTGCCGGAACCGCTAGATCCCACGAGCGCCGTTGTCGAGCCCGCGGGTGAGCGAAAGCAGACGTGTTTCAGTACCGGTGTGTCATCGTTATATTCAAAGCTGACATCAGCAAACTCGACCTCGCCGACAATTACCGGACAAGGTTGCCGGGTGGCATCGTCCTCGTCCTCAGTCGCCATGCGTTTTATCTCGCGTATGCGATCGAGCCCGGCAAACGCCTCCGTGATCTGCGTCCCGATGGAAGCAATTTCTATCAAGGGCATCGCTACCATGCCAGTGAAGATCATGTACATGACAAAGTCGCCGAGTGTCATGCGACCGGCGAGCAGGTCGTGACCGCCCACCAGAATCAAAATGACGCCAATAATACCCACGATGGTTGTTGCAAATGCCATAACGGCGGAAACTGCGGTCATCGAACGCGCCACGTTTCGGAACAATCGATGCGCGCCACGAGCGAACACCAGTTCCTCCCGTTTCTCAGCTGCATATGCTTTGACGATGCGAATTCCGCCCAGCGATTCAGTCAAACGGCCCGTCACTTCAGCATTGATCTGCCCGCGTTCACGAAACAGCGGACGCAGTCTTTTGAAGGCCAGCGCCATCACGCCGCCGAATGCGGCGAGCGCCAGCAGCGTTACGGACGTTAGCCGCCAGTTCAGATAAAAGAGAACGCATAGAGCGATCGCAGCCGTCACCAAACCGCCGATGAGTTGCACCAGTCCGGTGCCGACAAGATTCCGAATTCCCTCGGCGTCAGTCATGATGCGCGAGATGAGGACGCCGGTCTGGGTTGAGTCGAAGTAGCGAATCGGCAGGCGCGCAACATGTTCCTGCACGCTCTTGCGCATTTCCGTAATAGCGCGTTGCGCGGCCACGCCCAACACTTGCGACAGACCAAACGAGCTGAGCGCTTGAACGACCGTGGCCGCGCCCGCTGCCAGCGCGAGCGGCACCAGCAGTTGGCTGCGATGTTTCAGGACGACTTCGTCGATTACGTATTTCGAACTGGTCGGTAACACCAGACCGGCGAGCCGGTTGCACATCATTAGCGACAGGCCGAGTGCGAGCCGGAAGCGGTGTTCCCAGATCAATTCTCGGGCATCGCCCCAGGCGCTTGAGAGTGTGATACGCTTTTTCTTTTCCTTCGCGATCGCTTGGCTCATAATGTTCGCGCAATCGTCTCAGCACATGAGCCAAAGCGCAAGTGGAGTCGTAAGTTGAGTCCTCGCGCGGACTGAAGAAAAAGGAGAGTTTCCATTTCTCATTTGAAATTTCTCATTTCCCATTGAGAGCCAGGAGCATTCTGGATCCGAAATGTCTTGCGGTAGAAGTAAGCAGTTGAGATAGGCAGTTGCTCTAAGTGGCAAATGAAAAATTTCAATTGAGAAATGGAAAATCTCATCTGCTTCACCCTTGCGGACACGCAAACACCGGGACAACAGTGTGCATCGCCGGAATAGGTGTTAGGATGGACAAAATTTTACAGGAGGCGACGCAATGGGATGGGATGGCGACGATTTAGCCGGCAAGATGGAAGAGGTGTTCGAACGGCAACAGGAAGCGGCAGCCGCGCGAGCCAACCGTGGTACCTCTTCGGTGGAAGAGCGCGCTCGCAGCGCCAAGTTTGAGTCTCTGCGACTCTCGCGCTCGCGCATCATGACCCAACTGGCAGGCGCCACAAACCCGGCCCACCGGACGATGCTCGAGAGCGCCTTAAAATCAATAAACGACGAGATGGCGGAGTAACGGCGGCTCCAACGCTTTTCGCGATCAGTTGAGAGACAGCTAACCGCCCTGCTAGCGCCCCACTTTTCGCAGCCTGCACGCGCCGTACTGCTTCCAATACTAACTCAGAGTTATTCCGCGCGATGATGCCTTCGGGCAGCATCAGTGTGTCCTCGACCACTCATTTCACCAACCGATGCCGGAACCTGAGTTCCTTCCGATCAGCACGCGAATAATCACGGGCGAGTTCGCCAGCAGCATCGTCAACCAGGTGCTGCGCCGGTGGATGTCTTCCGCTAAATAAAACATCCGCGGCGGGAAATAAATCAAGAGCGCGATGAAACACAGGAAGAACAATCTGCCGACAAATTCACCTACTCCTGAAGGATGGGGCAGCGGCGAAAACGTCAGCAGGTTCCAACCTACCTGAAACAGAATCATGTTCAGGAAGAGACAGATGTCGCCAAGTGTTTCGGCTTGTGGCGTCCGCAAATAGTCCCACTTCGGTGGCTTCTTCGGCGGCGAGAAGTAACGGTATATGAGGACCGTCTGTACTATTGTGAGCCCAAGGCCGGCGAATGTTAGCGTGATGAAGACCGGGCCTGTGTCCATGCGTTGGTTGCCGAAAATAAAAGTCCCAAGGCTGGCTATCACCGCCGCAGTGATCACAAGGTTAAGGCAGAAATACATAATGGGATTGAAGAGGCAGCCACCAACGCTACTTTCAACTGAGTCGAGTGTTGGAGCGTTGCGACGTTGGTGAAAGCCCCAACGTTTCAAGACTGCACCAGCGGCCGGCAATATCCACATAGCTGCGCATACGCTTCCGACCGCTAGTTGTCCCAGCGGGGACTCGAATGAAACCTCGCGGTAAAAATTCATGACTTGCCGCGTCAGCACGCGCATCAGAAAAAGGTTGAGGACGAAAACGAGAACGTCCAACAGCATTCCGCGATTGGTTCGGGCGAATAATGTTGATAGAGGAGACTTCGCCGCGGGCGGCGCTTCTTGACCATTGATTCCGCGGGCTGAAGATTTCGTCCTGGGCATTTCTGGTTGATCGTTGAGCGGACTTCGGGCATTTACGCTAACGGCTAATTGCTGATTGCTGTCTCTTGTTTGCGACCCGTCGGTTGCAAGGCTAATTGATCCGTGGAGATCGTTCCATCACTATCGTCGTCCGAGGCAAACGTCAGCAGAAGCAAGCCGCTGACGTAAAGTGCAAGCGAGAAGAAAGAGATGTAGCCGGTAGCCGGCGAGAATGCAGGTGTGTCAAGCGTGCCCAGCGACACGCCTTGCAACAGTGCGCCGGCCAGGCTTCTTAGCCACCCGGCTTCCGAACTATAAAGACTCGCCAACAGTATGTGTTTGAGTACGAACGCCGTTCCAAACAACACTGCGAGGCTGCGCAGCAGTCGGCGCGCATCAAACGTCGAAAACTGGTTGTTCCAGAGCGTCCATAGAAAAAAGAAAGAGAACAGCCAGTGAAGCAAGCCGCGCTCGGGAAGCACTGAGTTAAACGCTTGAGCAGACGCGAAAAACAGCGTCAACAGCATCCAGGCGTGGGAGATATTTGTCAGTGGCGCATGATCACTCGACACCCAGCGGTTTAATTGCACCAGCCGGCCACGTATAAAAAGCAGCATTAACAGGACAGCAAGCACAAGAGTTACTAACGGCGGAGCGACGAAAACAAACGCCCGAACGTCCGCACTGATACGCAGTCCTCCCAGCAACGCTACCGTTAAGAACAACAGCGGGAGCAGAACAAAACGCTGCAGAGCCCGGTTTCTTAAGCGATTATTCGCAGTCATCATCTTCCTAAACCCATCACTTAGTACTCATCACCTTTATTTCCGCGTACGCAGAACTTTCAGCGGGTTCACGTCGCTCCAGCCCCGTTCCAAACCTTGTTCCAATTCGACCTTCAGCTCCGCAAGCGTATGCATCTGCAGATTTGGATCATCGATGGTAAGCGGAGCAGTTGCAGAAAGGTTGACCGCGCGGTTGGCGGCTTCAAGTCCCTGCTTGAACAAATCCTGGTCGTAATAAACCCGACCCCAGCCTTCGCGATAAAACGAGTAAGCTACATAGAACTGAGTTCGCGCATCACCTTGGGCCGGATCCGCACGCTGCCATTCGTCGCGTGCTGCACGAAATTGCTCATGCAGGAAAAGGGCGTGCCCGGAATCGAATTTCTCCTCGTTGATTTGGTAGGTTCCGGCAGCAACCTCCGCGCTGTTGGCTACCTCTTTGAAGCTGCGCGGCTCGGTTGCGTAAAGCCAAATGATGAACGCGGCGTAGGCGATGGTCAGTGCAAGGCCTGCGACCTGAATGACCCTGGTGTTCATTATCTCTTGTTGGACCTCGTCGTCCCGTCTGGGATGAAAACTTTGATACGTGAAATGGAAAAAGGGGATGGCGCGCAACCTGCACAATGCGCAAGCTCAACCACGCGTTAATTGTCGATACTTAATCCGATGCGGTTGGTCAGCGGCGGCACCCAGTCGCGCCTTGCGATCTTCTTCATACTCCGAATAGTTTCCTTCAAACCAAACCACCTTACTGTCGCCTTCAAACGCCAGCATGTGCGTGGCGATGCGATCGAGGAACCAGCGGTCGTGGGAAATTACAACCGCGCAACCGGCGAAGTTCTCCAGCGCTTCTTCCAGAGCGCGCAGCGTGTTCACGTCAAGGTCGTTGGTTGGTTCGTCCAACAGCAAAACGTTTGCGCCTTCTTTCAACATCTTCGCGAGATGCACGCGATTGCGTTCACCGCCCGACAACATGCTCACCTTCTTTTGCTGATCCGAGCCGGAGAAGTTGAACCGTCCCACGTAGGCACGCGAACTGACTTCGCGTTTGCCGAGCATCAGCATGTCTGTCCCGCCGCTGATTTCTTCCCAAATAGACTTGCTCGGATCGAGCGTGCGGCTTTGATCGACATACGCGAGCGAGACTGTTTCGCCGATGCGTAAGGTGCCACTATCGGGTTCTTCCTGTTTCGCAATCATCCGAAACAACGTCGTCTTACCGGCGCCGTTTGGACCAATCACGCCGACAATGCCGCCGGGCGGCAAGTTGAAGGTCATGTTCTCGACGAGAATGTTGTCGCCATAGGCTTTGTTAACGGATTCAGCTTCGACCACGATATTGCCAAGCCGCGGACCCGGCGGAATGTGTATCTCCAAATCTTCGCGCCGCTTTTCCGAGCCTTCCTGCAACATCGACTCATACGCGGTGATGCGCGCCTTGCCTTTCGCGTGACGGGCCTTGGGCGACATGCGAATCCATTCGAGCTCGCGTTGCAGCGTCTTCTGTCGTTCACTTTCTGACTTCTCCTCGCGCCGCAGACGCTCCTGCTTTTGTTCGAGCCAGCTCGTGTAGTTTCCTTTCCAGGGAATCCCCTGGCCGCGGTCGAGTTCCAGAATCCAACCGGCAACGTTGTCGAGAAAGTAACGATCGTGCGTCACCGCGATGATTGTTCCCGGATAACTTTGCAGGTGATGCTCAAGCCATGCGACTGACTCCGCGTCGAGATGGTTAGTGGGTTCATCCAACAGAAGAATGTCGGGCTTCTGAAGCAGCAGCCGACACAGCGCAACGCGGCGGCGTTCGCCACCAGACAAGACCGCGACCTTCGTTTCCGGCGGCGGACAACGCAGCGCGTCCATTGCCATCTCCAAACGCGCGTCGAGATCCCAGGCGTCCTGATGATCGAGTTTCTCCTGCACTTCGCCCTGCCGTGCGAGGAGTTTGTCCATCGCCTCGTCAGACATCTCTTCGCCAAACTTGGCGTTTATTTCATCGAATTCTTTTAGGAGATTGACAGTTTCCTGCACGGCTTCTTCAACAACTTCACGCACGGTGCGCGAGTCGTCGATGAGCGGCTCCTGTTCGAGGTAGCCGACGGTAAAGCCGGGCGAGACAACGGTCTCGCCGTTAATTTCTTTGTCGACGCCGGCGAGGATGCGGAGCAAGGAAGACTTGCCGGAACCATTTAGGCCGATGACGCCAATCTTCGCGCCGTAAAAGTAGGAAAGGTAGATGTCTTTAAGGACCGGCTTCTTGTCGTAAAACTTACTGACGCCGACCATCGAGTAGATGACTTTGTTTGGTTCAGTGCTCATTAGTAATGAATTTCGGATTTCGGAATGCGGATTTCGGATTTAAAGTTCGGGAACAGATTACACAGATTGGGCTGAGAAGGAAAAGCAGCCGGAGTGGAGGGCTCCCGCCGCTTCTGCAGTTGGAACTATTCAATCGCTAACTCAGGCACGTGCTCGTCTTCGTACTTCTCGATGAGCGCCCCTACTATTTCCATGAGCGAGGTCAGTGGGTGCGACTCGTCCTCGCCAACTTCATCGATCGTGGAATGAAGCAAAGCCACGAGCCTCTTATAGTCCTCTTCCGAATGTGGCACGAAGATGTTGCCAGCCAATGAAGACCACTCCGCTGCGGTCTTATTGACATCCAGATCTTGCATTATTCATCCCTTCCAGCGGCGGATTGGAGGCCGAGCGCGTTGTATCACGGTTTGCGTAAGCGTGTCGAGGATGATCTACAAGAACCTCTGGCGCGCCTAAGGCGCGAGGAATATTTTATGATCGTGGTCCAGGGGTGGAGCGCGAAACGCGCTTACCCCTGGCTACTGTCGTTAACACCTTTCGGCTTAAAGATCCGAGGCCAAGGTTCCAAAAGATCCACGTTAGTAGGATCGTCGCTGAGTTGTTCTCTTAGTGGTAGAATTCGGGCCCTAAGCTTCATCCTAAGAGGTACCGCCGATGAATGTTCCTAACCGGCGCGCAATGCGCTTCCTAATATTCTGCCTTTGCCTGACAGCCTTGCTTAATGGAGCAGAGGGAATGGGCGGATGGGCTCCGGTTGCGAACGCCCAGCAGCCGCAAGCGAAAGCTCAGAACGACGACGTACTGCGCATCAGCGCGGAGTTGGTGCAGACGGCGATCACAGTGCTCGATAAGAACGGCCACTTCGTTGAGGGCTTGGATAGCGGGCAGTTTGAATTGACGGTTGACGGCAAGCCGCGCCCCATCAGTTTCTTTGAGCGCGTCACGGCGGGCAGCGCCAGAGAAGAACAACTGGCTACTCGCGCTGAGTCCGGCCCCACGCCCACCAAGGCGCCGGCGACGCCCCCAACAGTTCGCGGCCGCACGATCGTTTTCTTCGTTGACGATCTGCACCTTTCGCCCGACAGCATGAATCGCACCAAACAAATGCTGCGGCGTTTTCTCGACAATGAGATGAGTTCCCGGGATTCAGTCGCGATTACTTCGGCCAGCGGACAAATCGGCTTTCTGCAGCAGTTCACCAATAATAAGCAGGTGCTCGATGCTGCCATGACCCGACTCAGCCCGCGGCCCTACGACGTGCGCAGTTTCGGAACCGGCAGCACAAAGATGAGAGAGTTCGACGCGCTAAGTATCGATTCAAGTTCAGGCAAAGCGAATGGCGAGATTCTGAATTTCTACATCAGGGAGTGTGTGGTGCAAGCGAGCGCTCCTAAGACGATTCCCGTGGCCAGGGCGGCCATCGCTGCAATGTGCGAAACAGATGTCCGGAATAGCGCGCGCGCCGTCCTCATGCAGGCCGGTAACATTACCCAGAATATGTATGCTTCGCTCGAGTCGCTGATACGATCATCGGCGCGAGCGCCCGGACGCAAGCTCGCCTTTTTTATTTCGGATGGTTTCCTGATGGACACCGGCCCGCATGGCCCGGGCTTGAGAGGCAAGCTCGACAGTATCATCGACGCGGCTCGACGCTCCGGCGTGGTCGTTTACACCATTGATTCGCGAGGGTTAGTTACGGACCGGGTTGATCTCACCCAGTCAAATGCTCGCCTCGATGTTGGAGCGCCCGTCGGCGAGATCATGGCGTATCAGGATGCAATGAATGGGCTCGCCGAGGACACGGGCGGCCGCGCGCTGCGCAACCAGAACTACTTTGATCGCTGGGTTGAGAAAGTCCTCGATGAAACTTCGAATTACTATTTGCTGGCCTGGCGTCCGGATAAAGAAGAAGAGAAAGCGCCGAAGTTCCGTCACGTTAAGGTGACTGTAGCAGGCCGCCCCGATCTCACCGTGCGCGCGCCTCGCGGTTATGTAGACGGACCACTACCGGTTAGCGAGACTGCGGCTGTTTCCGCAGCGCAAATGTCGTCCGGAGGTCCGAAAGCGAAGACGCCGGAAGCCGAACTCGGCGCTGCGCTCAGCGATTATTATCCGAGTAGCGCATTGCCAACGATCTTGTCGTTGACCTATCTAAATACGCCGAAGAACGAAACGGTTTTGACTGCGTCGATACAGATTGCCAACCGCGGCTTGCACTATGGGGATGAAGGAAAACAGCCAGCCACGATCAAGCTTGCCGGGGTAATTCTGAACGACAAAGGGAAGTTTGTTTCGAGTTTCAAAAATCAATTGAGCGTCAATCCGCTCAATGCCAGAGAGTCTGATGCCTCAGGAGTTATCTACAACCAACACACGCCGCTGGCGCCGGGCATTTATCAGGTGCGAGTGGCGACGCGTGATGAAAAAAGCGGGCATGTCGGCAGCGCGATGCAGTGGATCGTGATTCCCGATCTGACCACCCGGCAATTGAGCACGAGCAGCGTCCTATTAGGCGGGCAGGTTTTGGAAAACGCAACGAACAAGGATGCCGATCTGCAGATCCAACTCAGTGTGGACCACCGCTTTTCGCGTCTGACGCGTCTGGGCTACTGGATGTTTATCTACAACGCCAAACGCGACGCCGCGGGCGCGCCCAACTTGACTGCGCAAACGCAAGTTCTGCATAACGGACAAGTAATGCTGACATCACCGCAGCGCAAAGTGAACCAGGGCGGCACCGACCCAGCCAGAATTCCCTTCGGCGAAGAGATGGCACTCCAGACTCTGTTGCCAGGCAGCTACGATTTGCGGGTCACGATTACCGATGGCCTTGCCGGCTCCAGCATTACTCAAACTGTCGACTTTGAAGTTCGATGATGAACGCGGATTTGGCTGAAGTCAGGTGCTAGTGAGATTGACGCCACAACAATTAACGGATTGTGATGTTGAGGCGACTGAGATTCAGATCTGGCTGGATTTCGTTTTGGATGGCGGCTACATATCGAAGGAGAGGCATGACCAACTTACAAACGGGGTACGAAGAGGTAGGCCGCATGTTGTCAGGCATGATGGCAATCCCAGAAGATTCGCCCTGTCGACCACGACATAGGCGGCTTTGTTTTCTGCTTTCTGCTTAGTGCCTACTGCCTTCCGCCCTTTCCCCCAATCAACCACCACGCGCTCACGCCACTCAGCAATGCCAGGCCGCAACAGACCATGGTGACGCGCCGGAAGCCGGAGACGAATGATTCGTTGATTGCCTGCTTCAATATTTTTCCCGTCTCGGGTTCGACGCTGCCAGGTATTGCTGCTGCTGCTAATCTTGTCCGTTGCTGATCCAGGGCTTGTTTGATTTCAGGGGCAGTATTCATCGTCTGGAAACGTCGATCTAGTTCGGCATTGAAGGTGTGCAGCATTACGATCCCCAGTACGGCAATGGCGAGCAAGCCGGCGGTGCGCGAAACCGCATTGTTGATTCCGGAGGCGACGCCCGCACGATTCTGCGGCACTGCGTTCATCACAGTCGTGGTGAGCGGCGCCACGCTCACAGCCATGCCGAGTCCGAGCACCACTACTGCCGGAAAGAAAGTTGTCCAGTAAGTACCTCCACCGATACCTGGCAACGTAAACAAGGCGAATCCGGTTGCGGCAACGGTGGGCCCGATAACGAGCGGCAGCTTTGCGCCGTAACGCTTGATCAAACCTCCAGACCAGCGCGACAGCAGAAACATGACGACGATGAAGGGAAGCAGCGCAGCGCCGGCTGCCGTCGCCGTGTAGCCCTGCACCTGAATGAGGTTGAGCGGCAGAAAGAAGAGCGCGCCGCTGAGTGCGGTGTAGAGAAACAGGGTTAGCAGATTCGCGCCAGTGAAATTGGTTGACTTAAACAGCTTCAAAGGCAACATCGGATTGCCCGTCTTTCCCAGACGCGCTTCGACACCTACAAAAGCAATCGCTGCTAACACTCCACCAATCAAAGCGATCAGGATCGTCGCGCTCTTGAATCCCAAACGCGACGATTCGATCAAGCCGTAGACAATTCCGCCGAGGGCGAGGGTAGCGAGCGTCGCTCCCGCCCAGTCCAGTCCTTTCGAATCTTCGTCGCGGCTCTCAGGCACATGCAGGAAGACTAACGCGAGCACGGTGAGCGCGATTGGTGCGTTGATAAAGAAGACTGCGCGCCAGGAAACGTGTTCAATCAACCAACCGCCCATCACCGGACCAATAGCAGCGGTGATTGCTGTGAACCCTGACCACGTGCCGATCGCTTTGCCGCGGTTATCTTCGTCAAATGAAGCGCTGATTATCGCGAGGCTGCCCGGCACCAGCAGCGCGCCACCAACGCCCTGCAGGCCGCGCGCGATAATGAGTTGAGTAATGTTTGGCGCGAGTCCGCACCAGATAGACGCGAGCGCGAACAGGCTCACGCCGATCGTATAAATGCGTTTGCGACCGAAGTGATCGCCGAGCGAGCCGCCGGCCAACAACAACGCTGCGAGGAAGAGCGCATAGGCTTCGACTACCCATTGCACGTCGACTACTGTGGCGTTGAGATTTGTTTGCAGGGCAGGCAAGGCGACGTTGACGACCGTGCCGTCAATGAAAGCCATGCTTGAGCCGAGGATGGTGGCGGCGAGTATCCAGGACCCGGCGGACTTGCTGCAGGGAGCAGCGGCACTCCTGGACTTGATGACTCCCTCGTCGCACGGTTGGGTCATGATTGGCAATTCCTCAGCCCGCGAAGCGTGGCGACGGCATAACGCCTGGGGTGAAGCGCAGCGTACACCCAGGAAGATAGAGAGAGAAACAATCGCGGCTCGTGGAACGGGCGGCAGCCGATTCCCAACCAACGTTTTGCGAAGCCGAGTTGCTCTGCCGCACGCTTCGCGCGCTGCGATCCTTTTGGGGCATTCGCTAATGCGCGTCCGTAAGCAGCTGTCACGCCCACAACCAGCCCGCCCATGTATGCGACGACAAAACCCAAAATGACAAGCAGCCCGCGCGCCCCTCTGGTCTTCAGCAGATAATAGGGCATGATGAACGGCCAAAGGATATAAAGAAACATACCCATGTCGTAGACCCAGGGTATGCTTCGCGCCTTACTATCCCTACGCAACCACCAGCCTACGAACCACAGAAAACCCAGCGCGTTAATGACGGTGAACGCAGGCGGCGGCCCACCCTCGGTCACCAAGTAAATTCCATGCCCGGTTTGACTAATTATAACAAACGCAAAGAGCAGCGTTGCTGGCGAAACGATGCGTGAGAGTAACGAGTTGCTCATACGACCTCGGGCCACAATCTAGCTTGCCATAACAATACCAAAGCCCTCAGCGAGTATTGAGTCATACTCTGCCTGGCTAGTTAAGATTTTCTCTTGACGTTCACCGTTCCTCGAGGTGGTTATAAATCGCATATCGCTCAGAGAGACGCGTCCTTCCGCCGTTGCCAGCGAACAAATGCGACCGCGGGTGAAATGCGACTCGGGTGAAGTCTGATGATAGCGGCACATCGCTTCGTAGTCGGCATACTCGTGAGGCACTAAGTTAAAACGATACTGCGACTTCCATTCAACACCATCGCGCTGCATAAGTGTGAAGTCACTGCCGTCAGTTTCAATGCGATAGGCCCAGTTGCCCTGCACCTGCTCGCCGCGTTCATCGAGCCGCAACGGTTCACGAAAAGAATCGCCGAAGCCGACGTCAACCAGCCAACGCTCGTCTAACGAAACCGCGAGCGTCATGTGATCGAAGTCAGGACCGAAGATGCCCGCCGCATTCGCAACTCTGGCTGACAGCATGTCAACCTCGAAACCAAGCGCGCGCAGCAGGGCAGCAAACAGGCCGTTGCATTCATAACAAAAACCGCCGCGCCTGCGCTCCACGATTTTCCTGAACAACGCTTCGTCTTCAAGCACGATCGGTTCGTTGTTATGAATACTGAGATTCTCGAAGGGCACAGTCAGTAAATGCGTCAGCTGCAACTGTCGCAAGGTCGCGGCAGTTGGCAGAAGCGAGCCGCGATAGTTAATGCGATCGAGATAGGCCGTGACATTCAATCGCTGCGCGTTGGTAAAGGAGTTGTTAGGGACGGCGTCCATTGAATTGGGATCATGAAAGAAACGCGCAAGATTATAAACCAGGGATTAGACGAAACTGTGGGCGAAGGCATCTGCTCAATGAAGCTATCATACTTTGATAGCGTAGAAGATTTACCGGTGCTCGTGCAAATTAAGCCCGGAGACGCATGACCGGGGTACAGCGGATTGTCTAGTCCGCTGTGTTTTGAGCAGGAGCTTGAGCCGTAAGTTTGAGCCGTAGTTTGAGCAAGCGTCGGAACCGCAGACTAGACAGTCTGCCGCACATTCGCTGGTTAGGCCCGCATCGACTTTTTAAGCCAAATCGAACCAGGCCTTCCCGATTTGTCGGGATGAGTCTCAAATACCTGACTGGCAGGAAAAGCAAAAAAACAAAAACGGTGGATAAGATGGTGTTGGTGGCAAGCAGCGCGGTTACTGGTTAGCAACTTGGTGACGCAACTTGAAACGCCGGCCAAACTACCCACGGTCAGAAACACATCCGCAGCGTAGTTGCCCAGTTCGTCAG
>JBDUDV010000038.1:0-31106 GCA_040002755.1 Acidobacteriota bacterium | reverse complement strand
CCGCGCTTTGTTGGCCTGAAGGTGGCCCACCAGATGCCAGCGAGCTGCGTGGCGGCCCAATTCAGAAATCTTCTCCTCCGCTTCCTGGACACGATTCTCACCAAAGTCAGTGATGCCTAACTCCAGTCCCGCCCTGATTGCTTCTCTTGGATGTGTCTTGCTAATGGCAATCAGGGTTATCTGATCCACCGCACGGTTAGCCCGTCCCGCGGCCGCATGGATCTTCTCGCGAACGTCCGCAAGTCGTGCGGCCAACGTTTGATATGCGGCTGGTGGCTCCGGCATGATTAACGCATTCCAATCGCATCGAAACTACAACATTCCTGAGTTAGCGCAGAAAACCTACATTATCAGATAATCCTGAGTTGCATGGGCTAATCTTCCGGCCAAAGAAGTTCTACAGCGGAGAATTCGAGGCAGGTATCGCGCCTTCGGGGTAAGTGGCACGATGATTGTTGTAAATCGTTGTAAGAGCAAAGATTCTCTCCCGATTCTTAATGCAATACGGAGTACAACCAAAAACCTAGGAGGAGTTTTATGAAACGTACCGGTACTAAACGAAGCTTTTTTGCCATGGCTGTCATCACTCTGTTGTTGGCCATCGCTATGCCTGCAACATCCTTCGGTAAGGACCATGGCCGCCAGGGTCGTGGGCGTGATAATAGACACTGGAAATGCGGCAAGTTTGTAAACTGTCATGACGCCAGAGATGGCCGCCGAGACGGCCGCGGTCCGCGTGCGGATCGCGTAAGCGATATTCTGCGCAACCGTATCCGAAACCGCAATCGCGATTTCGATAACGACGGAGAGCTGAGACACCAGCGGAATCGCAACCTCAACAATGATCTCTTGCGCGACCGAAGAATCCTTGACCATGATCGCGATTTAGATGACGACCGCGGTTCTTCGCGACATGGAAGAGGTCGTAAAAACGACCGTCATTAAGGATCGTCGCGCAGTCGGGATATCAACGGTGATGCTTTTAATCAGAACCGGGAGCATGCGCTCCCGGTTTTTGATTTGGCAACAACGAGTTGACACTCTTTAGGCGCGTTCGCATAATGATTTCCCCATGCGGATGTGGCGGAACTGGCAGACGCGCAGGTCTCAGAAGCCTGTGATGGCGACATCGTGGAGGTTCAAGTCCTCTCATCCGCACCAAAACTTCGTTAACACAATAGCGCGAGCCCGCGTCTTAGATCTCAGATAAGATCGAAGGCGTGGGCTCGCTTTCTTTGTCTATTTTTGGAACCGTGGCTCTGCCGGCGCGTATAAGTAGAGTCGCCATGCATTTTGTTCAGGTGAATAAAGGTCGCGGGACTTCCAACCGACCAGACCAAAGGCAAGCAAGGCAAAGGAGGTTTTCAGATGAGTTCCGAACGCATTAGCGCCATTGACTCGAGTTGCGGGTCGACAAGTAAACACCGTGAACCACTCGAACCCTTCGAGCCGTTTGAACCTCGTCCGTCGGAAACATTCTCAGTGCCGCAGCCTCGCAGGCTGAGATTGACGCACGGCCCGCTTCGCAACCGCGTGCAAAGGCTGCTCCAGCTGGCGGATTCGCTACTGAAGGAAACGGACTCACTGGCTCGCGACAAGGAGTTTGCCGACGAATCCAACCGGCTACAAACGTTGAGTCTGTCCGAAGGCATTGATTTTTACGATGAAGTTAAGCGGTTTGAAACGGGACTGATCAGGCTGGCGCTCGACCAAACACGCGGTCACCAGGCTCAGGCCGCGAAACTGCTGCGTATTAAACCCACCACGCTGAACTCGAAGATCAAGCTCTACGGAATTGATTGCCAATCGTAGGACAGCATTCGTAAGACCGGCATTCCTGCCCGTCTCTGTATCAGCGCACAGAAGAAGGAAAAAGTGGACAGACAGGAATGTCAGTCCAAACTATTAGTTGACGGCCGTCGAAGTGTCGTCTGCTTGCGGCTCGCGTCCATCTGAGACGGTGAGCTGTTGTTCGTCAAAAAGATTTGAGTCGACGAGTGTTTGCACCCAATACTGTCCCGCCGCTGGAAAAGTTACATTCACAAAGAAACTGATGTTGTCGGCAAACCCGCCTGGTGTGATCTGCAGGCTGGTTGGCTGCGAGGCAACAATGTGCTGCTGGCGATCAGGCGTCAGAATTCTAACTTCGGAAAGATGAGTGCCCTCGCCGCGCCAATGATTGACTACCGCAAACTTGATCAATGACACGGGCATCTGCTGCACCATGATGTTTTGAAAAACTCCCATGAATGAAAGCTTGTTGCCTACCTCGAGGCGGACGTCGTCGCAGAAGAGCGTGTAGAGCAGTTCCAGTTTCTCGGCTTTATTGATAGCGTCTGACATGTAAGTCTCCCAACTGAGTAGGACAGACAATCTTGTCTGTCCCGTAGTTTTATAATGACTATGAATATACAGAACCACTGCAAAAGTGGACAGGCAGGAATGCCTGTTCTACCTCAGCAGTTCCTTGAATGCTGCCTCATCGACGACCGTAACCCCGAGTTCTGTTGCCTTATCGAGTTTAGACCCAGCTTCCTCGCCGGCCACGACGTAATCAGTCTTCTTGCTGACGGAAGAAGTAACCCGGCCGCCGCGCGCTTCGATCGCCGCTCGTGCTTCGTCCCGCGTGTATCCGCCCAGCGTTCCGGTTAAGACAAACAGCTTACCAGCAAGCGTGTCATCCGTAGGCTCGCTGGTTTGCTCCATCTTCGTGGTCACGCCTGCAGCTTCCAGGCGCCGGCAGAGTTCGATGTTGCCGGGATCGTCAAACCAATCGCGCACACTCTGCGCGACCGTTAAGCCAATCTCCGGCACATCGTCGAGTGCTTCAACTGTCGCTTTGCTGAGCGCGTCGAGGGACCCAAATTGTCGCGCGAGAGTTGTCGCCGTGCGATCGCCAACGTGACGCATACCGAGCGCGTAGATCAGGTTCGCAAGCTCACGATGCTTGCTCGCTTCAATCTGTTCCAGGAGATTTGACGCAGACTTCTTCGCCATGCGCTCGAGACTGGCGATGTCATCTAATGTCAAACTATAAAGGTCACCGGCGTCATGGACTTTACCAGTGGCAACAAACTGATCGACCAGCGACTCGCCCAGCCCTTCAATGCGCATCGCACGGCGCGAAGCGAAGTGCAACAAACGTCCCATCAGTTGCGCGGGACAGTCGGCGGCAACGCAACGCGAGACCACCTCGCCTTCAGGTTTCGAGATCTCGCCTCCACAAACAGGACACTTCCGCGGCATACGAAACGTCTTCTCTGCTCCAGTGCGCTTCGAGTCAATGACTTTAAGTACTTTGGGAATAACGTCGCCGCCTTTTTCAATCAGCACCCAATCGCCGATGCGAATTCCCAAACGCTTGACCTCGTCCGGGTTGTGCAAGGTAGCGCGCGCGACGGTGGTGCCGGCGAGACTTACCGGCTCGAGGTTAGCTACGGGGGTCAACGCTCCGGTCCTTCCTACCTGAACGGTAATTGAGAGCACGCGGGTAGTTGCTTGGCGCGCGGCATATTTGTAGGCGATGGCCCAGCGCGGCGCCTTGTTGGTCGTGCCAAATTCATCCTGAAGCGCGGTCGAGTTAACCTTCACAACCAAGCCGTCGATTTCGTAATCCAGAGCCTCGCGCTTCACCTCAATCTCGTGGGCAAACTCGATCACTTCGTCGATCGAGCTACAAAGTATTCGCTCCGGGCTTACTTTGAACCCCACACTTTCCAACCAGTTCAGGGCTTCCCAATGTGTCATGAAAGGCTTGCGTTCCCCGGTGAGCACGTCGTAAGCAAACAATTCCAGCTTACGATTTGCCGTGATTTTTGGATCGAGTTGTCTGATTGTCCCAGCTGCGGCGTTCCGCGGATTAGCGAAGCGCGGCTCGTCCTGCTCTTCGCGCTCGGCGTTGATTCGCTCAAAGACCTTGCGCGGGATGAACGCTTCCCCGCGCACTTCCAAACCAGAAATCGCAGATTTCACACTTGACATCCCAGCTTGAGGGTTTGAGATTGGAGATCTCAACTTGAGGGGAATACTTCGAATCGTCCGCGCGTTCAGCGTGACGTCTTCACCGATGCGGCCGTCGCCGCGCGTTACTCCGCGCGCGAGCAATTGATTCTCGTAATGCAGACTCAGCGAGAGCCCGTCAATCTTCAACTCCGCAACGTAATCGACACTTCGTCCATCGGACAGCCGTTGGCAGCGCAGGTCAAAAGCCCTCAGCTCCTCAATGTTGTAGCTATTGTCGAGCGAGAGCATCGGCCGCCGGTGAACGACCTGAGAAAAACCTTCTGCCGGTTTCCCGCCGACGCGTTGGGTAGGACTGTCAGGAGTTATTTGATCCGGGTGTTGCCGTTCGAGTTTCTTAAGCTTCTCAAGCAACGCGTCGTATTCGGCGTCTGATATCTCGGGATTGTCGAGTACGTAATAGAGGTCCTCATGACGCCGAATCTCGTCGCGAAGTTTTTCGATCTGTTGTCCGACTGTTGCTGCTCTCGCCAACCAACTATCCCTCCTGAAGATTTCAACGCGTCAACCGCGCGATGGTGTGGTCCGCGTTTCTCGGGCACCGCTCACTTTCGTTATTCCACTTGTCCTGGTCTTAGACTCCGGGCCTTTGTGCTCGCCGAGTTTATGAATCACTCGCCCAATAAACTTAATGCTCTGCAGAAAATCGTCAACCCGGATGTTCTCGTCCGGCCCGTGCGGATTTGATCCGGCGTAGCTGGTACCGAACGACGCAACCGGAGTGGACGGTGAAGAGGCGCCGCAAATCGCGCCTACGGGTCCGCTCGAAGGATCCATTGGATAAACCAGGGGCGCGCCGCCGTAAACTTCGGTTGCGGCACTGATAACTGAACGAGCCACCAGAGAACTCGCGGATGACTTCGCCAGCGGTGCGTTGCCAAGTTCGGTGATCTCGATATCTTTAAAACCGCGCACGTCCAGGTGGGCACGTAGTAGATCAAGAACGATTTTCGGCGTCAGATCGGGCACCAGACGAAAATCGAGCCGGGCCATCGCTGTGCTGGGTAATACCGTCTTCACTCCAGCCTCCGTGTGCCCAGTGTGAATTCCGCAGATCGTACAGGTCGGTCCAAAGATGTGCTCCTTTACGAGCGCCGGCCCCTTCAGCGATCGCACCCAACCACCGATGCGAAACTCCTGCTTCAACCCGGCTTCATCAAGTTCGATTGCCTTGAGGGCTTCTGAATCTTCTTCGCTGATGGGCGCGATGCACGATGAAAAACCATCGATCGTAATCACACCCTTCGGCGACGTGATTGTCGCCAGGGCCTGGACCAACCGCCAGGCGGGGTTAGGAACGATCGCGCCCCATTTCGAGTGCAGGTCGGTGCGGGCGCCGTGGGTCCTCAACTCCAAAAACTGAATGCCTTTGAAGCCGAGACTGATGACTGGCCGCTCTCTTGTATCTTTGTAACCCTCATCCCAAATGCAGCCTTGCGCCGCAAGCAATTCCGAATTCTCCGCAGCAAAGCGATAAAGACTCGGGCTGCCTAATCCATCTTCACCGTCAACAAGAAATCGCAGGGACACCGGTAGCTTGCCGAATGTTTTTTGGTAGGCTTCAACCGCAGCCAAACGCGCCACCAGATCGCCTTTGCTGTTGGCGGCGCCGCGCGCGTAGAGCTTGCCATCGATAATCGTGGCGGCAAATGGTCCCACCGACCATTCGCTCAAATGTCCCACCGGTTGAACGTCGTAGTGACCGTAAACAACAAAGCTCTGCAGACCGCTGCCACACTCGCCGTAGATAATCGGATAGCCGTTGCCAACCCGAAATGTGCGCGTGCCAATGCCCACGCGCTGCATCATCTGTTCGATAGTTTCGGCGATGGCGCGCATGCCGGTGCCCCGGGCAGCCACCGAAGGCATGCGACAAAGCGCCTGCAGTCGCTCAGTAAAACTGCGAGCATGGCGGTCAACGTAACGATCAAAGCGGATGAAGGTCATACTTGAACTTCGCGGGAACGATCCCATGTCGGCTGTTTCGAGTTGAGCTTGAACTAATCCGCGCAGCGACACAAGCACGATTCTTAGTTGGACTTGAGTGCTTCCTCCGTGTAGAGCAGATAGCGCGGTTTTTCCGGCGAACGCTCAAATCCTGCAGCGACTAATCCCGCCACAAACACCTGCTGAAACTCGAGCCGTACGCGCGATAACTCTTGTTTCGCCTGAACCGGATTCTCCCGGCATAGCCTGGTCCAGTTTACCGGGATAGCGATTGTCGCCACCGCTTTCAACTGCGCAGTTTCCGTGTCGTCAGCGCCGCCGTTCACACGACTGATCACCCGCGGTGAATTGAGCTGCCAGTTTGCAAATAAACGATCGCTATCGATGCCCGCCGGTCCGGCATTGGACAGTAGCGGACTCGTCGCATAGTCGGTTCCGTAAAAGTTTGCTGCATAGCTGTCGACCGTCACGCCCAGCCGGTTTAGATTGAAGTGGGCATTGCGAGCTTGCATCGGATCCCAGGTCCACTTGATAAAGCTGCGCCCTTCCTCAAGGGCGCGAGCACGCTGGCTCCACTTGAGTCGGGCGCCGACTCCTTGATTTTGAAACTCAGGATCGACGGCCATCATGTGTGAGTAACCGAAAATCTCAGCGCCGCGAACAGCGGCCAGGTGATGGACAAAGCCAACCAGCCGCTCAGCAACGAAAGCGCCCAGTGTCCAGCCCCCGGCCTGGCGAGAAACGATTAGATGTCGCCGCGGCGAGATCTCGAGATCGGGCAGTCCAAACACTTCGCGCTGCAGTAAAATGCAACGATCCAATTCTTCGATTGTTACGCATTCGCGGATTAAAATGTCTGGCATCGGCGCATCGAATAAACAGGTAAGACAACCAGAAGAAGTTGGCTCGCCGGACGAAATGTCGGTCTAGTCTCGACCTTCCTAATCACGCTCTTGGCGAACGTGCGGGCACCTCGATCACCATTCGCAACCCCCCAGTCTTACGGTTCTCGAGTGTGATTGTGCCCTTGATCAGTTCGAGCAGTCGCCGACCAACGATTATCCCCAATTCGTTGAGGTCAGTTCTTCCGGCTCGCGGCGTGTCTACCGCATCGAAAACTCGTGACATGTCTTTTATAGGTTCGCCTTTATCGTCGATCTGCACTTGCAGCGAAGGTCCTGGCAGCAACCGGGCAGCAATGGTGACGCGCTGCCCTTCCTGGCTGCGGCTGACGGCCCAGGCCACGAAGGTGTAGAGCACCTGCCGCAAGCGTCCGCGATCAGATACGATATTATATACTTCCGGCGCCACGTCACTCACGATTTCTACTTCGCGCTTTTGCGCCCGGTGAACCGCAGCACAAATCTCACGTAGGATTTCGGGGAAGCAAAACTCTTCGAGGAAGACTTCGGCCGGACCAATCTCGAGCCGAGACAAATCCACCAGTTGATTGAGGCTGGTGAGCAGTTGCATTCCGGAGTTCTGAATTTTCTGACAGAAGCGCTGCTGTGGTTCACTCAGCTTTTCCTGGTCAAGCATGATCTCGGCGAATCCGAGTATCGACGTCAGTGGCGTGCGCAATTCGTGAGACATTCGCGCCAGAAAGAGCGAACGGTAGTGGGAGATGTGACGTAGCTCGCGATTAGCGGCTTCAAGCTCAACGGTCCTTACCTGGAGCTCCTGAATCAAATGCGCAATCCGTTCGTCGTCTACGCCCTCTACCGCGGCGCCCTGGTTGGCTTTGGAACTATCGGCCACTTTTTCTCCAGCCCTCAGAAATGCGGTTTGCGGCCGAGAATCCGGGTCTCCGCAGCTTACGCCTCAAATTATTTCGGGAAGGTCAATATAAGACTGCCTACATTGAGTGTCAAAGCCATGCTTCTTTTTTTACTAAATCGTGCGCTATTATGCCTTGGCCGAGAAGCAGTCCCTCGAAATCTTCAAGACAAATCAACAATGGGTAAACTTACAGAGCAACCGTTGGCAGAACTCATTCGCGAGATTTCAAGCAAGAGTTTGTCAGGCACTTTGCGCCTCGACCACGATCGCGTGCAAACGGCCGTCTATTTTGACGAGGGTCAACTCATCTACGCAGCTTCCAACCTGCGAACATTACGCTTGCGCGAATACCTCAACAAGCGCGGACTGCTCTCAGAAGAGCAGTGCGGCACGCTCGACGGCGCTGTGTCGGATCTTGATCTCACGGCCTCGTTGGTCGCCAGGGGAACGTTGCGACAAAAAGATGTCGATGCGCTGCTAGTAATATTAGTAAGCGATGTCTTGCGTGTGTCTTTGTTATGGACGGAAGGCACCTGGGACTTTAATGGGCGCGCCCGGCTGGTTGATCCTGTGCGCGTGAACGTTGATACGGGAGCTTTGATTCGCGAAGCGGCTCAACGAATACCAGAGAGCTTCGTTTCACGCCGCTTTCGAAATCCAGGCGAGATGTTCTCGCGGGCTTCTGAGGTATCTCGGACGACGAACTTTCTTCCCGCCGAGGGATTCATTCTTTCTCGTCTTGATAAACCAATGCCACTGGAGGAGTTGGTCTTGCTGAGCGGACTGCCGGAGGCGGATGCGCAGCGAATAATCTATGGCCTGGCTCTCACGGATCTGGTGATGCGCGAATACTGGCAAAGCGCTTTTCGGAGTGAGGGCCCGAAGACAAAAGAGCAAACCGCAGTTCCGTCGGCGCCAGCCACGACGACGCAATCTTCACAAACCGATAATTGGATATCGGCGAGCATCGAGAGCGCAAACCTGGAAGAGTTTTTGAAACGACTCGAGATGTCGACGAATCACTACGAAGTTCTCGAGCTGCCGAAAAATGTGAAGCTGGCTGACATCAAAGAATCGTACTACGCGATGGCGCGGCGCTATCATCCCGACCGATTCCATTTGAAATCCGGCACCAAGCTTCACGCGCGAATAAGTTCAGCCTTCGCCCGCGTGACACAAGCCTATGAAACGCTAACCAATCCAAACGCGCGCGCAGGTTACGACCACACTCTGGAGCGAGCCAGACAATTTGCGGAGGCCGAAGCAAAACGGAACAAAACTGAGCGGCCCCCCGGATCATTTGCAGATGTCGATTTTGATTCGAGCGCTCCCGAAGCAGAAGTAGGAGGCGCCGAGTACAGTTTTCGCGAAGGGCGAGGCGCATTGGAGCAGGGCCGGATTACCGCGGCCGTCAAATACCTGGCTAACGCTGCGCGTTTGGAACCGCAAGAGGCCCGCTATCGTGCATACTACGGGCGCGCGCTGGCTGCCGACGAGAGAACCAGCAGGCTGGCTGAGAATGAGCTGCAGGCCGCTGTTAAGCTGGAGCCGGCCAATGCCGCCTTCAGGACGATGCTGGCCGAGTTGTACTTTAATTTGAAGTTTCACCGGCGCGCGCAAACGGAATTGGATCGAGCGCTATCCATCGATCCGCATAACGCCACGGCTAACCTGCTGTTGCGCAAACTCGAAAAGTCGCGCAAGGTAGGTTAGTTGAATAAAAGTTATGAGTTCTAAGTTTTAAGTCTTGAGTTTGTAGTTTTGCCTCCCGAATTCTGAATTCGGAGTCTTAAGATCTGAAATCTGAAAACTGGAAGTTTTTGGAATGTCGACAATTTACAGCAGTAGTAAAAAGGAGCGATTCGCGCGCGACGCCTATTTGCAGTTGGCTGCCGCCGCTGATGACTTTGAGCAGTATGCCAACCCGCATGCTGTTCGCATTGCCGCAATCGCCGACATGATTGCCGAGGCTTTTCATCTCGCGCCCCAGGATCGGAAGTCGCTGCGCACGGCCGCGCGCATGCATGACCTGGGGGAAGTGGCGATGGAACGGGATTATATCAAACGAGAGGGCTCGCTTACCGACGAAGAACGGACCGACATGGAGCGCCATACAGTTATCGGCGAACAGGAAGCGGCCCGTGCCAGCGCCGACCGTGACGTGCAGTTATTGGTACGCTGGCATCACGAATGGTGGAACGGTTCCGGCTATCCGGACGCCTTGCGCCATAATGAAATCCCGCTGGCCGTGCGAATTCTGCGCGTAGCAGATTCATATGCCTCGCTAACGGATGCGCGACCCTACCGACCAGCGCTGACCGAGGAAGAAGCGCGCACGAAGATTATTGAACGCGCAGGAATCGAGTTCGATCCCGCCGTAGTCAATGTCTTGATTTCACTGCGAGACCTGGACGAGTTGCGATCATTCGCCAAACCGGTGGATCCCGAGGCCAAGACTGCCGGGACAAACGACGATGGCTGGAATCTGTTCTCTTTATTCATGAGGTAAACGCAGTTGGCTTACGTCGCATCCGCAACATTCCCTAACGGTTGGCTAAACTTCGAACTTAGTGTCCTGCGACGTTTGAAGTTTTATTCTATTGCGCTTCCCTTCACCGGCGAACCAACTCTGGGCGTCCAACTGAAGCGTTGGAACGTGCGCGTGGCGGCCAACGACCCGATGATCTGGGCCCACATAAAGGCGATGGCTTTGATCGAGAATGATTCTGAGCGACTAACCGAAGATGATCTCGTTGCCATACTTGACGACGCCTATGTTCCGCGCGAGCGGCTCGACAATCCAACGCTCGGGAATCGGTTCAATGAAACCGACGCCTGGTGGTTTGATAACGTACGCTTCAATGCCGAGCGGCTGGAAAATCCATACAAACGAGCGCTCGCGTTAACCCTGGGCTTGATGGTGGGCGATTACGTTCTCTCTTTCACTGATGAGAATCGTCACCTGCGCGAACCCTTTTCGTTATCGCGCGTCTTTAGGCAGTTTGCGGAAGCTCTGCCTTTCAGTTACGACAACTCGCAACCCAGCAAGGCTACGAATCAGGATGCCCGCACTTTTGTCGCGGAACGGCGCCACACTGATCTGCTCTTCTTGCGACTGCCGGTGCCAATGCAACCGCAGACCGCAACGCAACACGCGCTAGCCTGGCGCGAGGAGTGGTTGCAGGGTGGTGATGATTTTTGGGGCGAGTTTGAAAAGAAACGTGCCGGCAAGCTGGGGGCGCGCGTTCAGAGCAAACAGCAATATCTGGGTTTGGTGCAGGATCTGTTGCTCACCGCTGCACACTTGCCCGGTTGGGCGATCGCGCACACCGAAAATGGTTTTATCTCAACTGATGAGCTGGTGGAGACTATTGCTCGCGTGCGCAAGATCGATGCAGTTTACTCAAAAGACTTTTCCGATTTACTCGGTGTGCGAGCGGCAATCATTACTGCAAACGGCTAACTAGTTCCTGCCTGCGCAACAAAGCGATAACCCACGCCTCTAACCGTCAGAAGATGTTCCGGCTTGGTAGGATCGTCTTCAATGTACTTTCGTAAACGGACGATGAAGTTGTCGATCGCGCGCGTGTCGGTGTCCTCGTTGAGGCCCCAAACGTTTTCCAGAATCGCTTTTCGCGAAACCACGTTACCCTCGTGCTTCACGAGGTAGCGCAGCAGCTGCGCTTCCATCAAAGTTAATCGAATCGTCTGCTCGGGAGTGCGCAGCTCGAGGTTGCCGAAATCGATGACGCGACTATTGAAGGTAAACTCTTCGCGTCCCTCTTCTATTTCCGCCGGCGCCGGCGCGCCCTCAGGACCGCCGGGTTGCTGTGTCTGATCTTGGTGAAACCACTGGCGCCGGCGAAGCAAGGCATTGAGACGCGCTAACAACACCGACAGCTCGAAAGGCTTGGGGAGATAGTCGTCCGCTCCAGACTCGAAACCGCGTAGCACATCTTCAGGACGCCCGCGCGCCGTCAACATGAGCACCGGCACGAAATGACCTGCTGCGCGAAGTTCAGCGGCGACGGTGAATCCATCCTTGCCTGGCAGCATTACATCCAGCACCAGCGCATCGTACTTCCGGCGCTTATCAAACACTAAAGACAAAGCAGACTCGCCGTCGCTCACCGCATCAACGGTGTAGCCCTCAGCCTCAAGATTGAACCGCAGGCCGTCAGCCAAATGCTGTTCGTCCTCGACTACCAATACAGCGCTCATATGATGCAGTCCACTCGGTGGTTCAAATGCGCGGAAGTTCAATGGTAAATCTACTGCCGCGGCCCGGTCCTTCACTTTCAGCGAATACCTTGCCGCCGTGTCTCTGAACCACCGAACTCACAATGAAGAGACCAAGGCCCGTTCCCTTGATCCTTGCCATCACCCTGCCCGGCACGCGATAGAAGCGCTTGAAGATTCGCTTCAACTGGGCTGCCGGAATACCAATACCACTATCTGCGATCCGCACCGCTACTCTTTTGTCATTGAGGGTTGCGACTTCAACCGAGACTTTAACATCCTTGACGGAGTATTTGACCGCATTGTCGAGCAGGTTTGAAATCGCCGCGCGCAATTCCTCAACATCGGCTTTCACTTGCGGGCGCTCGCCGTTGACTGACTCTGAAAACGTCACAGCGTCAGCGCCAAGGTGGTGTCGAACGCGCGTGAGTTCCACACACTCGCGAGCCAGTTCGCCAACATCTATTTTTCTCAGATTCAGCTTCCGACGACGTTGACCAGATTGGCCGGCACGCAACACTTGCTCGACCGTCTGCAGCAGACGATCGCTATCGGCGAGCATCACGTCGTAGAACTCCTGACGCTTGTTCTCTTCAAGATCCCGAGTCTTTAGTGTCTGGAGATATAGCCTGATGGAGGCGAGCGGTGTCTTCAGCTCATGAGTTACCGCGTTAATGAAGGCGTCGTGCTGTTCGTTGCGGCGTATCTCGCGAATAAGGAAGGTCGTGTTGAGTACGAGACCGGTAATAATCAAGAGAAAAAAGATTATGCCGAAAACCAGCAGGACGATCTCGCGCGCGTTCAGTAGAATCCAGCCAACGTTCAACGCCACCGCGAGCGCGACCAAACAAGCGCCCAGCGTTATGAAGAACGCGATTGACTTGCGACGACCACTAACTGCCATGAGGGGATTGTAACAGTGAGCATCGAGAGTGGGCAGTGGGCAGGCCAGGGAATCATCGTGATACGAATAGCGCAAGGGTCAAAATAAAAAGGCAGCGAGCAGATTTTCTTCTGCCCACCGCCCAATGCCCACCGCCTACTGATTCCCTTACGCAGCTTTACGCAACTCAATCCGAGGGTTCGCGGCGTTCTCTATCTGTTCCCTGCTAATGACTCTGATCCCTTTAGCCAGGCCGAGCAACTGAAGGGTGCGGATGCCATACCAGTTGAAGTCAACTTCATACCAAGTCAGACCGTGCTTTGCGGCGCGCGGATGGGCGTGGTGATTGTTGTGCCAACCTTCGCCAAATGAGAGCAGAGCTACCCACCAGCTATTGGTCGAGTCGTCCGTCGTTTGAAAGCGACGAGTCCCCCACAAGTGAGTGGCTGAATTGACGAGCCAGGTGAAGTGCAGTCCGACCGTGACCCGCAGGAAAACTCCCACAAACAGGAACGACCAACCGCCGATGGCCAGCAACGCAATGCCCGAAAAAATTAACGGTACGTAATAAAACTTATTCAGAAACATGTGGACCGGATCTTTAGTCAGGTCGGGTGCGTAGCGCTGCAACACACTGTCTTCGTGTTGCTGTGCGGTGCCACGAAGAATCCAGCCCATGTGCGCCCACCAGCGTCCATCTCTGGGTGTATGTGGATCGCCGGCCTCATCGGTGTGCGCATGGTGAATGCGGTGAGTCACAACCCAATTGATTGCTCCGCCTTCGAGGGCGAGCAAACCGCAAAACGTCAAAAAGTATTCAACTGCCTTCGGCACCTTATAACCTCGATGCGTCAACAGCCGGTGGAATCCCATGCCGATGCCAAGACTTCCTGATATCCACCAGAGTACCAACGTAATCGGTACCACTTTCCAACTCAGCATGAACAGGGCCGCGATGGCTCCCGCATGAAAAATGATCATGAAGATGGTCGTGTTCCATTTGATGGCGCCGTGCTTTTCCAGATTAACCGTTTTGCTGCTCATTAAGACTCCAATTGCTTCAACAAATATTTAGTCAGAACTTTGATGCTGACTGACGATGCATACTAACAACTGAGAACAGTAACGGTTGTAATAGTTGTGTAATGGCCTTTTGGCTGCGAAAGTGCAGCCGCCGAGCTGGTCCTCCAACTTGCCTGAGCACGCAACATAGTGCATTATTAGGGTGTTACTCCTTCTCTCCTGCATCAACGGTGATGCGCCATGCCTGCTGTATTGGCTTCGGCGTTAGCGATAATGCGAGAGTCGGCACCGGAAAATTGAAGAAGCTGCTCAACTGAGCGCCCGAACGCGGGCCTTCGCTGCTACCGTACTCCGAAGTCACCTTTGATTCGAAGCTTCTCTTGACGCTCCCAAGCGAGCTAAGGAAAACTTAACAGTATGGCAATGAAACTTTACGTGGGGAATCTCTCGTTTCAGACTACTAGTGAAGACTTACAGCAACTATTTTCACAGGCAGGCACAGTGGAGTCAGCATCTGTTGTTGAAGATCGCGACACTGGGCGTTCACGCGGATTTGGTTTCGTCGAGATGGCCACCAAGGAAGACGGCGAGAAGGCCATCGAACAATTTAATGGTACCGACCTTGCCGGACGCAACCTAACCGTTAACGAGGCCAGACCACGAGAAGATCGCGGCGGCGGCGGCGGACGCGGTGGTTACGGAGGCAATCGCGGCGGTGGCGGCGGACGCGACAACTCGTCTCGCTGGTAGAAAAAATGCAGTGAATAGTAAACGGTGAATAGTAAATAGTTGGAACAACCCGCCAGCCACTATTCACCTAATACTATTCAACAAGTCATCAATCGACTTTAAACTATTTACCATTCACTATTCACTTCTTTGAGGTACTTATGGAAAAGCAGACTGTGGAAAAGCAAACTACTCCTAAGCAAGTTATTGAAAAGCAGACTTACGCGATCGGCGATCGAGTTGAAAAGCTCTGTGCCGTATGCCAGGAAGAACGTGGTCACGTCGTCGCATCGATTACAAAGCGCGGACTGATCTCGCGAGTCACGTGCCCGAAGTGTGGTACGCGTGGTTCTTTCTCGAATGGCGCCAAGCTCACCAAGGGTCGCTCGAAGACCGTAAACAGCGAACCCTACGATCGCACTCGCACTTATCGAACCGGTCAAACGATGAGTCACCCGATCTGGGGCGCTGGTGAAGTTACTGCCCTGATCGAGCCGCGGAAGATCGATGTGCTGTTTGCTGATCGCATCCGCCGGCTGATTCACTCGCGCGCCGATGCCTAGACTCTTTCTAAGCAGTCGCAAACAAGGCCGCGTTGCTAAAGCGCGGCCTTGTTTTTTTAATGTTGGACAAAACTAAGGCCGGGTTAGGTCGGTAGATCAGATGGGGGATACGTCCGTGGCGACATTTGTCCTATTCTTACCCTGATCCCACCTAACGAGGCTCGCGCAAAGTGCAAAAGCGATCCACGCCAACTCAAAAACAGCGCCTTCATGAAGGTTATCGCGAGGATTAGAAAAGCGATAATTCCGAAGATGCCGCAGACGCACAGAAACGCAAGAGCCCAGGGACCAAAAGCTATTCCCTGGGTATTCTCCCCAAATACACAATTAGAACCGGAGCGACGCCACAGATCAGGAGATCGGCAAGTGGCAATGTGTGAAGTGCCAATCTTATCCATGAGCATCCCATATCACTAATTTAGGCCTACAATGTAGCGATTTGTCCAACATTGGAGATGAAACAACAGCTACTTCCCCTTCGACGCGGCCGAATTGAATTTCTTCGGTAGCCTTACGCGCCCCGAAGCGAACAACACCAACCACACGACGCCCGAGACTGACGATAGCAGACCGGAAATGATTGTTAGCGTCCGCGGAGTGATTCCGCGAAGTGACCAGCCGGCGATAGTAGTCGACAAACTCCAGGTAAGAAGTTCGCTTGCGCGATCCGTAGTTATCACCCGCCCGCGCAGTTTGTCGGGCACTAAACGCATCAACAAAGTATCCTGGACGCCAAACTCCGCGCCCAACACTATTCTTCCCAGGAAAATACAAAGACAAGCAAACCACAAATTAGGCATGACACCGATTAAAGCAAACAGGAAACCCTGAAGCAGTAAGCCCCAGCCGATAAATGCGTGTGTCTTGCCGAGAAACTCAAAATGGTGTCCGAGGCGCCGCGCGATCATCATGCCGATGAAGAGACCGAGGCCGCCGGCAAAGTAAAGAGCCGCTACGGCAGAGTCTCCGCTGATTCCCCGCTGGTCTGCGAAGACGATACCGCCAAGCCGGTCCAGGATGAGGTTGACCGCGCCGCCGCCGCTGGCCCAAAGAATGTTAATCGCGAGCAGCGCTGCAACCGGCGCGTGTCTAATAATGTACGACCAGCCCTCGCGAATGTCGGACCAATAGCTCCTATTTTTCTCTAGTTTGCTGTCGTCCTCCAACGCGAGTTGTTTGGTTTCGTGCTCCGGAATAAGCCAAACCGATAACGCCGAACCGAGAAATGAAACGGCGTTAACTATGAATGCCGCGCGATAGCCAACGTTGGCGGCTGTCCAACCGCCCAGCGCCGCGCCCAGAGACATCAGGAGAAAGCGCGAAGAAAACATAAGAGCGTTTCCCGCCAGCAAGTCACGCTCACCGGTGATGTTGGGCATGGCCGCGTTCTTTCCCGCCTCAAAGAACGAATGGAAGACAGAGAGCAGTGCCGTGCAAAGGTAGGCGATCCACAGATCTTCCGGCCGGCGCACCAGCAGAAAACCAAGTGCGACGACAACCCGCGCGACGTCGCTCACGATCATCACCGTACGCCGCGACCAGCGATCCACAAAAGCGCCGGCCAGCGGTGCCACGAAAGTGAACGGGACCATTCGGGCTAGCAGCATGATCGTGGTCACGGCAGCATTCCCATGCGAGATCAGGCGCACCAGTCCCAACCCTGCAAGGAAGTTAAACCAATTGCCGAGTTCGGAAATCACCTGTCCCCACCACAACCGCCGGAATGAGCGGTTGCGACGAAGAAGTTGTAGATACGTGAGCGAATCCATATAAGGCTTAGTTTCGTGTTTCAAGTTCCGAGTTTCATTTTTCAAGTTCTGAGATCGGGTGTCGCTGAACCGCTGGAGCTTGTGGCAAACGCCAAACTTTAAACTCGAAACTTAAAAAAAGAGCCGCCAGTTCAGACCAGCGGCTCGCAACCTTTAAACTGCTTTGAGAACTATCCACCCACAAACTTCGGTGGCCTCTTCTCAATAAAGGCTGCGACGCCTTCCCTGAAATCTTTTGTTAGGCCCGATTGAATCTGTGTCTTTCTTTCGAGTTCAAGCTGGCCGCCATAATCATTCGTCGCGCTTGCTTCCAACAATTCCTTAATTCTACCAATGGCTGCGGTCGGCGCCAGTGCCAGTTGTTCTGCCATTGCCAGTGCCCTGGCCAGCAACTCATCATCGGGAACCACCGCATTGATCATCCCCATTTCCAGAGCGCGCCCGGCAGCAACCACCCCGCCGGTCATCATCAATTCAGTCGCGCGTTTCCAACCCACCAGGCGCGGCAAAATAAAAGTCCCCCCGCAATCAGGCACGAGTCCTATCTTGATAAAGGCTTGATTGAAACGCGCGCTTTCGCCGGCAATGACGAGATCGCAAGCGAGCGCAAGATTACAACCGCCTCCGGAAGCAGCGCCGTTCACAGCGGCGATGAAGGGCAAGGGAGCGCGACGAATCAGCAGAATGCACTCGTTCAGAATTCGCAAAGGTTCGTCAAAGAACGCTTCAACTTTCCCCTCCCGCTCGGCAATCTTCTGCATCTCGCGTAGATCGCCACCGGCACAAAAAGCTCGACCCGCTCCCGTCAAAACTACCGCTCGCGCACCCCGCAGCTGAACTTCACGGACAGCAGCCTGAAACTCCTGACCAACCTCCGTTGTCAACGCATTCAACGAGGCGGGCCGGTTAAGCGTAATGACGCCCACCGTTTCCCGCATGTCGAGTTGAATGGTTTCGTAACTCATACTTCTAAATTGTGGTACCGGCATTCCTGTCTGTCCTCTTTGGCGCTTAACAACCAGGACATTGGACAGTATTAAAGGCGAGACAGGCCAGGGATGCCTGTCTTCCACTGTTTTCGTTATCGCTGGAACGGCTGCTGCTGCCTACTCTTCAGCTGACTGGAAGACTAGGTCCGCGGCTGTGCAGCGCGACTAGCGCCGAAACATTCACCACACAGAACGGGCCTACCGGTCGAAGGCTTGAACGGCACAGTGTCGGTTTTCCCACACTGATCGCAGGTAATTTCAAATCTCTGACGTTCGCCACCGCCACCCTTTGGGCCTCCAAAGTTTGAGCGGCGCGAATCGCGGCAGGGCTTGCAACGTTTGGGATGCGTTAAGTTGCGTTCCTGATAATATTCCTGCTCACGCTCGGTGAAGGGAAAGATCTCTCCACATTCCGCGCACGTGATTTCGATGTCTGGCATATCGCTGATTCTCCTAGCGGGAGGGAGGTCTCCTGCTCTCTCTTCGGCGCGAACGAATAATTCAATTTCTGCTGGCGACGAGGGTCGGGGGTACAACTGATCCCTCAGGCCCGCCGAAGACGTTCGCGTACCGAAACGGTTTAAGTGCGGCTGAGTTTACTCCCACTAATACTCGTATTCAAACTTTTTCCTACCCTAAACTGATAAATTCCTGTGTCCCAGCCCGCTAGTCCGCCGCCAACTCTTTAACATGTGCGCGTACAGTTTCGCCCAAAGTCTCCAGGTTGTAGCCACCCTCGAGGCAGGAAACGATGCGACCGTTGCAAACTTGCTTCGCCCAGTCCTTCACGGTGCTGGTAAGTGAAATGAAGTCTTCGTCCTCAAGTAGTAACTGACCGAGCGGGTCACCGCGGTGGGAGTCGAAACCCGCAGAAATGATTATCAAGTCGGGTTTGAACTTACCGGAGATTTCATCCAGCGCCGCGTCAAACATCCGCTTCTGTTCGTGTGCGGCCGTGAGCGCGTGCAAAGGGACGTTCAAGGTAGAACCAAGGCCGCGACCGACTCCGTGTTCGCCTCTGGCTCCGGTTCCGGGATACCAGGGATATTGATGGGTTGAAAAAAAGAAGACGGTGGGGTCGTCATAAAAGACACCCTGGGTTCCATTGCCGTGATGGACGTCCCAATCGAGGATCGCAACGCGCTCAATTTCCGGATAGTGATTCTGCGCATATCGAGCTGCCACAGCGACGTTGTTGAAAAGACAGAAGCCCATTGCTCGCTCGGGAGTCGCATGATGACCGGGCGGACGCACCGGCACAAACGCGTTGTCAATTTCTCCTCGCATTATCAGATCAACTGCCTGACAAGCGGCGCCAGTGCCATGCAAAGCGGCATCGAGCGACTTCATGGAAACACTGGTGTCCGCATCAAGGTAACCGGTCCCCTCGCTCACCACCCGTTCGATCTGTTTATAAAGCTGCGGCGTGTGACACGCCTGCACGTCGCCGCGCGGCGCTTCCCTCGCCTGCACTTCTGTAAGCCTGGGCCAAAGCTCCGCGTCGTCGCGTAGTGCCTTCATGACGGCGGCATAACGCGAAGGTGACTCGGGATGACCCGGGCCGGTGTCGTGCTCCTTGAAAACCGGATGATGAATGATTGCGGTAGTCATTGAAGGAATGATAGCAAACACCAATCAGTAATCTGCACAGATGAGAAGCACACTGCTGAACCGTCCTGGTCTCCTAAGTAGACTTGTTGATTGCTATCCACCGTTTGCTGTTCCGGTCGCACTGTCTCGATCTCAATTGCCCGGCCGCTTCACAAGACTCAAAACCGTACGCGCATTTTTGTTCGGGCCACGAAGATAAACCGCCAACTGCGATGTTTTCCGCGAGTTTTGAGAGATGTAGACTGAAGCGAGTTCATTGCGTGTTTGCGGAATAGAGATTGCACTTGGCGAGGGCGGCAAATTTTGTCACGCCCCGGACCTTTCAAAAATCTAGTTATTAAAATCAGGAGGAAGCTATATGGCATACGATGATGAAGAATCGAAGAGAAGTCGGGTCGTAGTGGAAACACCAACTTCAAGACGTGAGGTCACCCGCACTGATTCAGTGCGCAACGATCGAGGCGGCCCTTCCGGAGCAACCATTGGCGTGATCGTAGTGGTAGCAATCGCCCTCATAACGATTGTCGTTCTGTTTTTGATGAGCAACCAACAAAATGCCAACGCGAATGCCAATCTAGCAGCGCAGCAGGCCGCGCAACAGCCGCCGCCAACCACAATCATTCAACAACCGGCACAACAACAACAGCCGCCGGTTATCATCCAGCAGCCAGCTCCAGCTGCGAATCAACCTCCGGTGATCATTAATCAGCCGGCAAGCGGCAGTGCGCCCCAGGGCAATAACTCCAACGATGGCGCGGTGCAAACGGCAATTGACAAGAAGATTAGCGACGACCCAACGCTCTCAGCTTTGGGAGTTACCGCAACCGTTCTGGATGGCAAAGTCACCTTGACTGGAACGGTAAAGAGCGAAGCGCTGAAGTCTCAGGTCGACAGAACGATTAGGACGATTAGAGGAGTTAAGCAGGTCGATAATCAGATCGTCGTAATGGGTTAAGTCCCGGGAATGAGTGATAAGTCACTCGAACTTCATTAAACGAACACGGGGGGATTCCTGCTAACGATAAAGGCGTCGTGATAACGATCACGGCGCCTTTTTCAGTCAATCAGGAAGCTTTTGACAAGAATCTCCGCTGTCGCCAAAGACATTTCTATCGAGATATCGCCTTGCTCGCCTGTGATGACCAGACGCCTGCACTCGTCGCCGGCAAAGAAACTGACATCTTTGATCTGACACGAAACTGACGTCAGCCGCGCCAATTTTTCGGGCGACCAGTTGCCAAGCAGAAGTTCAACGTCAGTCTTTATTTCTTGCTGATGGGCCACGCCAATTTCTAATTCACCGATCGCTACCGGGTGTGGCAGCAGTCCCATTTCACCATCCAGGAAAATTGTCCAGATGAACCCAATGTCCAACAAAACGTGCAAAGCTTCCTCGAAAACAAAGTAGCCGAGGAAGCTTGTGCCGATGACGTGGGCAATGACGTGGTCCTGATGAGTGGTTGTATCTTGCGGTGTCCAGACGTTAGTCATTGCTCCCTTTTTCTTAGAAATCTCGGGAGTCTCCGCTTCGGTATTAGATATTCACGCAAACCTAGTCCAGGTAATGCGCGCCGAGCTGCACCTGCAGAGTCTCCGGTACAGACTTCCAACTGGCATTCGCCAACTTGTGATTTTCGAAGTCTGAAGTGTGCATGCGCAAGGCGCGCCAGTTAGCGAGCTTCTCTTCGTAGAGCCAGCGATAAATCGGTCCATTGCCGCGCCGGCTGTAGAAAATCCGGTTGACAGTTCCGTCGTCCGCTTCCTCAATACCAACGGGGCTCGCCGGGACAGTGCTCGGGGAATTAACGTAGACTCGCAGTCCACTCATCGTTGTCGACATTCTTGCTCCTTTAATCGAGCCCGCCACCGTGACCTCGATGCACTTCCGGCTTTTCAATTTTCGTAAAGTTCACCAGTCCGCGCTTCACCTCTTCGACGGCAATGCTGGTGTTTCTGCGCCTGCCTTTGTCGGCTTCGATGCGCGGCTTTGAACCATGCAGCAGTTGCTTTGTTCTCATACCGGCGACAATAATTAGGCGAAAGCGGGAGTCAATTCCCGGCCAGGTTCCTTCGTTCGCCACTCCCGTCAAGCCGTTGCCATTTATTTTTTCTTTTTCTTTGCTGCTCATCAGGTGTTGTTTCTCAAAACTTTCAGTTTTACCAGGATTTTCTAAACTTTGCGCGCCTTCGCTCCGGACTACTACATCAACTTCAAAATGATAAAGATCGTGGGCACGGCCAGAACTGCGACGGTCAGCAGCTGCAGCCAATTCAACGTTGACTTCTTGCAGTTGGGGCAGCGCACACGCCACAGCGCCAATATCCGGCCGCATTCATCGCATGAAGAAATCAACTGCTTACTCCGCTCATCGCTGTCTGTCCTTCGCCGTTGCTCATGAACTGCTCAAGCTGTCGTCGGTCCAGGGCGCGGCCCCGGCTCAACTTCACCAGCGGATCTACTACTAACCAGAAACACGCTTTGCCTTCATCCGTAGTCGTAAGATTCTCGAACGAAGCGGCGTCGAGCATGACAGGCTTGAAGCACTCCATTCCTGTGTCCCGCGAACGGGCGATCATCGCGTCGCCAGAGCTATGAAAAAGCGGGACGCGGAAACTCCCTCGATCATCGAGAGCAAACCAATCGCCGTTGGCGCGTTGCATAGCAAACAAGGTCTTCATCCGTATGGCCTCTATTGATCCCGGACACGGTCGCGAGCCGCGACGAAGCAAGCTGCGCACACGAGTACCCACACGTTGACGTCAACGTGATCGCAGGTCGTGCTTTGGCGTATTAATTTGTTAGTGGAGTTTGACATCAGAAATTTCCTGGCACTAGGAGTTTGAAAAAGACGGCACAAGGAGAAGAGAGCGACTGGCAAATCCTGATGTCGAAAGTAAATTTTCGAAGAACAATTACAGTATCAATATATCATGCCTGACTACAGATCCGCGGGTGGCGGACTAGTCATGTCTTGCTTGCGACCATTCCTTAAACTTCTGCTGCCGCTTGCGGCGGGTCGTTGAGCGAAGCGCCGACGGTGACGCATTTATGGGAGCTACTGCGGAAACTACTGCCGGGCGCGGTGGCGGACGATCGTTCGACTGAGGTTCCACTTTCCAGCCGTTGACAAAAGCCCAATGCGATTGTTTAAGAATGTCAGACACGTTCAAATCTCCATCCAGAGCTACTGCGGGAAATGAATCAGGCGAATGTAAGGGAAGGTTTTTCGATCGTCGAAACGCGAGCAGCAAAGCTTTGAATTGCGTCCGCCTCACTTTCGTAGGCATCGAAGACCGTCAGCAGCCTGGTGGCTGTCAATAACTCACGAAGCGTATTGGTGAGACCCATTAACTTGATTTCCCCGCCTTTGTTCTCTACCGAAACTTGACTTGCAACCAGCTCGCCCAGGCCGCAGGAGTCGATGAAGGTAACGTCGGTGAGGTTCAAGAGAATCTGGCTTTTCTTTTCAAGTAACAACGACCGTATCGAACGGTGTAACGCCACCGCGTTTCCCCCGACTCGCAACCTGCCCTTCAGGTCAAGAATGGTGATGTCTTTAACGTGACGTTCATTAATGTAGAGATTTATCACGGCTCGACCTTACGGCAATCGCGTGTATATGTCAAATACAGCATATATTTCAGATAGACAATATTTACTGCATGTGGTAAGTATGCACAGTGGAAACAATAATGATCGAGATTCGAATAGATCAGTTGCTGGCCGAATACGGACGAACCTTCTATTGGTTGGCTAAAGAAACCGGTATCAGCCACACGACGCTTTGGCGTTTGAAAAAAGGTAAGGCGCTAGGCATCAACTTCGAAACGTTGGAGAAGATGTGCGAGGCGCTCAAGTGTCAGCCGGGTGACGTCCTGGCGTTGGCAAACGGTCGAAAAGTTGCGAAGCGGAGCGCCCCTGCGCGCACTCCAAGAAAGAAGCAAAGATGAGTAGCAATATTGCAAAGCCTTTGACTTTCAGATTCATCGATGTCGAATCCGACGTTCGGCTCGAACTGAGCAACGACGCAGACCAGCCCCTCAAGTGCGTCGAGATCCTGACAGTCTTTCTGAAAGACCTGGAAACGCCCGGCGGAGGTCCTTCGCAAGCTCATATCAGATTCGACGCCGTCGGTTCCATTCGGCCAAAGGAAAATGTGATTCTCTCGCACAAGACTTGGGTGAACGGCAAGATCGCCGACGCCAGCTCGGACTTGCTGGCCCGTTTGAAAGTTATAGCGGGCGAGGTTAAGCCCTATGTGCTCGACATTTCGTGGCAGGATCCGGAAGGGAAAACACGTTTTCAACGCATACCGATTGGACACTGAGAGTATTTCGCTACCTGCGCAATTCAATTGAAATTTGAAAACTAAAAGAAGAGCCCCATGATAGTTTGTGAATTCTGTTTTCAGTACAAGCAAAATGGCGAATGCGGCCTCGGCCTTAAGATTCCGAAGAGCATGACCTGCCGCGAGTTTGGCCCTACGCTGGAAAAATTTTGTGCTGACCCCAAAGACTTCGTCGATCCAAAACAGATCGTACAGATGGCGACCTATTTTGGAATCAAAGGTCCGGAGTTAAAGAAGATCAAGATGATGGCAGCTCGAGAAGTAGATTTCCGGCTGTAGATATTTCACTGCGCTCCCGTTCCTCAGCGATGTCCTCTGTTTCAACTAAAAATCCCTGCTTCTTGAACAAGTTGTAAAGCTGCGAGGTTCCGTGCTGCAGACAAGCTTTGATTGTGTCGGTCGGTTCTCGCAGCGCCATCGCGATCGAGCGTGGGGTCATGCGGGAAAAGTAGGCCAGTTCGATTATCTTTCGTTCCGTAGGCGATAGATTATCGAGAGTGGCATCGATCAATCTTCGATGGGCGGACTTGCTGATCGTAAAGCGGCGCGCCTGCCGAGGATTCTGGGGCCGCGCCAGCCCCACCGAAATTGCAAATTGTTGATCCCGGCTACTCGAACAGAGATGCTCAAGCGCGCGTCGATGAGCGATGGTGATTAACCATGTCAACAGGCCTTCGCGATTATTGTCAAAGCTTGCGGCATGTTGTCTTACTTCCGCGTAGACCTCCAGCAAAACTACTTCGGCTGTCGTTGTTTCGTTTAGGATTAGCAGGAGCAAACCAAAAAGCAGACCGCTAGTGGCGTCGTAGAGGCGGGCAGCAGCGGCTTCCTCCCCCGCAGCAACAGACGAAATCAACTCCTCTGGGGAGAAACTGCGCGGACCGCTGTCCACAATCCTCAAGGCCGGTCTATGCGCCAATGAAACTGGAGTTCCTTCCGTCTAAAACCAGAGTAATGGAAAATCAAGGGCTAGTTTTGTGCGTGAGTAAGACTGAAGGGTGGATTCTCAGCCCCCACTGAAAATCCACCCTTCGTCCCCCGGTGAAAACTTGCTTAAACGGATTTCGCCATCGGGCTTTTTCACGCGAGCAAGTCATCCTCCAGGGGAAGTAGCCTCCGCAAGACGGATAGCCTAGGACAAGCAAAAGCAGGTGTATGTGCGTCAACACACTTATAAGCAAGATTTGGGGCTTCTTTTCGCGGGCGGGTGGGACCGCTATCCGCCGTTGGTTTTGAGATGGACTCTTCGAAGGGGAGAAAGCCAACGACGTCACGACTTAGAGTCGTCGAACAGGTTCTCGAAAGCCCCTGCTGATTCATCGTCGCGATCCTGCTTGAATTCTTTGACCCATGACTTTACTGCCGTAGACCACTCTCTCGGATCATCACAGGCGTCGGGTTGGACGGCCGGCGAGGGAACGGTGCGATCCTCTTTCTTAATGAGTTTGATTTTGCTGTTCATACTGCAGGGTTTCAAAAATGTGCTCGCGGGCCGGCGATGGAGTTGATAATCAACTCAGTAAGGGTTTGGGACGAGGCTTGATGGGAAAACTGGAACGGTCGAATAAAGACCCGACCGTTCCAAGTCAATAAGTAACTGCCGTAAGACCGACAGGTCCTAGTTTCCGTTTATACCGTCGTAGTAGCCGTTTTCGTAACCTTCTCGGTAATAGCGTTGGTAAAGTCCACGGTCACCCAGTTTTGAGCTGTAGTCCGTGGTGGCTTTCTGGTAAGCGCTCTTGTTATGAAAATCCGAGCGGTTGTTGCGGTTGCGATCATTGCGGGCTTCTTTGATTCCTTCGTTATAGCCCGCATTCAGAGCGGTTTGGCGAAGGTCAAACGAGCCACCGTAGTTATCGTAGCGATCCCAATTGCGACCGCGGCGATTGTTCCGATCCCAGTTTCCGTTGTTATTTCTGTCCCCGTTCCCATTGTTATTTCTGTCCCCGTTCCCATTGTTGTTTCTGTCCCAGTTTCCGTTATTGTTCCTGTCCCAGTTTCCGTTGCCATTGTTGGCACTATCATCCGGGTAGAAACCGTCGTTAAATCCGGTCTCGTAAGCCTCGCGGAAATAACGGCTGTAGAGATCGCGGTTGCCAAGTCGTGAACTGTAATCCTTATTCGCTTTGCGATACGCGTTTTGGTTGCGAAGGCCGGCGTTGCGACCCTTCTCACGCGCGGACGTCCCGTCTTTCATTCCTTCGTTGTAGCCGGCGTTGAGGGCCGTCTGACGAAGATCGAAAGAACCGCCATAGTTACCGTAATTGTCCCAGTTCCGACCACGTTGATTGCGGTCGTTACGATCATTTTGCCAGCCACCGTTGTTGGTGTATTGCGCCTGCGCTGTCGAGTTCATGCCAACGCCGACGATGAGCAGCAGGGCCCATACAACCAAGGCTGCATTAAATCTATTTTGTGTACTATTTGTTTTCATCATTACTCCTTTGCTGCACTTTGAGCAACTATTGTGCCTGCAAATGCCGAAGCTCGATTCCCCTGGTGATTAACCGTGGAGACTCGCTCTAAAGCGTCGGCAAAGTTGTTTGAACTGCGGACTACTAAGCAGGTCGGGCGAGATTGAGTGTCGCAGGCGTTTTGCAACAATCGATACCAATCTTGAACGGAGGTGCGGTACCGCAGATACCAAACAAGCCACAGAGTTACTGGTTTGGCTGAATTAGTCGGTCACAGTTTCAGCGCTGAAGAATTGCGACGAAAGCCAACTCTCGGCTGGCTGAAGTGGATTATTAATCCAACGTGACGCAAGCTTGTCGGCTTCCGCGTGTAAGAGAAGACTGGTCATCGTATCGATAAGTCCATCGAGATCTGGTTTGGCAACGTAAGCATTGGCCCCAGCCGCAAGTCCCTTTTGGCGGTCGACGTCGTAAGCGGCGCCTGAATAAAAAAGAATTGGTGTTTTTGGGTCGGACTCGCGTATCTGCCGGCAGAGTTCAAAGCCATCGACTTCGGGTAACCAAGCGTCCAGGAGATAGAGGTCGAAGCACTCAGCTGTGATTTTGAGCCAGGCATCAGCGGCGGAGTAGGCTGAGGTCACCTCAATTCGATGCGACTTTAACAATAAACTCAACAGCTCGCTAGCTTCGGGATCATCGTCAACGCTGAGCACATGGAATGGGGGGTTGGGTAACATCGATCTCCAGTCAAAACAATCAAACTTCTCGGGGTCGAACCATACTGGCATTTACCCTTCCGCCCGTCTGTGCGTTGACGCACTTAAAGGAAAGTCATAGTATCTCTACACCGAGCCCCTGGGGGGTGTTGAATCAAAACGCGTCTCGCCTAACAACATATTGGCAAGAGGTCGCTTTCCTCGGGAAAGGCCACTTCGTCCCGTGAGAGCGAAAAGAACTCAATGACTGACGCTGCTGCAACTAAGGAAGAAGCTGCTCAAAATAACTTGCTCAGCAGTATAAGAGCTGACGAATTGGAGCGCCTGTTACCAAATTTGCAGCTGCTGTCTCTGCCGCTCGGTAAGGTTCTCTATGAGTCCGGCGAAAAAATGGACTACATCTATTTTCCGACGACGGCGATTATTTCGCTGCTGTACATAATGGAAAACGGTTCGAGTGCTGAAATCGGCGTGGTCGGTAATGACGGGATGATAGGTATTGCAATCTTCATGGGTGGCGACACCACCCCTAACCGGGCGGTGGTCCAAAGTGCCGGCAAGGCTTTCAAGATGAAGTCATCCCAGATGAAGGATGAGTTCACGCTAGGTGGCCGGTTTCACAATATATGTCTCCGCTACACTCAGGCGTTGATTACCCAGATCTCGCAGACGGCTGTTTGCAACCGGCTCCACTCAGTAGATCAGCAACTCTGCCGTTGGCTACTCTTAAGTCACGACCGTTTACCGACGGACAGACTAATTATGACGCAGGATCTAATTTCCAACATGCTGGGTGTGCGCCGCGAAGGGATAACTCACGCGGCCAAACGACTGCAGAGCGCGGGCTACATCAGCTACGTCCGCGGCGACATGACCATCCTCAATCGGAAAGGCCTGGAGGCCAGCGTCTGCGAATGCTACCAGGTCGTTAAAACCGAATATGATCGACTGCTTGCATAATTTCTTCTCTGTGTCATAGGATAAGCGCGTCAGCGCACAGACTCACAGCTTCTCCAATGCAATAGTCAAAAGATGAATATTAAACAGAAAGTAACCAGGTTTTTGATGTTGGCGGTGCTGTCTCTAGCACTGGCGCCAATGTCAATCTTTGCTCAAGAGAATAGCAACAGCGCCAAGGGGCAAATGAAAGCCAGCGGCTCAGAAGTCGGCGAAGCAGGACGAAGCATGGGGCGGAACGTCAGGCACGGTCGAGTAGTTCGCGGTGGCAAGCATTTTGGAAAACACATCGGACGCGCGGGTAAACACTTTGGCCGCGGAACGAAGCAAACTGTCAAACACGTTATTTCGTGAAAGGCGAGTCAGGGCATTCCGTCGTAAAACTGTAGAGTGCATTACGACTTAGGTAGACAACCGACATCGGGATCCGTTTCCGCAAACTCCTCCTTGTGCCGCCTGCAGTTTTCTGCAGCACAACCAATCAAGGAGTACCGATGCTGCCCTTAAAAAGCCGACCTCCCGCAAACCGCCTGCTCGCTGCCCTTCCAAAAAAGGACTATCAAGAGCTACAGCGTCACTTAGAAGAAGTCCCGCTCGTATTCGATCAGGTTCTCTACCGTCCCACCGAATTGATTACTGACGTCTATTTCCCGAATAGCGGAATCGTTTCTCTACTCGCCGGTATTAACGAGCGTTCAACTCTCGAAGTCGGTTTCGTGGGCAACGACGGGATGGTTGGCCTTAGTGTGTTCCTGGGAGTTGGCGCTTCAGTAAATCGTGCTGTTGTGCAGGGATCTGGCTCTGCGATGAAGATGAAGGCAACCACATTTCGCAAGGAGTGTAATAGCGGAAGCGCGTTGCCACGGCTGCTCCAACGCTACGCCCAATCAGTGTTGATGCAGATAACGCAATACGCCGTGTGCAATCAGTTTCATGCAGGAGATGCGCGGCTGGCTCGCTGGCTATTGATGACAAATGACCGCATGGGAGGCGATGAGTTTCAGCTTACCCAACAGTTTCTGTCCAACATGTTGGGTGTGCGGCGTGAGGGCGTAAGTGTAGCCGCCGGTAATCTACAGAAGCGGAAATTAATTCGTTACAGTCGCGGCCGACTCAAGGTCTTGGATCGCGCTGGTCTGGAAGCAACATCCTGCGTGTGCTATGAAATCATCAAGAAAGAAGTCAACGGCAACGGTTCTCTTAACTAAAACGTCGCGCGTGACTTACCATACGCCTCATTTAACTTCCGAAAGTGATAACCCATCGCTGCGAGACGCATCGACGCCGGCAACTGGTCGCGATGACGGGCGATGGTGTGCCCCAGGAAACGCCAGAATTCTCGCCGCTCGCGATCTATCACACCGAGCTTGACGATCAAACGCGTGAATGCGGCTAGTCCGCTCACGATCTTCATGCGGGCCGGTTCCGGAACTTCCTGAGCGGTACGCCTGAGCGAATCGAGCGCGCGCTGATAATAGGCGCTCGGTTTGTAGATGGTACGCATGATTGCCTGGTACCCTTCAACCAAACGCGCGGCGTCCATCTTTGGCACAAAGTTGAGCGCGCAATTTGTGTTGTTCCCTGAACTTTCACCCAGCAAACGTCCTTCTTTTTCCAGCCGCCGCCAAAGTTGAGTATGGGGAAGCGCAGTCAATAATCCAACCATCGCCAGCGGTATAGCGCTATCGCGAATGAAATTGATCTGCCGCTCGAAGATGTCTTCGGGATCGTTGTCGAAACCCACAATAAACCCAGCCATTACTTCCATCCCGTAGCTTTGGATCTTCTTAACTGAGTCCAGCAGGTTGCCGCGGTTTTGAGATTTCTGCGCTTCCTTGAGACTTTCTTCAACCGGAGTTTCAATACCCAGAAAGACCCGGCGAAATCCAGCGCGCTGCATCTCGCGTAACAATTCTTCGTCGTCAGCTAGATTGATACTCGCCTCGGTAAGCAACGAGAAGGGGTGGCCATGTTTCTCCTGCCACGCGGTCAGTTCTGGCAATAGTCGCCGGACATTTTTCTTGTTGCCGATGAAATTGTCGTCAACGATGAACACGGTACCGCGCCAGCCGAGCTCAAGTAACGAGTCAAACTCCGCCAACATCTGTTGATTGCTTTTTGTCCGGGGTACGCGCCCATAGATCTCAATGATGTCGCAGAATTCACAGTTGAAGGGACAACCGCGCGAATACTGCACCGACATGGCGCTGTAGCGTTTCATATCCGCCAGGTGAAAGTGAGCGACCGGCGTAGTCGCCAACGGCGGACGCTCAGCAGCCTGATACGTTCGCTTTAACTCGCCGCGTTCCAGGTCTTCAAGAAACTGCGGCAAGGTTGTTTCAGCTTCGCCCAGGAAGATGTGGTCCACCGCAGGCAGATCTTCGATCGTGGTAGTGACGTACGGGCCACCCAGAACAACGCGCTTCCCCAAGTGCTTACATCTCCTCACAACCTCATGCACCGACTCTTTCTGCACCAGCATGCCGGTGACAAAAACAATGTCGGCCCACTCGATCGCGGAAGTTTTCAACGCGCGCACATTTAAGTCAACGAGTCGCCGCTCCCAGGCCTTTGGCAGGAGTGCCGAGACGGTCAACAACCCCAGCGGCGGAAACGCGCACCGTTTACGTTCAAACGGTAGTGCGTGACGAAAACTCCAATAGGTGTCGGGAAATTCCGGGTTGACCAACAAGACCTTCATCGCGTGCTCCTTGATACTGGAAGTTAACTCGCAATCCGTAGCGCTTGAAAATCCGGGGAGCAAAAATACTTGGTGTTGACCCATAATCCTAGTCCCGAATCATGAGTCTGCGGGTAATACTTACGTAAGACTTGTCGCGTCGCAACGGAAGGCCAACGGGAGAACCCACAAATACCGCATTTTCCGACGCGTGATTTCTAGATCCGACCACTGAAGATCGATAGAATGGGCTACGCTTAACTCGTTTAGAATGAACAGAACAGTTGAGGCGGTCTTTTCTTGATCGAAGACTTTACAGTCGGATTAACTGATGCCGCCAAGTGGAATCAACCATGGGAGCAGAGGGGTGCTACGGAGCACTTCGTACAATTCTATGAGTCTGATGGATTTCTACTGAACTCTTGGTTGCGCTTAGCC
>JBDUDV010000037.1:0-31762 GCA_040002755.1 Acidobacteriota bacterium | reverse complement strand
TCGTTCGATGAGTTGTTTGAGAAGTTCTGACGAGGGTTGGTCGTCGGTCATTTGCAACTCCCGCTGTAACCGGCCGAAGTGATCACGCCCCGCGAATGCCCCTCATGATAGGGTAGCGCTCGATAAAGCGAAAGATCTTTTCAGCGTAAGGCAGAGACGCGGCCAATTACTCTGGCCCACGACGGGAGCTGATTGTTATTTCTTCAGCCAGCCAAAGAGGCCGTGGACGATCGTCTCGCGGTTTTCTTCGTAAATTGCGCGGGTGAGAGGAATGCCCATTGGGCAGGCTTTGATGCAGTTTTGTGCGTTACCGCAGTTGGTGATGCCGTCTTCGCCCATAATGCCTTCGAGACGCGCGTCACGCGTGGCCTCACCGCTCGGATGCATGTTGAATAGCCGCACCTGCGCGATCGCCTGCGGGCCTATGTAGTTGTCCTCGTCATACTGCGGACACGCTTCCAAACAGCAACCGCAGGTCATGCAACGCGAATACGCGTAACGTTCCTGCACGTCTTCCTGGTCCATGCGTGGTCCGGGTCCGAGATCATATGTGCCGTCAAGTTCGATCCAGGCGTTGACACGTTTGAGGTGGTCAAACATTTGTGAACGATCGACCACGAGATCGCGAATGTTGGGAAACTTCTGCATCGGCTCTAGCTTGATCGGCTGTTCGAGCTTATCGACCAGCGCCGAGCACGACTGGCGGGCGCGACCGTTGATGACCATCGTGCAGATACCGCACACCTGTTCGAGGCAGTTCATCTGCCAGACGGGTGGCGTGGTTTTTGTGCCTTCTTTGGTTACCGGATTCTTCTGAATTTCCATCAGGCACGAGATGATATTGAGATTAGGGCGATAGGGAAGCTCGAAGCGTTCCCAGTAAGGCGGCGAGTCGGGATTTGCCCGGCGCCGGATGTGAATCTCGACGGTTTTGGGCGGAATGCGCTTGGGTTTGTTGGTGTGTACTTGTGCCGACATAGCCTTAGGTTCTTTCAGCCGGCGCTGCTGGTCTGGGCGCCGCCGGATCGTGTTTCGGTTCCACTTTTGCTTTGCTGTAGTCGCGCTTCCGCGGTGGAATTAGCGAGATATCCACAGGCTCATAAGAAATGACCGGGCCCTCACCCGAATACTCAGCAAGGGTGGTCTTCAGGAAATTTTCATCATCACGATCGGGAAACTCTGGTTTGTAATGCGCGCCACGCGATTCGTTGCGGTTGAGCGCGCCGAGCGTGATTACACGCGCCAGTTCCAGCATGTTGTCGAGATGTCGCGCATGCGGCAGGGCCATCGTCGCCCAGAGGTTTGAGTCGTTGATCGAAATGCGCTTGTAGCGGTCCATCAGTTCGAGCAGTTTGTTGTCCGTGGCTTTCAGCTTGTCGTTGTAGCGCACGACCGTGACGTTGTCCGTCATCCACTTGCCCATCTCCTGATGAAGCACGTACTGATTTTCGTTGCCGCTTTGCCTGATCAGCAAGTCGTTGATCTCCTGCTGCCGCTGGATCTCCTGATCGTAGATGCGCGATCCCTCGGCCCCGTTTCGCTCAACGTTCTTCGCGTAAGTAATGGCTGCTGGCGCTGCGATAAATCCACCATAGACACAACTCAGAAGCGAGTTGGCGCCGAGACGATTGGCGCCATGGATCGAGTAGTCGCATTCGCCGGCTGCGAGTAGACCAGGGATGTTGGTGCGCTGATCGTAGTCGACCCACAAACCGCCCATTGAATAATGCACGCCGGGGAAGATTCGCATCGGCACATGCCGCGGGTCGTCACCCACGAACATTTCGTAGATTTCCAGAATCGCGCCGAGCTTTCTATCCAGAGTTTCGGCCGGGATATGCGTGAGATCGAGATAGACCTGATTCTCGGCGCCCACGCCCTTGCCTTCAATGCAGACCTGGAAAATTTCACGCGTGGCAATGTCGCGCGGGACGAGATTGCCGTAGGCCGGAAATTTTTCTTCGAGGAAATACCAACGTTCGCTTTCCGGTATCGAAGCCGGTGCGCGCGTATCGCCCGCCTGGCGCGGCACCCAAACGCGTCCACCTTCCCCGCGCGCAGATTCCGACATCAATCGCAGCTTATCTTCACCGGGAATCGAAGTAGGATGAACCTGAATGAACTCGCCGTTCGCATATTTCGCACCCTGCTGATAACAAGCGCCGACGGCGCTGCCGGTGCACACCATCGAATTTGTCGACTTACCGTAAATCAAACCAGGACCGCCGGTCGCCATGATCACCGCGTCGGCGGGAAATGCTTTCAGTTCGAGCGTCTGCAGGTTCATCGCGACGAGGCCGCGACATACCTGCGCTTCATCGAGCACGAGGGAAACCATTTCCCAGTGCTCAAACTTGCGAACCTTTCCCGCTGCTTCATAGCGTCGCACTTGTTCGTCGAGCGCGTAGAGCAACTGTTGGCCGGTTGAAGCTCCGGCAAATGCAGTACGGTGATGTTTGGTGCCACCGAAGCGTCGGAAATCGAGCAGGCCTTCCTTGGTGCGCGAGAAGGGCACCCCCATGCGATCGAAAAGAAAAATGATCGATGGCGCCATTTCGCACATGGCTTTGGCTGGCGGTTGATTCGCGAGAAAGTCGCCGCCATAGACGGTGTCGTCAAAGTGTTCCCAGGTTGAATCGCCTTCGCCTTTGGTGTTGACCGCGCCGTTGATGCCGCCCTGGGCGCAAACTGAATGCGAACGCTTCACCGGGACTACCGAAAAAAGATCCACTGCATGACCCGCCTCAGCGATTCTCATTGCCGCTGCCAGGCCTGCAAGGCCGCCACCCACGATTGCTATTTTGATGCCGTTGCTCGCCATCTCTAGAGAAGTCCTCCCAGCAATCCGCCCGGACGGATGAAAGCAATTGCGGCGTTGATACCGACCAGCAGTAGGAAAACGCCAAAACCAATACACGCATAACCGGTCAAACGTTGCGCGCGTTCGCCGACAGTGATGCCCCAATCAACGAGGAATAACCAAATGCCATTTGCCAGGTGCCAGACCGTGGCGGTGATACCAATCAGGTAGATAATGAAGATCGACACCATATGAAACTCGCGGGAGACGATATCAAACGCCTGCCCGGGATTGTTCGCGACGGAGATATTATTCAAGCCGGGAATCAGACCAAACCTGAAGTTGAGAACGTGAAAAGTAATAAAGAAAAACAGAATCATGCCCGTTATGCGCTGGATGAGATAGAACCAGTTGCGCGGGTAAGGGTAGTTCAAATTATTCGGCCGCGCTTCCATCGTGATCACCAGACCATAGACGGCGTGGTAGATGAGCGGTATAAAGATTCCGCCAATCTCGACAAATAGGATATAAGGAATGGATTGCAGGTCTTTAACGGCATTGTTGAAATCCGCGGCTCCGGTAAGCGCCTTCGAGTTGGTATAGAAATGCTCTAACAGGAAGATGCCCAGCGGCACAATGCCGGACAACTGATGCAGCTTGCGCAGGATGAAAGTCCTGCTCAAAGTAATGGCCAAGAACGCGCTCCTTTGCCTTCAGGCTTAAACGCTAAAGCCGCTGGTCCAGACTTAAGCAAGTTGTGATTGATATTTTCCGTGGCGACTAAATTATAGTGAGAAGTCTCCGAAAAGCAAAACGCACGACTAGCAATCGATGGAAGACCTCGAGCAACAAGTGAAGGTTAGCAGGATGCTGGGATTAGCATTCGTTCTCTCATCACCAGTATCTTCGGTGTTGGTTCTATTGTGGCGCTGATCTGGGGTTGGCGGGCGCTTCGAATTATTCGAGCAGCGGACCGCAGAATCAGCGGCCAATGGATGGCGTGGTGGTGTATTCTCGCCGGTGCTCTTGGTGCTCTGATTATCACGCCGCTAACAGTTGCTGCAATCGTGCGACAGATAAAATGACTCAGGACGATAAAGGCACCTTGGAACGGCAATCACTAGGCAAACTTGTTGAGCTGATTCGGACGCGCGCGGCCTCACCGGTTGATATAGTCGATTCTTTGTTGCAGCGAATTGAGAACCTTAACCCACAGCTCAATGCCGTTGTGACGTTGGCTCCCGACGCTATAGACAAGGCGAAAGAAGCTGAAGACGCAGTGGTGCGCGGCGCTGAGCTCGGTCCGCTTCACGGTGTGCCGCTAACAATCAAGGACACTATCGAAACGGCGGGGCTGAGAACAACCAGCGGCTCGTTAAGGCGCGCTGAGTTTGTGCCTGAGCGTGATGCGCCGGCTGTTGTGCGTCTGAAAGCCGCGGGCGCGATCGTTCTAGGAAAAACAAACACGGCTGAAATGGCGATGGACTACAACACTGAAAATCCGGTGTTCGGCCGTGGCAACAATCCGCATGATACGATGATGACAACCGGCGGTTCCAGCGGCGGAGAAGCAGCGGCGATCGCTTCGTGCATGTCTCCCGGCGGCATCGGCAGCGACCTCGCCGGATCGATTCGAATTCCGGCTCACTTCTGCGGCGTCGTCGGGCTAAAACCGACAGTTGGCCGCGTGCCAGGCGAGGGGCAGTTTCCGCCCAGTACTGGGCCATACTCGCTCGGCGCGACAATTGGGCCCATGGCACGCTCGGTTGCTGACCTTCGGCTTTTGTTCAATGTCCTCGCAGGCATTGATTCGAACGAAGCGTCAGCATCCATGCGAGGGTGTCGCGTCGCCTATTACGCCGACGATACGGTTGCTCCCGTTACTGAAGAAACTGGCGCCGCAGTCCTGGCCGCCGCGGTAGCTTTGTCTGACGCGGGCCTAATCATTGAACAAACTCGGCCGCCGGGAGTTGAACTTGGACATGAACTCTGGCTCAAACTGTTTTCGCGCACCTCTGTCGTTCAACTTCGCAACTTCTATACGGGAAATGAAGACCAAGGAGGCGAGTATGTTCGCTGGCGCTTAGCTACTGCTGACGACACAACGCCGCCTTCGCTCGACGATTACATAGGCACGTGGTTGGAACGAGATCGTTTACGCGCTGAGTTGCTGCGATGGATGGAATTGACGCCTCTGATTATTGCGCCGGTGGGCGCGGTGCCTGCCTATGAACATGGAACGCACAAGGTCACAATTGGAAAACGGACACTTAGTACCTTTCGCGCTTTTAGCTATTCGCAAACATTCAACGTGTTCGATCTTCCCGTCGCCGTGGTTCCCGCCGGCAGGTCTGCAGAGGGGTTGCCGATCGGCGTGCAGGTTATTGGGCGGCCCTTTGCGGAAGCGATTGTGTTGGCGGCGGCGGGAATCATCGAAGAGGCCCTGGGTGGTTGGCAGATGCCACCCGCTCTGTAGTGCCAACTCTCAGTTTGCATTAGCGAGGGCTGAAATTTGTCGGACAAGATGCAATCCGATATAGTTCCGTCCACAGTTTGAAACGAATACGTCCCTGGCACTTGCGAGGAGTTGACTATGGAAGCCGCTACCGGTCTGTTGGCCTTTTTCTTCTTTGGTTTTCTGGCGATCGTGTTGCTGGTAATCGCGGCGAAAACGATCAGGATAGTCCCGCAGGCAACAGTGATGCTCGTCGAGCGACTGGGCCGGTTCGATAAGATCGCCAGCAGTGGCTTGAACCTGCTCATCCCTTTTCTTGACCGGCCGCGCGCGGTCTACTGGACCAACACGCGGCCCGGCATCACCTCGATCGACCTTCGCGAGCAATACATCGATCTTCCGCCACAACCAGTCATCACCCGCGACAATGTGACCATTCACGTTGACTCCGTTGTCTACTGGCAAATCACGGATCCGGTTAAAGCAGTTTACGAAATGAACGACCTGGTCGGCGGAATTGTGCAGCTAACGATCACCGGCATGCGCGCCGTTATGGGCGACATGGATCTCGATCACACCCTTTCACAACGCGATCAGATCAACGCCAAGCTGCGGATCATTCTCGATGAGGCGACGGACAAGTGGGGCGTGAAAGTCACGCGCGTTGACGTCAAGAACATCAATCCACCCGAAGACGTGCGCATCACGATGGAGAAACAGATGACTGCCGAGCGCAATCGCCGCGCGCTGGTGTTGCAAGCGGAAGGTGATCGGCAGGCGGCGATCACGAGGGCCGAAGGCGAGAAGCAGGCAGCCGTTACGCGCGCCGAGGGCGAAAAGCAATCGGCAATACTCGCGGCCGAAGGCGCTGCGGCGGCGCGTGAAAGAAACGCCGAGGCTGAAGCCCTGGCAATTGCACGGGTCGCAGAGGCGATGCATGAACACGGCAACCCGGCTCAATACCTGATAACCACGCGTTACATCGAGAGCCTGCGCGATATGACGCGAACTAACAATTCCAAAGTAATCTTCATGCCGGTGGAGACTTCAGCGATGCTGGCAAGTGTGGGCGCCATAAAGGAAGTGCTGTCGCAGACTGGTCAGTCGAGCGGCGAGAAAGACCCGTTGACCCCGCCCCGCCCACGAGAGTTGCCACAATAGGAATTTCGGAGTGCGGGACTTGTCGCCGCGTTATTCGGTCGCGATTTGTCGCCACCGGCTTGCCTCAACTCATTTGGAAAAACGTGGCGTCAAGCTGCCACGAACCAAAACGGTGACAGGTCACCGCACTCCAAAGGGCGAATGGCGCGAGACAACCGTATACCGTGGACCTTCGCTACTCAGTTCACTTCTAATCACTAATAACTCAGAAACCGCGATTACCGCCGGATCGAATACCGTCTGTTGGTGAGCGATTGCCAGCGCGCTCGCATTGTCCGGATGGCGCAGTCGAGCAATGGTCAGGTGTGGACGAAACGGACGCGCCTCTTTCGCAAAACCCGCTCTGGCAGATTCCTCTTCAAGACACGTTTGCAACTCCGCCAGCTTGCCCGACCGATCGTTGATTCCAATCCACAAGACGCGCGGTTGGCCGCGCGTCGGAAAAACTCCCGTGTCTTCGAGGCTAATTGTAAAAGGCTGGGCGCCGGCGACAGATCGCGCCGCGGCCTGTGAAAACTCGGCGACTACGGACTGTGGTATATCGCCCAGGAATTTGAGCGTGAGATGAAGGTTTGTGTCACGTGACCAACTCGCGCGCGCCGCGGGTACTGCCGCCTTTAAGCTGGCGTTGTGACGCAATATCAGGTCGCGAGTTAGCTTAGGTACCTCAATGGCGCAGAACACCCGCCACGTTTCGCCGGGAGCGCGCGTCATAGTAACCGCTGTCTATTTCTTTGGCTCAAATATCCACGTTTCCTTCGTCGCCTTCGCAACAGCAGCTTCGCTAAACGGGAAAACGCGCGGCGTGACCGCGCGCCAATCGGCGAGTTGATCGGTCCAATGTGGACTCGACGGAATGCCTGATTCGCCTAACGTAATTCCGTGTTGAGTGTTGTCCAAATTGCCCAGGTCCGCGATTAACCGCATCGAGACATTCGCGCCAACGTTCACAGTCGCCGCCATTCCGCCGCTGCCATTTTGCGGGAACGGAGCAATCGTGAATTGCAAGCCGATCATGGGAGCTGCCGCCAGCGGGTGTCTGAAGTTAACTTTCACCATCTCACCCCAAGTCCACTTCGACTCGTCTTCGCCAAGATTCTTGGTCAGAACTTTGCGCGCATCTTCGTAGCAAGCGCGGAGCAGATCGGCATAACTCGTGAATTCCTTTGGCAGCCACTCCTTCGGCTGTTCGGCGATTAGGCGGTCGATCGTCGTATCGAAGTTGGACCACTGGTAAATCTTGACTAGATCATCACCAAGGGCGGCGGCCAGGATTCGCGAACGGAAGGCGACGCGCATTTGCTGGACCACCGGAGCAACGCGCGAGTCTGCATTGTGCAGTCCATCCCAGCGATCAAGCGCGTCGAGCGCCTCAGCGAGCTTTGCTTCGTTGGGTTTTAATGCTCGGCGCAATGTCTTTGAAGTTTCGTGAGCGAAGGAAACATTACCGATAGAGTAAACGTCGCCCTGAATCCTGCGGTAGTCGTCGGCAGTCAATTTCGGCTTCTGGTTGAGAAGCTCGAAGATTCGGCGCGCACGATAAGGCTGGGCCCACGAATGAGTCAAGAAATTAGGGTAGTCACTGCCGACAATGCGCTGGTTTGCCGTGACGATAATTCCTGACGGCGGATCGTAAAGCGTTGGCAGGTCTTTGATAGGGATGAACTTCACCCACTCGCCGGCGTCAGTTGAGCCGTCGTAGGGAATGCTGCCGTCGCCCGACTTTCTAATGGGAATAACACCGGCGGCGTGGTAACCAATGTGTCCAGCGGTATCGGCGTAGACGATGTTTTGTGTCGGTGCAGTGAACGACTCGAGCGCCGTCGAAAACTCTTTCCAATTGCGTGCGTGGTTAATTGAGTATGCAGAATCGACGTTGTTGAGTGTGGGGTCGAGCGCCGTCCAACGAAGCGCGTAACGCTTGCCGCCCTGCTCAAAAATGATCGGGCCGTGCCGCGTCACGGTCAGGTCAAGAGTCACAGTGTTAGTTGACGAATCCGTGAAGCCTTTGCGGACCTTGATCTCTTCATGACGAACGTCGGCGTCGCGCCAACCAGCGGGAGTCATATAACGCCTGGGGTTGTTGGGATCGAATTTTTCCTCGTAGAGATCCTGAACGTCCGGACCAACATTCGTCATTCCCCACGCGATGTGCTCGTTATGCCCGATAATCACGCCAGGACCGCCGGGCGCAGTTACCCCGGCAACGCGCAAACCGGGAGCGCTGAGATGAACCATGTACCAGATGGAAGGTGCTGATGCCTGGAGGTGTGGATCGTTGGCAAGCAACGGCTTGCCGGACGCTGTGTGTTTGCCGCTAACCACCCAATTATTGCTCGCGGCCAGTCCCTCTGCGTAAAGACCCAGGCGCTCAAGTGAGCGAGCAGCGATCTCCTGATCGCGCGCGAGCGCGAGAAATGTCTCCTGCGAAAAAGCGTCGGTGTTCGAAGTGGAACTAGTCTTCTTGTTGTTGTCCTTCGAATCCTTGCCGACTACCAGGACATCCAGCGGGGAAGTCTCCGGCATGAGTCCGGCGCGTTTATCCGCGGGCAAAGCGGCAAGGGCAGCACGCATTATGTCGAGCCGCCAGGTATTTGAGAGCGCCTCGGCAAACAATTTTCCAATGAGCAGGGAATCAGCCGGTGTCCACGGCTTCGGTCTGTACTGAAGAATCTGAAACTCCGGCGGCAGGGCCTTGGCGTCGAGCGATTCAATGTAAGCATTCACTCCACGTGCATAACTTTCCAACCGTGCTTTCGTTGCCGGAGTCGCGCGGGCAATTTCGGCTTCTACTTCCTGCGCGAATCCGAGCGTGCGATGTTGTTTGTCCTGGTCGAGCGTTGCACTTCCCAAGACTTCGGCCAGCTCGCCGCGCTCGCTTCGTCGCAAAAGATCCATTTGCCAAAGACGATCGCTCGCGGTCACATAACCCTGCGCGAAATACAAATCATCGTCGTTCTGCGCTTCTATGTAGGGGATGCCGCGTTCGTCGCGTCTCACTGTTACGCGATCTTTCAGACCAGCAAGCGCCAAGGTGTTTGGGTTCCCCGGATCAGCGGTCTTTTGTTGGGCGCCAACGCTAAAAGAGAACTGCGGCAGCAAAAATAGAGCGGTAAAGAGGAACGCAACAGTTGCAAATTGTCTCTTCATTCAGGGGAACCTCATGCGGGTGGAATTGGCAGATAGTAGCACACGCAGAGATTCATTGACCCTCAGTCAGGAGGACCTCTAGAATCGGGGCCGCTCCTGTGCTGAGACCTTGCGGGCGACAGTCGCAAACTAAACAGTTTGCGTTACAACTGGCCTGACATTACAATCAAAGCCGGCCGAAACAAGTAACGATGTCTCAGCAAAAACACAAACATCTTTCCGTCGCTGTCGCACTGATCTTCTTTTTCGCGCTAGCCCATTCAGCGCGCGCGCAGCAGCGTCCACTGATCACCGAAGATGTGGACATTATTCCGCCCGGAACTTTGCGGATTGAAGCAGGAATCGATTTCGTGCAGGGCGCGAAGTTTCCAGTGTCAGGGTTGACCGGAGATGTGACGCGCGTGGGCGTGATTGGCATCAGCATTGGTTTCGCGCCGAACGTCGAATTCCAAATCGAAGGCGTGGCGCAGAATTTCATGGCCATCAATACGCGCGGGACGTCAGCTATTCCGTTGAACCTGGCGCCCGGCGCAAACTCGACGAACGGCCCCGGTGATTTCACGCTCTGGACCAAGTTCAAGTTGCGCGCGGAAACCAAACGCGGACCGTCGGTAGGTTTTCGCGTTGGCGTGGGCTTGCCGAATTCGAATCAGGCAACCGGAATTGGTCTGAACCAAACCAACGCTTACGGATCGATTTTGGTTGGCAAGAAATTTGGACGCAATGGACGCTTCAACACCTTCGGTAACATTGGCGTCGCGATTCTGACTGCACCCACGCGGCTGTTCACGCAAAACGATGTGCTGACTTATGGCCTGGCCGGAATCTTCCGTTTGAATAAACAGTTCAGCTTCGCCGGGGAAGTCAACGGCCGTGCGAATACGCGGCCGGGTGGTGGCCCGCTGGGAACTGAATCGCAATCGGAAGCTCGCCTGGGAATGCAGATTCGCGCCTCGGGCTTGCGCTTTGATTTTGCCGGCATCAAGGGTCTGACAAACTTTACGCCTAACACTGGTTTCACCGTCGGCGTTACTTACGACACCCCTACCATCTTCGCTCCCGCGAAATAACTGTGACAAGTGAAGAGTGGAAAGTAAGAGGGCCGAGTTGTGTCTCGCGAAGCGGGCGGGAAGTTACAATCAGAGTTGTGTTAGATTGGCCAAACAGTAAGACGGGTGAGCATTGTTTTACCTGTCACTTGTGACTCTTAACTTTTCACTGTACTCATGTTTGATTGGTTACGTTCCATAGGCCGTTGGCTTGAGCTCTATGTAATCGGTTTGCCGATTTACTATGCGGCGCCCGCCATGATCCTGATTGGCGCGCTCGATTCGTCGCTCCTGTCGTTGCCGGAAATCAACGATTATTTGGTTGTGGGCCGTTGCGTCAAGCAGCCGAGCGCTGTTCTGTATTTTCCCTTATTCGCTGCAATCGGATCGGTACTGGGCTCGCTGGCTCTTTACACAATTATGCGGCGCGGCGGCCAGGCGGTTTTACGCAGACGTTTCAAGCGCGAGAACATCGAGCGAGTGGAGCGTGTTTACGCGCGCTATGGCTTTCTGGCCATCGCGATTCCGGCGCTGCTGCCTCCGCCCATGCCCTTCAAGATCTTTGTGGCGACGGCGGGAACCCTCGAGTACCCCCGTTGGAAGTTTTTGGTGACGGTAATGATAGCGCGTTCATTTCGTTACTACGTCGAGGGGGTTCTGGCAGTATTTTACGGCAGACGCGTGCTGTCGTTTTTAAAAGACAACGGTGAAGTTGTTATCAGCATCGTTTCCGCGGTCCTCGTGTTGATCGTATTGGCTTACGCGATCATTAATCGCAAGAACTGGGATCGGAAAGAGCCGGTGACAGACGATGCTGAGTAATGAGCGAAAAGCTTTGACAATCGAGGAGAATTGAAAGGCATCCACAGTTGAAATTATTTTCCAAGATTACCCACAGCCTGGCGCGCGTCTCGGACTACCTGCTGGCGTTGGGGCCCTTTGGCCTCTTTGCGGTGGCGCTCCTTGATTCAGCCTTCGTTCCCTTACCCGGCGGGCCCGACGCGTTGATGATTGCCTTCACGATGGCCCATCCACGCCTGATGATTGTATACGCGGCGCTGGCGGCGCTGGGCTCTGCGATCGGGTGCCTGATTCTTTATTATCTCTCGCGGCGCGCCGGTAGCCGGGCGCTCAAAAAGTTTTCGCCGGCGAAACAGCAAAAAGTGAAAAACTGGATCGATCGTTACGACGTGTTGGCAGTGCTGGTTGCTTCGCTGATGCCGCCGCCGTTTCCGTTCAAGCTATTCGTGGTTTCCGCGGGCGTGTTTCGCTTCAGCGTAGTTCGTTTTATGGTAGCAATTATTGCCGGTCGCATGTTCCGGTTTTTGCTTGAAGGTTATTTTGCGGCTCGCTATGGCGCGCAGGCGCACCAGATCGTGCAACAGTATTATCCGTGGATCGGTCTTGGACTCGCTGCCCTGATTATCATTTTCTTCGTAGTGCGAAACTTGTTGAAGCGAAAGTCAGAACCGGCGGAGGAGGCGAACTTAGAACCCGGGAATTAACGGCAAGAACTGCGCTGCCGGAGCCTTGGTTTCTTTGCGCGACGACTCGAACTCGGGCGATCGAAAGCTTCGCGCCTCCGCCAGATCACGAACGCCATGCTCCTCAAGCCGCTCCAGAATACGAATGAAGACTTCAGCGGTCGCCAGTGCGTCGCTGCCGGCGCGATGGCGATGGACTATCGGAATTGAGAAGTGATCGGAGACGGTATCGAGGCGATAGTTTGCGAGACCAGGTACCGCGCGGCGCGACAGGGTCACGGTGCAGAGGTGCGGATTGATCATGCGATGGCCTGGATAAACCCGCGAGATTTCGTGATTGATGAAGTTCGTATCGAAGGGTGCGTTGTGAGCTATCAGCACGGCGTCGGCAACAAACTCCAACCACTTGGGCGCAACTTCCGCAAACAGTGGCGCCTCTTTGACCATCTCATTTGAGATTCCGGTTAACGCCGCTACGAAGCGGGGAATCGAAATCTCGGGATTCACGAGCGTCACGAAGTCGTCGACTATCCGCCCGCCGCGGATGCGATAGGCGCCGAGTTCGATGATGCGATTAGGCGGCATCTTCGCGCCGGTAGCCTCCACGTCAACGACTACAAAATCCAGTTCCTCGAGCAGTCCCGATTCGGAATCATAAGCTTGCAGTTCAACAGTGCTGCCATCAATGATCTTGAAGCGCCGGTCGTCCTTGACGAGATCGCTGACCAGCAGCCCCGCCAACTCTTCGTCAATGTGAGATACTTTGAAAACAGCATCAACAATCTGGCAGGCGTTCGCCCGCCCGCCGGAAAGGCGCAGCAAATCGATGGTTTCCTGGACCAGGGTAGAATCAGAAACTAGATTTGCGAAAGGCGGCATGCGGCCCGAATTGTAGCACGACTAGTAACCCGGCTGCGTCGCCCGGACATGAGGAGTCAATCGTTTGCAGGCTGAACAAGTTATAGAGAAGTTTAGAGAGACCGGCGCGCTGCTCGAGGGACACTTCTTGCTGAGCAGCGGTTTGCACAGTCCGGTTTACCTCCAATGCGCGCTCGTGTTGCAACATCCGAGCGAAGCAGAGGAGTTTGGCCGCAGCATTGCGGAACACTTTCAAAAGGAAAATGTAAAGACAGTTGCCGCACCGGCGATTGGCGGTCTCATCATCGGCCACGAAGTGGCCCGCGCACTCGGAGCCCGCTTCATCTGGACTGAGCGACAGGACAGCATAATGATCTTGCGACGCGGTTTCTCTGTTTCACCGGGCGAAAAAATTCTGGTTGTCGAGGATGTTGTGACGACGGGCGGTTCCACGCGCGAGACAGTCGCGGCCTTGCAAACCGCGGGCGCGAAGGTGGTGGCAGCTGCATCGATCATCGATCGGTCTTCAGGCAAAGCAGATGTCGGAGTGCCGCGCATCGCGTTGGCCACGCTTGATGTTCCTGCAGTCGAACCGGCAGCCTGTGAGGCCTGTAAGCTGGGGTCGCTTGCCGCGAAGCCTGGAAGCAGAAAACTTTAGGTGTTGGACCCGATCGTCCTTCCAAATCGCTCAACCAATGAATTTCAAGCTCACATTGCAGTACGACGGCACAGATTTTCACGGTTGGCAGATGCAGGGTGATCTGCGGACCGTGCAGGGTGAACTCACCAAAGCGCTTTCACTGATCGAAGGCCGCGAGGTTGTGGTTCATGGTTCAGGGCGTACAGACGCGGGCGTGCATGCTGAGGGCCAGGTAGCGAGCGTCCAGTTTGGAAGGCTGATAACTCCGGACAAACTGCGCGCGGCAATCAATGGAAATGTAGGGAAAGACGTGCGCGTGCTGGATGCAGAGCTTGTTGCCGACAAATTCCATGCGCGCTATTCCGCGTTGGAGAAGACCTACGTTTATCGATTGGTTAACGGTCCGGTTATGTCTCCGTTCTGGCTGCGCTATGCACATCACGACGCGCGCGCTTTCGATCACGAACGAATGGCGGATTGCGCAAAGTTATTTGTCGGAACGCACGAGTGGACTGCGTTTTCGTCGGCCCAGTCTGACTCCGAAACGAAGACGCGCACAATTACGTCCGTTACTATTTGTGAACGCGTCGATGAACGCGCTCGTTCGCCGATCATCGAAATGACGATGAGCGCCGATGGGTTTCTTCGCTACATGGTGAGATCGATCGCCGGCACCCTGATGGCTAGCGGTCGTGGTGAGATGGACAATGATCTCGTGCTGCGCGCTATAAGCGAAGGCGACCGCTCCCTGGTGGCGCCGACCGCACCCGCGTGTGGGCTGACGCTCGTTTCGGTGCGCTATGAGTAGTCTTTTGCTGCTAAGATAGGGCGACCTAAAGACAATCCTATGATTTCTGATTTTACTGGACTGATTGAGGCTGGCAGCCGTGAAGAACGGTTACTGGGTTCGATTGACTGGGAGCGACTGCCCCGGCACATTGCGATCATTATGGATGGCAACGGTCGTTGGGCCGCGCAAAGAGGTCAACCGCGCATTGCCGGACATCGTGCCGGCGTCGAAGCAGTCCGTTCGGCGGTTGATACGGGTGCGCGACTGGGCCTCGGTGCGCTCACGCTGTATGCATTCTCCACCGAGAACTGGAAACGACCGCGTTATGAGATCGATGCGTTGATGCGCATGCTGCGTCGTTACCTGCGGATTGAGTTAGATGAGATCGACAAACAAAACATTCGTTTTCAAACAATCGGACGCACCGGAGCCCTCGCGAAAAATGTGCGCAGCGAAATCGAGAAGGCGACTGAACGGACGGCTAAAAATACGGGAATGACATTAGCGGTGGCGCTCAATTATGGCGGACGCGCCGAGATCGTTGATGCCTGCCGCGCTGCTGTTCGGCGGTTGCTTGATGAAGGCAGCGCACCCGATGAGTTGACCGAGGAACGAATTACCAACGAACTTTACACGCGCACGATGCCCGATCTGGATTTGCTGGTTCGCACTAGTGGGGAGTTGCGCATCTCAAACTTTCTCCTCTGGCAAGCCGCGTACAGCGAGATCTACGTAACGGACACGCTTTGGCCTGACTTTCGTCGCGTCCATCTGCTGGAAGCAATTGTCGACTATCAAGGTCGCGACCGGCGGTTTGGTGGATTGAAGCTTGTCGCTAATGCGACATGAGGCAAGTGGATAATGACTTAAGAAACCGGATTGTCCATTTGTCATTTTTCATTGGTCATTTTGCGGTCGACGGACGACGGACGACCGGTGACGGTTGGCGGAGGCCGTCGGCGTTCATAGAACTGATTGAAGATTCAATGTCACGAATTTTAACCGCCGCGATTGCCTTACCAATCTTAATCGCTTCCATCTTGATTCCCTGGTTGCAGCCGCTCTTTGTTGTAATTGCCGGCGCAGCTATGGTCATGGGGCTTTACGAGTTCTACGTCTTAGCAAGCAAGAAAGGCGTGAAACCCGATATCGCTGCCGGATTTCTAGGCGGCGCGGCGCTCTTCACAGTCTTTTACTTCGCCACTCCCGATCCGCGCCAGCAGCGACTCGATGTGCAGACCATCGTGCTGGTTTTGATTGTCTTGACGATTAGTACCCTAATCGCAGCGATGCTGCGCGGTGCACCGTTCGAAAAAATGATCGCCGCCTCGGGGGCCACTATTCTCGGCGTTCTTTACCTTGTCCTGCTGGGCGGACATCTGGTGGCACTCCGAACTGGATTCGAGCAAACACTCTCGGCCCACTTGTTATCGTTTTTCTTCCTCGTCCTGATGGGGGCAGACACCGGCGCGTATTACGTCGGCCGCGCAATCGGTAAACACAAACTCGCGCCCACAATCAGTCCGGGAAAAACATGGGAAGGTGTCGCCGGTGGATTGGCCGCCGCACTAGCGCTCGCGACCGCTGCCCACTATTGGTTCTTCAAAGAGCTCCCGTTGAAATGGGCGCTGCCACTTGCCGGAGTTATGACCGTCGTGGGAATTCTCGGAGATCTAACTGAGAGCGCGCTCAAACGCGGCGCCGGTGCGAAGGATGCCGCTAAAATTTTGCCGGGACACGGCGGCGCACTCGATCGTTTGGATAGCTTGCTCTTCAACGCACCGCTCATCTACTATTTTGCACACTTCTATTTCAGCGGACGATTACCTTGATATGACCACCAAAAAAGTTGTTATCATCATTGGGTCCATTGTGGTCGTGCTGGGTTTGTTGGCAGTGCTTGTTGTCGGCGGAATCGTGGGAGCAGTCTTCTACGGAATCAACAACAGCGACGCCGCAAACGTTTCCAAAGAATTCCTCAAAAACAATGAAAAACTGAAGCAGGACATCGGCGAAGTTAGGGGTTTTGGCAAATTCATTACCGGCAACATCAACACCACCAATGGCGACGGCAACGCGCAACTCAATCTCAAAGTTATCGGAGAACGAAAAGAAGTGAACGCGAGCGTGGAGTTGATTTACCGCAGTGGACACCAGTGGCGCGTGACCGCAGCCTCCTACCGGAACGAAGCGGGCGAGGCGATTGACTTGCTCAACCCCTACAATTCTCCCGAAGTGAAGTCCCGACCCAACCGCGGTCTGCGCAACTTTATCTTGAAGTTAGCGACCTAATCAGAATTGCAAACGTATGACTGCAAATGGAAATTTCCGGAGCGTTGCGATACTCGGCTCCACCGGATCGATTGGCTGCAACACGCTGCGCGTGATCGAGTCGCTCGGTAGCGAACGCTTCCGCGTGGTGGCTTTAGGCGCCGGGCACAATATTGCAGTGCTGGCGGATCAGATTGCGAAGATCTTGCCGGAGTTGGTGTCAGTTGACACTGACGAAGCCGCGGACGATCTGCGGGCGCAACTCTTCGACAGAAACATCGATCTGCCACGCATCATCGTTGGCGAAGCAGGGTTGATTGAGGTCGCGACGCATCAGCAGGCCGACATCGTAGTCTCTGCCACGGTTGGCGCCGTTGGTTTTGTGCCGACGCTGCGTGCCCTCGAAGCAGGGAAGCGCGTGGCCCTCGCAAACAAAGAGACGTTGGTGATGGCCGGCGAGTTAATGACGCAAGCGGCGCGCGCGTCAGGCGCGGAGTTGTTGCCGGTTGATTCTGAACACAATGCGCTGCATCAATGTCTCCGCGGAGAGAAGCGCGCGGAAGTTCGCCGTATTATTCTCACCGCATCTGGCGGGCCGTTTCGGACCAGGACGAAAACGCAGATGCAGGAGTCAACTGTTTCCGAAGCGCTGCGCCATCCCACCTGGAGTATGGGCGCGAAGATCACCATCGATTCAGCTACTTTGATGAACAAGGGTCTCGAGGTGATTGAAGCTCACTGGCTCTTCGGCTTCACGGCCGATCAAATTGATATCGTTGTCCACCCGGAATCTGTGGTCCATTCAATGATTGAACTGGTTGATGGCTCCGTGATTGCGCAGCTGGGCGTGACTGACATGCGCCATGCGATTCAGTATGCGCTCACTTACCCGGACCGGCATGGCTCGGAACTACCGCCGCTTGATCTGACAGCTTTATCAACCCTCAACTTTGAACCGCCCGATCCCGATCGATTTCCCTGCCTTGCGCTTGCCTATCGCGCGCTCCGCACCGGCGGTACGCTGCCGGCCGCGATGAACGCAGCCAACGAGGAGGCAGTCCAGGCGTTCATCGACGAACGTATCGGCCTCACGGACATTCCCCGAGTGATCGAAGCAGTGATGAATCTCCATCACGCCCAAGCCGCCAACGAACTCGCCATCATTCTCGCAGCCGATCGATCAGCTCGACTTGCTGCGGCCGAGGAAATAAAAAAGTTGACGAAGCCAGCTGCCTTGCTCGCCGAGATGTAGAATCTTCGTTTCAACTTTGCCGCTCCGCTGTCGCAAGTTCAATTTTCGTTTGCGCATCGCCAAAGAACCTTGTAGCGGTGCGCCCACGGCGCACAATGCAAAAGCTTGGGGCAACGCGCGAAAATTAGTTAAAATCGCCGTCCTGGGGCGTAGCCGCAGGCTGTCACATTCCGCGCCTTTGACGCTTCAATCGGTGAATACGCTACCCACCTTTGCAGCAGCACCGTGTCGGAACTGCCGTTTGACGCGCCTTAAGCCTCCGCGTAAACTCGATTGCAGCAACCCGGTTCCGGAATTTCGCTTCTAAATCGGCGTTGATTTTGAGCATTTATTAAGGGTATTTGAAAAGAGATTCTTATTGATGAGTTACCTGATAACACCACTGGCGTTCATATTCATCCTTGGATCTGCCGTGGTCCTGCACGAGTTTGGCCACTTCATAGTCGCAAAGCTGTTCAAGATTCGCGTTGAAACTTTTTCAGTAGGATTCGGTCCGCGACTGTTTGGCAAGAAGTGGGGACATACAGATTATCGCCTCTCGGCGATTCCACTGGGTGGCTACGTGAAGCTCGGTGGTGATGAGTCGAATGCTCCCATTGAGGGAGATGGCTCGGCAGACATCCCGCCGCAAGAACGGTTTGATCTGCGCCCGCGCTGGCAGCGAATCCTGGTGGCGCTGGCTGGTCCGGTGATGAACGTAATCACCGCTTTGACGATTCCGCTGGCGGGCGCTTTGATGTATGGAGTGCCACTCAGCCCCGCGCCGATCGTCAGTTATGTGGCCGGAGGCGGTGCCGCACAGGCCGCTGGAGTGCAACCCGGTGATCGCATAGTTTCTTTTAACGGCACTGAGAATCCTGAATGGGACACTATTCACGGCGATGCGCTTCTATCTCCTGGTCAGGCCCTGCCGCTAGTGGTTGAGCGAAGCGGTGAGCGTGTTCCGCTAACGATTACACCGACCGCACATACAGAGGAAGGCGAAACTGTTGGCTTTCTCGATTTCGTTCCCGACAATGGCGGCTTTCCGGTTGTGGTTCGAAGCGTGACAAAAGATGCTCCGGCTGCTCAGGCCGGGATTCAACCCGGTGATCACGTTCTGGCTGTTAATGGTCAGCCCTTACGCAGCGCCGAACACTTTGGCATGTTCATTAGAGAGCACCACTTGGAGCCAATTACGCTTACCGTTGAGCGAAATGGTCTAAAGCAGGAGATAACTGCGACCCCTCGTCGGCTGTCGGACGGTGTTGAACGTTTAGGAATTGGGCAGGCAGACGATTACCCGTTGGTCAAGCCGAGCCTTGGGGCAGCGGCTTCATTTGCCATTCGCTCTAATCTTGAAATCCTACGCTTGACCGGAAAAGCACTCGGGCAGTTTTTCAGCGGTAAGCGTTCAGCGCGCAACACGCTGTCGGGCCCGGTCGGAATTTATAAGGCGGCGGGCTCAGCGGTTGAAAGATTTGGCTGGGGCGGATTCTTCTCCATACTTGGTTTCCTGAGCCTGAATCTTGGCATCTTCAATCTGCTGCCGATTCCCGTGTTGGATGGCGGAGCGATTTTCATACTGCTCATCGAAGCTGTGTTGGCGACCGTGGGAATGAAGCTGTCGATGCGCGTGCGCGACCGGATTCAGCAGGTGGGATTTGTCATGGTGCTTCTGCTGATGGTCTTTGTTGTCAGCAATGATCTTCTGAAACTGGCGTCGATCTGGCGCGGCGGGAACAACCCGCCTGCGGCCGCGACGCCGGGGAAATAAAGTTTCGAATTTCGAGTTCCAGGTTTCGAGTTACCAGGGTCCACAGACTTTCTTGACTTGCAAACTTGGAACTTGAAACCCGAAACTGAAAAGCTATGCGACAGTCGAAAGCAGTAAAAGTTAAGGACATTCAAATTGGTGGTGGCGCGCCGGTTGTTATTCAGTCAATGACCAAGACTGATACCGCGGACGTTTCCGCCACCGTGGCGCAGATTGAAGAGATGGTGCGCGCCGGCTGCGAGATCGTACGCCTTGCTGTTCCTGACGATGACGCTGCAATTGCGTTGAAAGAGATTCGCAAGCGCGTGCCCGATGTGCCGCTGGTCGCAGATATTCATTTTCACTACAAGCTTGCGCTGCTAGCTCTTGAAGCCGGCATCGACAAGCTACGACTCAATCCCGGCAACATTGGCAAGCATGAACGCATTGTAGAAGTGGTGCGTGCGGCGCAGGCGCAGAAGGTGCCGATTCGCATTGGCGTCAACGGCGGATCGCTGGAAAAAGATCTACTGAAGAAGTATGGCACTGCCACACCGGAAGCGATGGTCGAGTCGGCCCTGCGCCACATTCAGATTCTCGAAGATCTTGGCTTCACCGATACAATCATCTCACTGAAAGCTTCTGATGTGCATCGTACCGTCGCGGCGTATCGCTTGTTGCGTGAGAAGGTCGACTATCCATTCCATCTCGGCGTAACGGAAGCCGGCACAGCCTTCGGCGGAACAATAAAATCTTCCATCGGGCTCGGCATTCTGTTGCACGAAGGCATCGGCGACACGATCCGCGTTTCGCTGGCCGCGGAGCCACAGGAAGAAGTGCGCGTCGCCTGGGAGATTGTTAAGTCGCTCGGTTTGCGAACGCGTGGTGTAACTGTGGTTGCTTGTCCTACCTGCGGACGTCTTGACGTGGATAACTTCGTCGAGATTGTGACGGAGATTGAGCGGCGGCTGGCTCACGTTGAAGAGCCCTTGCATCTTTCAATCATGGGCTGCGCGGTTAACGGACCCGGTGAAGCGCATGATTCGCAACTCGGCGTTACCTTTGGTCGCGGCGTCGGCATGATCTTCAAAGACGGCGTGCCGATGCGCAAAGTTGCCGGCGAAGACATCGTCGAAGCATTTGTGATGGAAACCGAAAAGCTGCTCGCCGAGATCGAGTCGAAGAAGTCCAGCGCCGCCGCAGAAGAACCTCAACTCGTCTCAATCATCTAACCGCACCGATTGCTGCTTCAGCTGACTGTCAACATACCTTACTTCGGGACGAAGCGTTTTCTTCCGAGTGGCGGCGCGGCGGCGGCCATGGTGAGAAAAAGAGCGTCGGTCGCGGACTTGCGATTGATGTTCACGATGAGTTGTTCCCGAAGCTCTTCAATTTGTGACAACCAGCCGGCCGGGCGCGCCCCATCGAGTCGTTCACTAATCTTCCTTAGTTCAGGCAGCAGGTCTTCGTTGACGACGCTTTCCTCGGGCGCCCCCAGCGCAAGCATCCAGGCGTCGCGAATCAACGCTTCAAGAATATCGAGCCGCGCCTCGTAGTGGTCTTTATGCTTTGCGTCGTTGAATTCCTCAGAAGAACGCAGCAGTTGAATACGATCATCACTGAGGGCCAGCGCCAGCAATACCTTGAGCATCGCCTTGCGCTCATGGATATAACTGTCGAACTCATCACTGATGGCCCGGCCCAAGCTGCCCCGCGCGACGCGCGCGCGAATGCGGGCTTCGCTCCCGTTGGCGATTTTGTTTTTTACGAGATGAGCTTCGATCTCGGGCGGCGTCACCGGCGAAAAACGAATTGCCTGGCAGCGCGAATGAATAGTTGGAAGCAACATTCCGGGGCGCGACGTCAGCAGCACAATGTGCGAGGTGTGTGGCGGCTCTTCCAAAACTTTCAGCAGCGCGTTTGCCGACGACTCGTTTAGTTTTTCGGCTTCCTCAATCAGAAACAGGCGCGCCTTGCCTTCGTAAGGACGATAGTTTGCCTCGCGTTCTATCAGGCGCATCTGGTCGACCAGCAAAACGCGTTTCGGTGCAACCACCATTCCCACGTCAGGATGATCGGTCCAGATGATCCCCTTCCAGTCGTCCGAATCGGCGCCTTGCGGGTAGTTGAACCTGCCGATGCGCAGGCAGGCGGGGCACTCGCCACAGCCTTCCACACCTTGTGGCGCGCGGCAGTTAAGGGCTCTCGCAACCTCAAGGGCAAACAGTTTCTTGCCGACGCCGTCTTCACCGGTAAAAAGCATCGCGCCGGGAACGCGACGCGCTTCCAGCATTCTGCGCAGCAGAGACTTAACTCGCTCATTACCCGTGAGTTGGTCAAACATTTGTTTCGCTCTCGACTGCGCCGCACTTGTGCCCTCTGTTCGTCAGAAAGGGAATGACGATCTCCTTTACGCGTTCATGAGTCAACTCCGCCGGTTGATTCGTGTTCACGATCTTTATTCGCTCGGGTTCGGCCGCCGCGAGTTGCAAATAGGAATCGCGGACGCGCGTGTGGAAATCGTCGTCTTCGGCGTCGAGACGATCTCCACGCTGCGTGCCGTTACCGCGGCGTCGTGTACGCGCAGTAGAGTCGGCAATCGAAAGGTCGAAAAGTAGTGTCAGATCCGGATTGAGCCCTTCGGTGGCCAACTGAATAATCTCGGCAATTAGTTCTGGAGAAAAGCCGCGCCCGGCGCCCTGATAGGCACGGGTAGCATCGGCGTAGCGATCTGAGAACACCACGTGACCTGACTCAAGCGCCGGACGCAAAACGCGCCGCACGTGCTGAGCGCGATCGGCCGCGAAAACGAGCAGTTCCGTAAGCGGATCGACCTCTTCATGCGCATCGAGCAAGGCTCCGCGCAGGCGATTGCCAACGGGCGTGCCGCCGGGTTCACGCGTTACCAAAACATCGCAGCCGGCTTGCTTGAGAAACTCGGCGAGTAGGCGCAGCTGCGTAGACTTGCCGCTGCCGTCGATTCCTTCGAAGGTTATGAAAGTTCCTGTCACCCGCTCCTCATCGTGCCGTGTAGTGGAGTTTTGCGATTGCGTTAGCGATCGCAAACGTAGAAATGCACCGCACGCACTATTGACCGTGAAGTTTTCATGCTTATTTGCATCGGACGCCCTAAATCAAATCCGCGTTGATCCGTGTAAATCTGCGGCCAATTCTTCTGGCCCAGCGTTTCGCGGTATGCACGCAAGAGTTTAAAGGAATGTCAGGATTCGGGCGAGTCGCCAGACTGATCGGGAGGTTGAGTGGCAGTTTGTTTCTGATGTTCGCCTGAGGTTACGCCGATGCTGCCTGACTGTCGCAACTCGCCGCTGCCACGTCGTGCCAAGGAGACCGTTGAGATGGCGTGTTTGAAGACCAACTGCTCCTGGGATCCACCCTCGAGCAGGATCGAGAACTTATCAAAGCTGCGGATACGGCCGGTTAGCTTCGTCCCACTAACAAGGTAGATCGTAACGGTAGCTTTTTCGCGACGTACGATGTTGAGAAACGCATCCTGAATGTTCTGCGGCGCGGGCTTTCCATCTGACATGATCACACCATGAAAGTGTTCACTAGCGGGGGAGCCATCGCCAGAGTACCGCAGCGATTGCATGGTGACAAGAAAACTGCCGGTCGGCTTGTGTCACATTTCTGTTTCTGGGCCGCCATGACGTGCTGGCGTTCCCAGAATTAACTAAGTCTCGTTAGCTAGAGTTTTCAGCACTGCCTGCTGCGCTTCTTTGTCCTCGCCAAAACCAGCGAACCATTCGGCCCCAGGCTCGCGACGAAACCAGGTTAACTGTCGCTTCGCATAATGACGCACGTCGAGTTTTGTTTGATAAACGGCACTTTCAAGGTCGCGTTTGCCTTCGAGATACTCAACCACGCGGCGGTAGCCGTGCGCTCCGAGCGCATTCGAAGCGGCTGGCACACCTGCGGCCAGTAGTGCTGTAACTTCTTCCACCAGTCCAGCTTCAAAATGCATTTGTGTGCGCTTGTTGATGCGCTCGTAAAGCCCGGCTCGCGGCGGATTCAAAACAATCAGGCGCAACTGGCGCGCGCTTTCGGGTGGCTGCGGCCGCGTACTCTTCTGGCCCGACATCGCTTCACCGGTTTGCAGATAGACTTCAATCGCACGTTGTACGCGCGGCCAATCGCGAGGGTAGAGTTCCGCGGCGCTGTCCGGATCCAGCCGGCGCAACACCGCATGCAAGTGTTCGGCTCCCCGCTCTTCGCGCAACTCATTTAATCTGCGGCGCAAGCTCTCGTCGGTCTGCGGACTGGCGAAAAAAGGATTGCGAAAGGCGCGCAGGTAGAGTCCCGTGCCGCCGACAAGTATCGGCACGCGTCCGCGACGCTGAATGTCCTGGATTACGGCGACCGACTCGCGGGCCCAGTCGCCCGCGGTGTAGTTAATGTTTGGGGACACGAAATCGATCAGATGATGGGGAACGCCGCAGCGCTCGGCGAGCGGAACTTTTGCGGTGGCGATCCGGATGCCCTGGTAGACCTGGACTGAGTCGCAGTTGATGACCTCGCCATTAAGACGCAGAGCGACTTCAATTCCGAGCGTGCTTTTCCCGGAAGCTGTCGGACCAACGATCGCAATTACGCCGGGTGCACGAGTTTGATCGTCTGGTGGAGATTTGTCTGCGCTCACGCGCGAGAGAATAGCATGCGGTAGAGGATTACTAGCCAGAGCGCTGCCAGCAGAATCAAGGCGCCAATGATTTGGTTGCGTGAGAAGCGCATCGCTGCGAGCTCCCAACTTTCAGAGATTGAAAAGTGCGCTTACAGTTAACTGAAAGCCGAGAAGCACGATGAGCTCATAGCGGTTCCCATCGTCCGCAGGAAAAGCGTCGAGGTCAGCGACGGTCAGTAGGGGTTCGATCCTTGACGACATACAGATTTCTCTATTTACAAAGCGGCTATGCAGTGGAATCTAACACAAGAGACACGCAAATAAACGCAGCCACGGGAAGCCGCGGTGTATTGCGCATGCCAGAGCTCTTGACTAAGAGAAAACCGGTAATGCAAAACTATTCTCGCGATCAGTGCGATGATCCAACCAACAATATCAATGATACTGATAATCTTGGCGGCCGTCGCAAGGCCACGTTTTTCCTGCGCGACTTCATAAATAGCAATTGTTTCGAGAGCTTCATTTGCCTTACGAAAGGCGAGGAAGCCAAAGATAAAACCACAACAAAACAATCCCACGATGCTCAGGGCCAGGGCGGTGTTGGCATCGCTTGCTACCGATGCGGCTTTCGAAGCCAGCACATGGGGTGGATACATCGGGTTGCCGGAAGTGGGCGGAGGCGGTGGCGGCGGTACAAACGGTTCGTGGTTTGGGGGTTCTTGCCAGGACACGTAGGTGTTCTCCTTTTCGTGGTTAGTTGAGCGTGACTAAGAACGAAACGAGGTGCAGTCTACTCAGTACAGCCGCGTGAGTTCAATACCTGTGTAATAGGCTTTTAGAATCTGGTCGTAAGTGAAGCCCTGTTTCGCGAGGCCATAAGCGCCGACCTGGCACATGCCAACACCGTGTCCCCAGCCGCGCCCGAGGAAAGTGAACCCGGTGACGCGGCCGCTTTCATTATACTTGCGCTCAATGACAAAGAGTTGTTCGCGGAGTCCAAGCGCGGAACGAATGCGGCCGCCGAGTACATGCCGTGTCCCACCTGTGCCCACCACTTCCAAATCTATTGCCCTTTTGGATCGACCGCGGGTGACAACACGCAAGTCCACGAGCGATCCAATGCCGCCGGCGAAACGTCCCAAACGACCCTGTGCCTGACCCAGCGACAGTTCAGTTGTCCAGTTGGTAAACGGCGAGAAGCGATCCGCGGCGGCGCCGTTTGCCGCAGGCCGCACTTCCAGGTAATCAACCTCACCGGCAGCGTTCACATGAAAGGCCACTGGCTCACCACCAACCAAAGCGACTGAGCGAACGGGATAGAGCGCCTCACCAATTTGGCGAAAAAGGAAAGCATCAGTACTGACTTTCAAGGGCTGGTCCCTTCCCCTGGTGCTGCGCAGGACCAGCGAATCTTCGGATGTGGGCCGCGCCGTTCCTGTTTGAAGTTGCAGCAGGTTCCGGCCTTCAAGTATGCGTGCGATTGAATGCAGCGCCCGCGCGCGCGCGAGCGGTTCGCGTGGACGCAGCGTGGCATCAGGAAGAACCGACAAGTAACCGTCACGTATCAGCATGGCCACATCGGCGCGATTCGCCGGCGGTATTTCGTTGGCGTCGCGCACGGCCAGGAAGTATTCAACATCGGCGTTATTTAGCAGCGTCCCGGCGCGACTTTCGCCAAACACCGCAGTACTGAGCGCGGTTGCAAACCCCGGCGGGCGTATCACATTTCCCGCTACTGCGGGCACCGGCTGATGCGTGAGCCGCGCAACCGATGTTAGCCAACTAAGAACCTCGTCAACCTCGGCCTCGTCCTTCAGCCACGAATCAGTAACTTTCCGCAGTGACGTGAAGCCTTGCACCGCGAGCAGCGCAACGTCGCGCGCATACGGAACGTTCTGTTCGTCCTTAAGCTCCGCCGGGTCGCGGCTTGTCTTGATCGTAAAACTTGTAAGCGCAGCCCGGCCTTCGGCGGCACACTCGCGCCCTCTCAAGTAGGGAACTGCATCATTGAAAATATTTCCGGCGTCTTCAGTGCGACCGCCGCAAGTGGAGGTGTAAAGAGCGTTAATCGGTTCACCATTGTAGGTCGCCACGATTCCGCGCGTTTCGTCGACGGCGCGCGACGAAAGCGAATTTTCGGAAACCAGACCACGATAGACTTGCGAGCGAGTAGTTGGGAGGAGGTCGTAACCCTGCGACATGAACTGGCCGCGATTGCGCAGCGCGTAGGTGCGCGCGGCGATTGCCTGGGCCTTGTGCGCCTCCAGCAGCGGGTACCCGCCGGCTGAGAGCTCGTTCGGCACGACGCCCTTCACATAATCTTCAAGTCCCAGCACGTTAACAACCGTCAACGCGCCGCGGGTATTTGTGAACACTTCGATGCGGCCGCGATAGGGGCGATCGTCAAACCGCACCGGCGTTGTTTCGCTGTCTGACGCGAACACCACCGGCGCACTTGAACTAAAAAGACGACCAGCACCCGGCGCTGAAGCTACGACTTCGCGAGTTGGCAGACTGAAACGCGCCGCAGGTCGCACCGTGCGGGCGTTCGCTCCGAAGCCTGGGGGTGACGAATCGATTCTCGCTGTGACTGGAACCGGAGCGGCGGAGTCTGTCTGCGGTTGACTACGAGCCGCGGCTTGTCGGTTCGAGGCATTGCCTGAAGGCGACGTGCCGCCCACAACAGTCGCATCCAGGGCCGCACTTTCGAGTCTGGCGCGCAACTCTTCTGCTTCGATCTGTGAACGTCGGGAACCAATCAATAGGCCCCACGTTTTTGTTTCACTATCGAAAGCGATCTGCGAATCCTCGCCGCTGGCCTCCTGAACTTCCTTCGATTTTTGTTCAGCATCATCGCGTGCCGGGAGGCCGGCAATTTGGACGCGGAAAGCGTCAGTGTTATCGACCGCCGGAAGCGGCGAGAGTAGACGAGGCTCAAGGCGCACGCGGGTCACATCCATGGCGACGAGCGTTGGTCCTTCGTCGCTGGCATTCATCAAGTGGCCGGCGGTTGAGACGGTTGCCCAGCGCACATCAGTAGCGAGCGCGACACGGATGATTGGCTCTTGCTTAAACGGTGATTCTTTTACCCGCGAATCCGAGCCGGATCCGTCGGATACGGTAAGCGATTCCTCGATCTGCCAATCGCCGTCAGGCTTCTTTGGAGGGGTTTCCTTTGGGTGGACATTATCGCGCGCTGATGTTTGGGATTGCTTCTTGCTAACTTCCTGAGGGTCGAAACCAAGCGTGAGACTGGTGACCTGGAAAGCCAACAAGACGGCGACCATGCTTCGTGCGAGGAAGTTGTGCATTAACCAGAAACCCTTAGCGGTTTAGTCTTGGGGGCTCAACCGCGCCGTCATATTACTACATCTCAAGCTGTGAGACAGTTCAAACTTGAACCGACAACTACGACGCGTATCTCTCTTCAACCGTTAAGGTGAAAACGAGCGTTCCGATTAAGCCAATAATGCCGGCGATAACGAAAGGAACCTGCGGCGAGATTTTCCAAAGCAGCCCGCCAATAGCGGCCGCCGGCGTGATCGAAAGACTGCGAATCAGGTAGTAGAGTCCTACCGATCGCGCTCGCAAATCGTCGCGGGCGGAGTCCACGATCATTGCTTTGCGCGACGGTTCGCCGATTTCCCTCAAGCCGCCAATCACGAAGGCAAGAATCAGAAAGCCGAAGTTTGGCGCAAACATTACCGCTAGTGGGAAGAAAGCAAAACTAAAGAAGGTCGCGATGACAAAAGGCTTGCGGCCTATGCGGTCTGCAATCTTACTGGCGGGGATCATAACGAGAATTGAAACGGTCATCTGGATCGCGACCAGGGTTCCGTAACGCGCAGTACTGAACCCCTGCACGTTGGTGACGTAGAGAATCATCAGCACACCAGTCATGCCTTCACACATTCTGATGATGATGTCGGAAATAAGCAGTCGTTTGAGCCCCGCATGAAACGAACGCCAAACGCCGGCGATATTTGTGGCCGGAGACTTCCTGATAACAACGTTCACCTTCAGAACCAGCAAGAGAGTGATGGCCGCCAACCCGAGCGTGATCAAGAGTCCCACGTGCACGCCCTTAACGATCCCCAGCGAAACAATCATCGCACCACCAATAAGGGGTGCGATCACGATGGGGACGCGTTTAAGAATCGACTGCAGGGTGAAGCCCATCGCCCGTCGCTCCTGCGGCAGCGAATCGCCGATGACCGCGAAGATGGCAGGCGAAGCCATGCTCTGCCAGGCCATCACCAGTGCCAGACCGACAAACATGAGCGGCCATGAGAACGCGAAATAGTAGACAACATAACCAGCGGAAGCGAAGGCGACGAAGATTAGGAACGCGCGCCGGCGCCCGAGCCGGTCGGCAATCCAGCCGCCCGGGTATTGATAGATGGCGTCGAAGAAGTCTTCTGCGGTTCCAAACAAGCCGATGATGGGGGTGCTGGCGCCGAGCGCTTCAAGATATTTGGGAAGGAATTTTTTCCAGAGTTCTTCGCCAAGGCCCAGCAGAAAGACAGCGGCTGAGGCAATCGTGACGTTGCGTTCGAGACTAAGGTAGTCGGCGAGTTTCGCCGTGAAGCTGGCCGGCTTATGGGTTGGAGTCACACGAGAGTTTGGCGCAGGTTGGTTCTAACGGCAAGACTGAAAAGAGTTCAGGTGATTGCTGGGAGCGCTGATGTCCCGCCCGCAATGAGCGCGAAGCGCGAAAACAAGTTGGAGGAAAGCGATTGAGAAAGTCTGCGCTGCTGCCGCTGCACGAGCCCGGTGATCAGGCGGCTTTCTGGTGGTTCATCACGGTTGCCGGTTCGTCGGTAACGTTGGTCTTATTTTTCCGGTGAGCGCGCCATATCCCCACGGCTTCTTTTGTTAGGCTGAGGATTGGGCGCCGGTTTTGGAAGACCAGCTTCAGCCAGGCGCGTTTGTTCATCTGCGGAAAATAGATGCCGCGGAAAAACAGCCGCGAAACCAGATGACTGAGACGATAGCGGAACGGCGCCTCGCTGATCGAATTGATCGCTGCCGCGTTTCGTTCCGGACTATACGCCACTCGCCAGGCGTGATCAGTTTCCTGGCGCGCTTCCTGAATCGTCATCTTGAGCGGCGCATGCGCCATCCAGAAAGGAGCGAAGTCCATCCAGTGCTTCGGGCGGTCAAGTCGTCCCGCTTTCGCTAAACGGTCGTAAAGCGGAGTTGCCGGAAAGGGAGTGAGTTGGCCAAACACCGGCAGACCCGGAGGCCACGAATGAATCTCTTTGATGGTGCGATCGGCGACGCCGATCGTGTCGTTGTCCATACCAAAAATAAAAGAAGTGATCGCATAGACATTGCGCTGCGCCAGGCGTTGCAGCACAGCGCCGTACTCGCCGGGCTTGCTGAAGTTTTTGTTAACGTCGGCCATGTTCGCTGGATCAATCGACTCCATGCCGATGAAAACCCACTGGCCGCCCGAGGCCGCGATCAAGTCGCAAAGCTCTTCATCCTTGAGCAGGTTGGCGCTGATCTGCGCCACCCACGGCAAGCAGGCATCAGCCGCGATGATGTCTCGCAGCAGAGACTTCGTCCGCTTGATGTTGATGGCCAGGTTGTCGTCGATAAAGAAGACTGCGATCTGGCCGCGCTGCGTGCGCGCGCGTTCTTTGAGACGCAGCAGCTCGTCTACGACGCTCTCGTTGGTGCGAAAGCGAATCGAGTCGCCAAAGAACCCAGTGACGGTGCAAAACTCACAACCGTAAGGACAACCGCGGCCGGTCTCCAGCGGCACAACGTGAAACGATCCCCAGCCGGCTCCAAGCTTCGACATGTAGGAACGGAACATCTTAGGCACGAGGCTGAACTGGTTGAGGTCGAGTTTCTCCCAGGGAATCGTCGGATAGGGTTGCAGGCTCGGTTTCACATCGACGCCTTTTGCATCTCGCGAAGGCTGGTAAACTTCCTTGAGCTCTCCGCGCGCCGCGTCTTCGACAATCAACGGCCAGGTCTCGTCTGCCTCGCCAAGCGCGACCGCATCTGCATAACGCGGTCCGCCGTCTCGACCAATCGCTTCGTCCGGACATTCGGTAACGTGCGGTCCGCCCATCACAACCTTCACGCCAGCGGCGCGGAGCGCTGTGGCGACGCGATAGGCCTTCGCCACCATCCTCGTCATTGCACCAATGCCGACAAGTCCGATGTTATTCTCCTTGGCGTAGCGCACGATCTCGTCGTCGCTCATTGCTTTTGCGTTGCCATCGATCAAGATCACTTCATGACCGGGTGGGGTGAGCTCCTGAAGCAGAAACATCCAGAGGTGGGGCATGAAGTTTCGCGTAACACCGTTATCAGGGTTATACAATAGGATTTTCATAGACTTCTCCCGTCAATCGGTTCCACAATTACGAGCCCAAACAAAAATTCCCTTGTGCGGCCTTGTTTTGAAGGTGCAGGCGAAAGAACGGGGATTAGTCGTTCCAAATGGGTCAGGGTCAATTTTTTCGGAAGCAGCATACCAGTTATGTGCTCAGGCGTACATAGCCGGAAGCCGCAATATCAGGTTTGAACTGGTGGAAGATACCACGCTTAGCGGCTTTCGCCTAAGGTGGTGTTAATCTTACCGGCGGCGGCGGGGATCGATATCCTTTCTTCGCCATGATCTCGCGTCCTTCGGAGTTCATTAGAAAGTCTACAAACTGTTGAGCCTCTTTTTGTCTCGCCGATTCTTTGATGATTCCCAGTGCTTGATCGATCGGGTGGTGGAGCTCGTCAGGGACTTCGATGAGACTTCCTTCGCCCGGCTTAAACAGTGCGAGTGGAATGAAGGCAACCTCAGCGTTGCCGGTAGCCACATACTGCTTAGTCTGCGAAACGTTTTGCCCGTAGATGACTCGCAGTTCGATGTCCTTCCAGATTCCCAACGCTTGCAAACTTTCAACCGCAGCCCGGCCATAAGGGGCGACATCGGGCTTGGCGATCGCTATTCGCTCAAAACCTTTGGCAGTGATGTCTTGAATCCGCTCTGCCTTTAGTCTGCTGCCGGGCGGCAGCCACATTACCAGGCGACCCCGCGCATAGATGGCGCGACTTCCCGGCGTCAGTAGATCTTTCGCCTCGAGTTGTGCGACGTGTTCCGTGTCAGCTGCCGCGAACACGTCAAAGGGCGCCCCGTTTTCAATCTGTTTCGCCAGATCGGCAGTAGCGCCAAAACTGAAGACCACGCGAATGCCGGTCTTGCTTAAAAACTTCGGACCAATTTCCGCGAAGACATCGGTCAGGTTCGACGCTGCGGCGATTGTCAGATCCTGTGATTCATTCTGGCGATTCTTTAGGGCGTCGGACTTACAACTGGCGCCCACGAGCAAGAGAAGAAGACACACGCCAAGAATTAATAGTTGTTTCACCGTTTCACTCTGCTCCGAGCACAGGTTTGTTAATGAAAGAGAACATTTATCCGCCATCATGGACGCAGACTGCGACATCTTTCCAGAACAGTCGAA
>JBDUDV010000036.1:0-32659 GCA_040002755.1 Acidobacteriota bacterium | reverse complement strand
CGCGATTACGGACAGAGAGATCGTTCACGCCTACGATGGTGAAATCCAACGTTTTATCCGTTATGAAAAACTTTTCGGGCTTCAGGCGATAGTCCTGCCGGGGAAGTAGCTCGCCGGCAGCGTTGTCCTGATAGTCGAACTGCGCTACGGCTCGACTGGCGTCTGCTTCGTTTTCCAGGACGTGGTGGTTCGTCATGAGCAGAGCTGGGCCCACGAGAAATCCGGTGGCGTGTGCGTTGCCGATCTCAATGCGTGCTACGCCGCGACCCACTGCAATGGCAAGTTCGAGGTAGTTAATGTCGAAGAGGTCGCTGGAACCGATGATGCGTTCCTGGGAGAGCTGGGCTAGCGACTCATTAGGTGGAGCGGTAGCGCCGGCAGCGGTTGCCGCTGTGGCCAGTAGGTTGGCTTTGGTCCTGGCCAGATTGCGGGACAGGTATTTTTCTCTGCGCGACTGTGTGGGTATTTCCGCAGCGTGCTTGACGTTTTCCTCAAAGCGAGTTGCGGCGCCCATCAGGCGTGCCGTGGCTTGAATTTCCATAGGCTGCTCCTGGTCCTGGGTGGATTGCGGGAGTTTTGTTCCTGGGGAAGAGTACTTGACCGAGGATCTACTCCAGCAAATTAGTAGTTTGTGAAAACGCTGCGAGGTGCCCAAGAATTAGAACCCATCTTGGAAAGGCACGCAAGACTTTTGCAGAAACTCAGGCGAGCCGGGACTGCCCGGGGACGCCAGGGCTCACCCGCTCTCCAATATTTTAAATGTTTCTCAGTAATCGGACTTACATATCCCGATAGCGCTACGTCTTCTCGTTCTCCGTCTCCCTTAGGTCGATCTGAATCTCGCTGCCGTGCTCGGCGAAGCCAAAGAACGACAGCGTTCTGTTTCTCCAGGCCGCCGCCGTTTCTGAACAATGCCGCTGGCACGGCCTTTGATTCCAAGTCGTGCAACCAAGTGTTAGTTTTCAAGCTCTTTTCGTTAGCTGCACTCGCCCTTCGCACCCAGGCAACTGCTTCTCAGTAAACTTCGTTTCAGATCGTTGGCAAGAAGGATCTGTTTCCCAGTCAGCTTTCCGGAGGTCAGCAACAACTCGTCGGCATCGCCCGCTCAATGTTAGCCAAGCCGCGGATTATTCTCGCCGACGAGCCGATGGGAAATCTCCGCTCCATCGCTCGGGCGCGCGCGGTTGTGAAGCGCTGTTAAGGTTACCGATCTGATTTCAATAGGATCCCGGGCGGCCCACCCGCGGTCCCAGTACATGCGGTCAACGCCGTGAATCTGATATTCTTGTAACTCTCGTTAGTCGAGCAATGTTGGGCTCAGGATCTAGAACCGATCTTGCCGGGTGTACAACGATGCAAATTCTTGCGACAACAAAGACCTTCGCTCGCAGCAGCTGGATCGTTTTGTTGGTGGCTCTGTGCCCCGGACATCTCAATGCGCAATCAACCGACGTTGCCTGGCCCTCGCCAGTTCGCACCAACGAAGTTCGCGCCACCATTCCCGCGCGCGACTTGGGCGACCCGCGTGTCACCGATCACTTCTATGCTTTTACCGGAATGCCCGGGGATGTATTGATCACCGTCGATAGCCGAAACTTGAATGGCGACATTGATGTGTTCACCGCTGCGAACTTGCGACCGCTGCTGAAGTTCACGGTCTATTCCGGTAGCTCATCGCCAATTGCGAAGAGCATCTATCTGCGGCAGCACCAGGATCTGATCGTGCGTGTCGAAGGTCGCACTCCGAACGACGACGACGCAGTTTATTCACTGCACTTCGGTGGCGCGTTTGAGCCGATAACTTCGGGTCCACTCGCGGAGCACGAGGACGCAGCCCAAACGGCGACATCCGGTGTGACAGCGAGCAAGGGCGGCAGACGGGTTTCGTCTGTAGGTGCGCGAATTGATGAGCCGGCTACTGAAGTCGCTGAAACTCCCACGCCGGAGCCGACGCCGAGTGCGTCGTCCGAATCCGGTCCTAAACCTGTCATTGCGAAATCAAATCCAAGAAATATTCGGCCGCGCCGTCCTGTCACGAGAAGGACACGCCCCACCGGAGCACCGAAACCAAAAGCGCCTAAGTCAGACGAGCAGGCCGCGAAAACCAAGTCTGAAACAAAATCAACTGAGACTTCTGAGAACGGGGCAGCGACGCCGGTTGGGCGACCATCTGCTAGAACTGGAAGAGGCCGCGCGCCTGCCAAAACTCCGCCAGCGCCGGAAGGCGAAGAAACGGGACCGCGCTTGATAATTGAGACCAGCGACGGAACATTAATTAATCGCTCGATGAGCAGCGTGCGGCGCGTGACTGTTGAGAATGGTCAGGTGGTGGTGATCGGGAAAGACGGCAAGATTCAGAGAATTCCGCTCGCCAGTGTTGTGCGAATGACGATAAGTCAGTGAGCAGTGGCCAGTGGGTAGTAAGAAAGGCGGATCCAGTCCGCCTTTTCTCGTTGTCACACTGGTCGCCGTGCGCTATCTGCACGGTCCACTGCCCACTACTTCCTCAGCGTCGCCAACTGTTCCTTAAACCCCGGCAGATCCACACTAGTCGGATCCACCTTCTCTAAATTCGCAATTGCTTGTTCAGCTGCTTTGGCGTCGCCCTTGCCGATGGTGGCGGCGGCGAGACCGGAAAGTGTCACTACGTCGTCGTTCTTCTTCAAGATGGCTGCTCTGTACCACTTCTCGGCGACGTCGTAGTGATGCGCATCGAGATTCACGAGGCCGAGAGCCGCGAGAGTTTGATAGTCATCCGGTTTCAACTGATTCGCCTTCAACAGGAACTCAGTTGCCCGATCAAATCTTTGAATTTGGTAAAAGAGTTCAGCGGCCTTCACCTGGGCTTCAAAATTCTTCGGCTCATTGTGCGCCTTCTCAATTTGCGCCGTAACCTCCGCCTGCATGTTTCCGGAAGCGGGCGCGCCGGGGTTGGCGCCAACGGGTGGATGATCGCCGGGCAGCTGGCCGCTCGACACTGTGGCGGGTGCGCCGGGTCCGTTGCGTTGATTCATGGTGCTGGCAAAAAGGAAACCTACGATGAATCCAAACAGCACGCCGATGATTGCGAATAATAGATTGTCTCGTGTCATTGATTGTGTTGACTGTGGCTAAACTTCCAGTAGTAATTCTAATTCGAATCTATTTGGGGATAAGACTGGCCAGTGCTTTCGCTTCGTCTATTCGCTTTACGATTGATTGTCCCAGCTCCGAATTGGGGTCGGTCTTCGCCAGCAATTTCTGCCAGTAATCGATCGCCTCTTTGTAGTTCTTTGCTTGGAACGCCGCGCTGCCGGCAAGCTCGATCGCCTTCGGATTTTCCGGTGCGATTTGCAATGCCTTCTTGAGCAAGTCAGCAGGTTGGCCCGCGAGTTGGCGGCCATTGGTCATCGCGAGTGCGAAAGCGTATTCAGTTAAGAGATCCGCATCGTTTGCTTTCAACGCCGTCGCTTTTGCATAGGCATTGCTCGCCTCAGTGTATTTTTCGAGGTTGACGTAAGAGCGACCGAGCATAGCCCAGCCATCGGCGTCACTCGGATTCGCCTCCATACGCTGCGCCAGCTTCGCGACATTTGCCTCGATGTCCTGCTGAGACATTTGTCCCCCACCCTGGAAACCGGACGGAGGCATACTCTGCGGCGGCACTCCTGATAAGGCTGCGGAATTACCAACAATCAAATACAAAGCTACAGCCAAAACCGGAATGCCGGCGGCGACACCATAAGCGGCGGCGCGTCCAGTTGTTGTCGGTTTCCCTTTGCTGCCCTTCGCTTCGATTCTGGTGGCTACGTCTTCAAGCATGCGCCGCTCGAGTTCGTCCCGGTCCTGGCGATAGTGTTCCGGGCTGACTATTCCATTTGCGAGATCTGCATCCAACTCCGAAAGTTGATCGCGATAGACTTCGATGTTTGCTTCGTCATTGGTGCTCTCATCTGCAGTCGGAGAGCGCTGTAGCAAGGTCGGCAACACGAACGCGAGCGCAATCGCCACCAGCCCGGCGCAGATGAGCCAAAAAAGTATCATGCGGTCTCCTTGCTTTCCGTCTTAAGCAGTGTTTCCGCGCGTTGTCGCTCATCTGCGGAGAGCGGCTGGTCAACAATCAATTCACGCCGTTGCTTCACGTAACGAAAAAGTACAAACAGGCCCGCAAGTAATAAAACGAAGGGGCCAAACCAAAGGAAGTAGGTAGTCGGATCGATTGGAGGATTGTAAAGTATAAACTTTCCGTAACGCTCGGTAAGGAAGTCGACTATTTCCTTGTCGCTCCTGCCCGCCTTCATTTGCTCGCGAATCTGAACGCGCAGATCCTCGGCGAGATCGGCTTGGGAGTCAGCCAGAGTCTCGTTCCGGCAAACCAGGCAGCGCAACTGTTTAGTCAGGTTCTGCATACGCTGCTCCAGTTGCGGATCCTGCAGCGTTTGTGCGTCTTTCGCCGCTATCCAGCAAGCGAGAAGAAGAACCACCGTGATTGCGAAGGGAAATCGCGTCATTGATTAAGTTGCTTCACCAGCGGAAGAATCTCGTGGTCCCAAATATCCTTGTTTAGCGGGCCGACCTTCTTAAGGCGAATGACACCCTGGCGATCAATTACATACGTTTCCGGCGCGCCATAAACTCCGTAGTCGATGGCCACGCGACCGTCGGCATCCGACACCGTTAGTACGTATGGATTGCCTTCCTCTTTCAGTAGACTCAGCGCCGCGCCTCGATCGTCTTTCCAGTTGAACCCGTAAATGGGTACAGCGTTGCTTCTGGAAAACTCAACCAGCCACGGATGTTCTTCGCGACATGGCTCACACCAGGAGGCCCAGACATTCAACAGCCAAACCTTTCCTTGCATCTCCTTCGGAGAGAAAATCCGCGTCGGCTCGTCAAGTTGCGGTAGCTGAAATGCAGGTGCGGCTTTGTTGAGGAGCGCGGAGGGCAATTCACCATTTGGATCGCGCCGCAAACCAAGCGCGAGGAAAACGACGAGGCCGATGAAAAGCACGAGTGGAATAGCGTAACGCATTAGGTGTTCTTGTTACTTGGATTGATAGCTATGAAAACGTTGGATCCTGTGTTGCCAGGTGATCTGCTCGCGCGTCGGCCGAGATTCGCGCGAGCGCCGGAGCAGGTTTCCCCGCCGCTGGCCGCGCGGCGGCGAGCGCTTCGCGTTGCTTTCGCGCCGCCAACGCATAACGGCGATCGCTGAGCGCCAGACCTCCGCCTAAGGCCATCAGTACCGCACCGCCCCAAATCCAGGAGACGAAGGGTTTGTAGTAGACGCGAACGCTCCAGGCGCCGCCGCTCACCGGCTCACCGAGTGAAAGATACAGATCGCGAAACAGGCCGCTATCAATCGCGGTCTCGGTCATGACGCTTCCGGTTGAAGCATAGTTGCGCTTCTCGGGGTACATCGTATTCGTCACGACACCATTCTTGCTGACGAGAATTTCCGCGCGCGCAGCTTGATAGTTGGGCCCCACGGTGTTGCTTACGCCATTGAACCGGAATGTGTAGCCGCCCGCGTTCACCGTATCGCCGATGTCCATGCGTACGTCCTGCTCTGACTGATAGCCGGTAACAATCGTCACGCCAACAATGAAAACTGCAACCCCAAGATGCGCCAGCTGCATGCCGTAATAACTGCGCGTTTGCATACCCAGTTTTTGCACAATGCTGAACTGACCAGACGTACTCTTTACACGCTGATAGATGTTGACGACGACCGTCGTTACAATCCAGAGGGCCAGCAACAATCCGAGACTGACGAGCGGCTTCCACTTGCCGAGTATGAACGGAAGTATCAGGGCTGTAACCACGCTTGCCAGAAAAGCCCAACGCAGTCGCACTGCCAGTTCCGGCAGGCTCGCTTTCTTCCAGCGCGCGATCGGGCCGATTCCCATCAGGAATACCGCCGGTGCCATGAGCGGCACAAACACGCTGTTGAAATAAGGCGGCCCGACCGAGAGCTTGCCCATCCCCAGCGCGTCAATGATTAGCGGATAGAGTGTGCCAAGCAAGACCGAACCGGCAGCGACAACCAGCAGCACGTTGTTTGAAAGGAGCAACGACTCCCGCGAAACTACTTCAAACTTGCTCCCTAGCCCGACTTGTTTCGCGCGCCACGCGTAGAGCAAGAGCGAACCGCCGATCACAAAAACGAGAAAAGCCAGGATGAAGATGCCGCGTTTCGGATCAGTAGCGAAGGCGTGCACCGAAGTCAAAACACCGGAGCGGACTAAGAACGTTCCCAGCAAACTCAAGGAGAACGCGCCTATTGCGAGCAGCACGGTCCAGCTTTTAAAACCACCGCGCTTTTCTGTTACCGCCAGGGAGTGGATCAACGCCGTGCCGACAAGCCAGGGCATGAAGGAAGCGTTCTCAACCGGGTCCCAAAACCACCAGCCGCCCCAACCGAGTTCGTAGTAAGCCCACCAGCTGCCGAGGGCAATGCCAATAGTCAAAAACATCCAGGCGACGGTGGTCCATGGTCGCGACCAGCGCGCCCAGGTTGCATCGAGGCGCCCGCTAATTAGAGCCGAGATGGCAAAGGCAAACGCGACGGAGAAGCCGACGTAGCCCATGTAAAGCATCGGCGGATGTGCCACCATGGCCGGATCCTGCAGCAGGGGATTGAGGTCGCGGCCGTCTGGCGGCACCGGAAACAAGCGCGCAAAAGGATTCGATGTCGTCAACATGAATAACAGGAAGCCGACGCTGATGACGCCCATCACACTCAACACGCGCGCGACCATGTCGTCGGGAAGGTGGCGGCTGAAGAGCGAAACGGCCACAGTCCAGAGTCCCAACATGAAGACCCAGAGCAACAACGAGCCTTCATGCGATCCCCACGTCGCCGCGAGGCGGTAGTGAAGCGGAAGTTGTGAATTGGAATTGGTAGCTACGTTCAGGACCGAGAAGTCGTTAGTAATAAATGAGTAAGCGAGACAGCCGAAGGCGATAGCAATGAAGATGAACTGGGCCTGGCCCGCGGGGGCAGCGACAGCAATCCACGACCGATTGCCGCGAGCGGCGCCGATTAGCGGTAGCGTTGCCTGGGTTAGCGCCAGCATCAGCGCCAGGATTAATGCAAACTGTCCGACTTCAGGAACCATAGCACCTATTGCTTAGCACAAACCGTATGCGCGTTTCTGAGACCCTAGTAAACCACCGACTTCGCCGCTTCCTTTTCGTGTTTCGCAGCGTCAATGGCCTGGCCCGCTTGCGGAGGCATGTAGTTTTCGTCGTGCTTAGCCAGAACTTGATCCGCGTAGAACACGCCGTCAGATCCGATATGCCCTTGAGCGACGCAGCCTTTGCCCTCTTTGAAGAGGTCCGGAAGAATTCCCTTGTAGATAATCGGAATGCTCTTGGCCGTGTCCGTAACGGTGAAACGAACGGTCAAGCCGTCGTTGTCGCGCTTGAGCGTTCCGGCCTCGACGAGTCCGCCCACGCGAAACGTCTTGTTGAGCGGCGCTTCCTTGGCCACTACTTGCGAAGGACTGAAGAAGAAGACCAGGTTCTGCTGAAAGGCGCTGAGCACAAGGGCGGCAGCGATTCCTAAGCCGGCAAGTCCGGCGATGATAAAACCAATTCTTTTATGACGACGTTTCATAGCTAATACTTCCACTTTCAACGCGGATCACGACCACCACGTTTCCGCAGAGACTGCTTGCGCCTCTTTAGTAATATGACTTCACCACCTAACAGTATGAGCGCACTTAGATAAGAACCCCAAACGTAGAACCCGTATCCGCCCTGCGCGAAGAATTCTGACCAGTTCATGATTTAGACTGCTCCCTCCGATACCCAGGCTGCGTTTTGTTCTCTTTCCAGAATTATGCAACGCAGTCGAATCAAGACGACCGCGACAGAATAGAGCCAGCAGGCGGCCAGCAGGATCAGCATTGCGGCCAGCATTGGCGGCGCGATCGAGGGCTTACCAAGAATTCGAATGGTGGCGCCTTGATGCAGCGTATTCCACCATTGCACGGAAAAATAAATGATCGGCACGTTAATCACACCGACCAGGGCCAGTACTGCACCAGCCCGATCCGCGCGTCGTGCATCGTCAATTGCGGACTGCAATGAGAGGAAGCCGACATAGAGGAAAAGCAGGATCAGTGTCGACGTCATGCGTGCGTCCCAAACCCAATACGTTCCCCAGGTGGGCTTGCCCCACAACGCACCGGTTACTAACGAGAGCAAAGTAAATAGCGCTCCGGTGACTGCCAGCGACGAGGCCATCATCGAGGACAGCCGAGCGTTGAAGGCCCAACCAATTCCTGCGTAGAAAGCCATCAGCACATACAAGAACATTCCCATCCATGCGGCCGGCACATGAATAAACATTATGCGGTAGGCGTCGCCTTGCTGAAAATCGGTGGGGGCTACGAAGAAGCCGATATACAAACCGACGACAAAAAGCATTGTGGCTGGAATAGCGAACCAGGGAATCAGCTTTCCTGCCAGGGGATAGAACGCCGAAGGCGATGCGTATCTGTATAAGTTCATTTATTCAACTAGACCTGAAGATCGATTTGTCATTCTTCATTTGACACTTCTCATTTGTGCTTTCGAGGCGCCGTTTACCCACCCAGCCAGGTTCCATTCAGCCGACGCTGATTCGAATGCAAAATTAGAGATGTGAAATGACAAATGAAAAATGTTTCCTTGTTCGCGTTCATTCCAGTGAGATCCTCAGCGCCGCCGACGTTGCCCACGGCGCAAAAACCAGCGACACAACCAGAAAGGCTCCCAGTAAAGAAAGATTAGCGTGCGAGCTCACGCCGTTAATGCTCGCATCGACCGCACCCGCTCCAAAGATCAACACTGGAATATATAACGGCAAAATCAGCAAGGCTATGAGAACGCCCCCGCCACGTAACCCGAGCGTTAGGCCTGCACCTATTGATCCGATCAAACTCAGGATCGGCGTCCCTATCAGTAGGGAAACAAAAAGTATAAAGAGTGTGTCTCCGGCTAAACCAAACTGGACGCCAATCAACGGAGCGATTAGGACAAGTGGCACTTCAGACACCAGCCACTGCGCCAGCACCTTGCCCATTACCACCAGATAGAGCGGCTGCGGCGTCAACAGCATCTGTTCCAGGGTGCCATCCTGGTCGTCGTTCTGAAAGAGACGTCCGAGCGAGAGCATTGAAGCAAGTAACGCCGCTACCCACACCACGCCCGGTGCGATCGATCGCAGTAACTGAGTTTCGGGTCCGATTCCCAAAGGAAAAAGGCTCACCACAATTATGAAAAAGAACATCGTAGACAAGACATCGGCGCGCCGCCGCCACGCCAGCATGAGATCGCGCACCACGATCCAGCGAAACATTGAGAGGGCGGAAGGAGCGCTCACGAGGACCACGCGCGCGGCGCTTCGCCGCCGGAAAACACGGGCTCAAGTTCGAGTCGTTGAAACAAACCTGCGGAGACATGGAGTTCCTGGTGTGTAGCAACAATTGCCAGACCGCCCTTGCTCAAATGCTCGCCGATTAATTTTTCAACCAGCGTGACAGCCGCGTGGTCCAAAGACGCGAGCACTTCATCCAGTATCCAAATCGCCGACTTGCAAACAATGAGCCGCGCCAGCGCCGACCTTCGTCGTTGACCTTCAGAGAGAAAGCGCGCCGGTAAGTATTCCCGGCCCCCGAGTCCGACCTTCGTTAACGCCTGTTGGGCCTGGCTCTGCGTTAATTCCTCGCCTGCGAGGCCGCTCGAAATGCGCAGATTCTCGAGCGAACTCAACTCTTCCTTAACTGCGATGCGGTGGCCGATGTAAGTGACGCTGCGAGAATATTCCTCATCGAGCGAGTGAATCTCCGCACCTTGCCAGCGTATCTCTCCACTCTCGGGTCTGGTGAGGCCGCAAATGATTCGCAATAGACTTGTCTTGCCACAGCCATTCGGCCCGGTAATCTGCAGGAGCGTCCCGGAAGTCAAAGAAAAAGTTACGTCGCGAAAAAGCCGGCGGTCCCCGCGGACACATTCCAAGTTGACGACTTCGAGAATGGTTGTTTGCCTCTCCGGAGTAATTGTGATCGTGCGGGATCATTGTATTGAACTTTTGCGGGAAAAGCATTCACCAAAGCGGTGAGGGCCCGTTGACCGAAGAATATGACCGCAGTTTGTGGCGCGTTGCAGCCGCGCATTTTAGCTGACGCGACTTGGTTCTTACATTCGGAGTGCTACAGCCCCCGCGGCTTCGATTCGATCTGACCGTTTGACTTCTTCCAGGCAAGCCACCCGCCGCGCAATGCGCGCACGCGTTTGAATCCTGCGTCCGTTAGTACCTGGGCGGCACGGATGCTTGCTTCATCGTTTGGGCAGGCGCAATAAGTGACCACTTCACTGTCGCGCGAAACGTTCTTCAAAGGCGGAAGTGCGAGCCTGGATTGAAGTTTTCTTAGTTTCACATAAATGGCGCCCTTGATTTTGCTGTCACTGTCCAATATATCGTGGGACGCGCGCACATCTATGACAGTGACCGGGTGGTTCTTCGCCAGCTTTGCCTTCAATTCTTCCACGGTCACAAATTGAACCTGTTGCGAGCCCTGCGGAGTGACCGGTGGAACTGCGAAAGCGGCAACCGGTCCAGTCCCGGCCAGATTCAGGATTACAAAGCAGACCAGAAAAACAAATGCCGCAGCTTGTCTAAGAGTCATTTTATTACCTCTGAATGATGCATGCGAAACGAAGCGGTTTGAAAACTACTGCTTTGGGTTCATGCCGGCGCCGCCGTGTCCGCGAAGCGGTGCCGGCTCGCCCGCAAAAGTCTTTGGATCGTACCAGGAGTAGGTTGCGCCGGCGAAGTAGAGATAACCGGATTTTCCATTGAGCGTTTCACCGATCAGGTCGCCGTGCAGCAAAGGGAATTTCTTGCCCTGGTTTGCAGTCATCACATCTTTCGGTGAATGGGTTGTCATGGTTGAGCCTACTGCGTTCTTCAATAGGAAGGTCTGCGTGGCCTCTGGATCACGCCAGCCATTAGCGCCATAGCCGTGAATCACTGCGAGCAGGCTGTCGTCAGCGGCGACTTGAAGTCGCGGGCTGCTGGATTGCAGAGTTCCGAACGGATCTCTCAAAAGCCAGGCGGGAAACTGCCGGTTCAAGTCCGGAAGCTTTTCCGGGGCCGGTTTCAGGATTACAGCGATGTCCTGAGATAAATCGCCATTAAAATCTCCGGCGACGAAAGCTGTTTTCTGGCTTGAGTTTATGATGACATCGTCCTTAAAGACGCGTTTCACCGCCGCCTCAACCTGGCTTAGTTCAGGCGGAGGTAACTTTGAAGCTTCCACTGGTGGCTCTTCCGTTTTGGCGAGAGACGCAGGAAGTGGCGCTTCTGCGACGGTCTTACTTTTGGTCGAGCAACCGAAGAGAAGCCCGCACGAAATTATAAGTACCGCTAGGTACAACCCAAGGTCTCGGCGCGGTAGCTCATTAGCCCTCACTTTCACCAAAGTGACCTCCTGGAAATTTCAAACAACGGTTGTTGATTTGGTAGGAAAGGAAGCTCGCCGGTCAGTTGCGTCCGGCGAGCTTCGTTTTGGAATCGTCATATAAACTGTGGCAAAGCTACAGTGATAAGACGAAAGCGATTAGGTCGGCCTGTTGGGCGTTGGTTAGGCCGCCGTTGAAATTGTTACGTGCCGTCGTTGCCTGCCCGGCGTGTAGTTGAATCACATCAAAGATAGTTACGTTCAGACCCTGATGCAGGAAGCGGTTGCGGGCGCGAATACCCCAGAGTGGCGCGGTGCGCATCTGATCAGCTGACGACTGTCCGGCGTTCTGAACAATACCGTCACCAGTACCGATGTTGTGCAGCGCGAAGTCGCTGAACGGGTGAATTATTTTGTTGCCCAGGGCGGTTGGAACTGCAAAGGCGCCGCCATTGATCAGCGTTCCCGGAGGAGCTGTTTGGAAAGTGCGTGTGTGACAAACTGCACAGCCAACTGCGGTGAATAGGGAATCACCGCGGGTGGCCGCAGCCGGAATTGGATTCTGCCGACCGGGCGCGCGGGTCGCCGCCATGAAGTCGGCAAATGCCAACACGTCGTCACCATCATCCTCAGGATCTGCGACGGTGTCGAAAGGGGCTCCAGTGCAGTTAACAACGCCTTCCGCGGTACTGCAGGGATTCTCAAAATGTCCAGCATTCGGGTCATTCGAGCTGCGACCGCCGTCGCCGGCAAACTTGTTGGTTATACCCATTTCGTTAAGATAGGCATCGCCGGCGAAGGACAACAGACTAGCCTGTTGCGCTTTCCAGCCAAACCGACCAATACGCAGTTGGTTGTTAGCTTCAGTTACGGGAACAGCGGTCAAGGTACCGCGTTGTGCCGCAGGCTCAGCGGCCACATTGTTTTGCAGAACCGTGTTAGAGATGCACTCCACGTAGCCATCGCCCAGGGTGCTGGTGGTAATGCGGAAAGTCTTGACCGTTTCTGCCGTGGAAATGTGCTCGACGATGTCGGAATCGGTACCGCGAGCGTGGATTAATTGACCGCCAGGTGCGTCCACGAAGGCGCCGTTTGTGATGTGGCCGGCCCTGAACTCCATGGCCTGGCTGAACGCGCCCACGTCAACCGACTGGTGACATTCAACGCACCCTACGTCGTTATAGGTGGGTCCTAGTCCGTCGGCAATCGTTTCGCGTTGGCTAAAAATGAACTTGTTGTCTTCGAACCTGCCATTTCCTCGCGCTGTCGGAGCCACGGGCGGGGCGACGCATTCATCTATTGGTGTACCAAGCGCGCCAAAACCGTTGAATAAGTCGTTGGGAGTTTTGGCGTCCATGTCAGTGGTAAGAGCTTCAGTCCCTCCCTGACCCTCGACGGTTTTAGGCAGCCAGATTGGTAGTGCCAGGGCCGCCGCAAATAGAACCAGCGCTAAAACTTTCATTAGCTTCAACATTTTCGGTCTCCCCTCCCAGGAGTTTTGAAGGTAGTTTTGTGGGACAGGAACTGCGGGTTCGCCGATCGACAAACTGCGCCAGTTCCTCTAGACCGCTGGAAACCCGCTGGAAACCTGAGTGTTCGTAAGAGCTGACCGCAACGAGGTTGTGATAGATCTCTCGTGACGACCAGACGGATTGAGTGGACAATAAAACGAGTGACCGCGAGCGATGCAGGTCAGCTCAACTGATGAGAGCCAAACAGTCCGGGCAAGATCAAATGTGGGAGTAATACTTGAGGTGGGGGAAGTTATTACGAAACCCATCTCGGTGTCAATAAAAAAATGCGCACAATTACAAGATTCTTGAATACTCTTGAACCCTCATCCGCAGGGAAAACAGTCAGGGGTCAAACGGTGAGACGCGGATAGCAAGACGCCCGAGAATTACCGGCTTGCCCCCATTGCCCTTTTCAGTTAAAAGGGTTGCATTCGCTAATGAAGAATTCGCATAAAACGTCACCTAACCAAGGTCATATCGGGTCCGCAATTCCAATGCATCCTGCCTGCTATCCCTTCGCGGCGATCGTTGGTCAGGACGAGATGAAGCTGGCGCTGATTCTAAACGTGATCGACCGGTCGATTGGTGGCGTGGTTATGATGGGTCACCGCGGTACCGGCAAGTCGACAGTAGTAAGGTCCCTTGCGGACCTGTTGCCGCCAATGACGTTCGTGGCTGGTTGTGTCTATGGTTGCGATCCGGATGATGGACCGGCTCTTTGTTACGAGTGTCGGAGAGCAGTTTCTTCCGGAGCGAAGCTAAAACGGGAGAGGCGCGCACACCCGGTTGTGGAGCTGCCTTTAGGAGCGACCGAAGATCGCGTATGCGGGACGATCGATATCGAACAAGCCTTGAGTAGCGGGTTTAAGCGTTTTGAGGCGGGACTGCTGGCGCGCGCGAATCGCGGATTCCTTTACATTGATGAAGTGAATTTGCTCGAGGACCATCTGGTCGATCTTCTGCTGGATGTCGCAACGACGGGCGTCAACAAAGTTGAGCGCGAAAGTATTTCCATTGAACACGCGGCGCGGTTCGCATTGATGGGTTCAGGCAATCCTGAAGAAGGTGAACTAAGGCCGCAGCTACTTGATCGTTTTGGGCTTTATGTTGAAGTGAAAACAGAAGGCGACCCTGAACGCCGCGTGGAGATCGTCGAGCGTCGCGATGGCTTTGAACGCGACGGTATGGCATTCCATGCAAGGTTTGCTGATGAGCAGCAGCAGTTAAGGAAGAAGATTGCACGCGCGCAAAAGAATTTGCAAAACGTGAAGGTGGAACGGTCGGTTCTTAATGTCATTGCCCGGCTCTGTTCAGATCTAAAGATAGACGGTCACCGCGGCGAATTGACGATCATGCGCGCGGCGCGCGCGTTGGCGGCTTTTGAGGGGCGCAAGCGCATCGGGCAAATGGACGTGCGGCGAGTTGCTGTCATGGCGTTGCGACATCGGGTGCGGCGAGACGGACTCGATGAAGCAGGTAGCTCTGAACAAATCGAACAGGCGCTTGAAAAGGTTTCGGCTACAACCGGTCGAAACGACAACAATGGCAACAACAGCGGCGAAGGTATTAACGACCAGTTAGCGCCTACTCCTGCTAAGAAGCAAGCAATTGCAGCGCGAATTTCAGCTCCGGCCGGAGCGCGCTCCGCCGCCCCGCAAGGAACCCTTGCTGGCGATACCAAGGTCAGCGATTCGAGTCCTCCGGTGGCAGGACAACGAACTTCACAACTCGAACCCACGAAGAGTGGGAACAAGCGAGTGAGCGCGCCGTCGCGTTTGCATGGTAGTCGTCCGAGCAAACTTGCGAAAGCAGTTTATGGCCGCGAGCGCGGAAGATATTCCCGTTCTGTTAGCTCAACGAAACCAAATTCCCGGCTTGCGTTGGACGCAACTTTACGTGCGTCGCTTACATCATCTGTCTCGCCTTCAACTATCGGGCAGAACACAGCCCGGGTTATTTCCCCGGACGCTCTGCGTTTCAAACTCTTCAAGCAGAAGCAGGGCAGATTGTTTATTTTTGCGATTGACCTATCAGGCAGTATGGCGCTGAATCGTATCGCCCAGGTTAGAGGTACGATGATGGCGCTGCTTCGGCAGTCTTACCTGAAGCGCGACAATGTCGCCATTGTTGGATTCAGCGGCGGCTCCTCCGAACTTCTCCTGGCGCCATCGCGGAGTATTCTGCGCGCCAAACGTGTGCTTGACTCGTTTAGAGTTGGCGGTGGCACGCCGCTCTCCGCCGGCCTCGCCCGTGTACTGCAGCTCGCTAAGCGGACCCGAGCCAGACATGGTGAGTTGAGGTTGCTGCTCTTTACTGACGGCCGCGCCAATGTTCCGTTACGCGAAAACGCAAGTGCTGATAGAACCGAGCGATCGCGGCTGATCGAGTTGGAAGTTAAACTCCTGGGTGATGAACTGAACCGCGCCGGCCTAAGGACAATTCTCATCGACACGCAAAACCAGTTTACGCGGAACGACTCTGCTCCTGTGCTGGCCCTCGCCCTGGGCGCCGAATATCAACGTCTGCTCCTCGATGGCGCGATTAGTCCGCTTGCCGGGTGGCAGGAATGATCCCTTCGGACGAGCGCGACCTCCGCGTGTTGGAACTCCACGAACAACTGCTTGAGATCGAGCAGCGTTTGATTCCTACTGGACTGCATGTCTTTGGTCGCCCTTCGAAATCTGCTGAGCGCTCCGACTTGCTGAAGATGGTCGCAGCTTTCGCGCGTCCTGAGGCCGGCACGCGAGCCTTGCCTGAACTCGTCGCAGCTGGACTCGGCCTGCCGGCGAATATCCACGAAGCCTACCCGCAGTCGGCGGTCGAAACTTCTCAAGTGAAAGAAGAGAAGACACGAGTGCGCGAATGCGTTGACGCAATCGTTTCGGAAGCGATCAAGACATTCGATATATCCGGAAGCGATGCAGCAATCACGTTGTTGGCAGACCGTGCGAACGTTCGGGCCGAAGATTCTCGTCCGGTGTTTGCACTTCTAGTAACTATTTCCAAACAACTCGAAACCAATAACGAGATCGATGCGCTGTTGCGATCACTGCGTGGCGAGTATATCGAACCTGGACCCGGCGCCGACATTGTCCAGAATCCTTCGATTTTGCCGACTGGACGAAATACGCATGCGATCAATCCTTACAGCGTGCCTTCCGCCCTCGCCTTTGCCCGCGCTGAAAGGGTTGCGAACCAACTGGTGGAAAGGTACAGGACTGAGCATGGTCGCTATCCGCGCTCGATGGCGCTCGTGTTGTGGGGTTTGGACAACATCAAGACGCAGGGCGAAGGTGTGGCCCAGGCTTTGTGGCTGCTCGGCGTTCGTCCAGTGACGGACGCGCTGAACCGAGTGACACAAATCGAGGCCATACCGCTGGCCGCGCTGGGGCGACCGCGAATTGATGTCGTGATGACCATTTCCGGGATCTTCCGCGATCTATTCAGCCCGACAGTTCTCTTGCTGGACAAGGCCGTCCGGCTCGTCGCGCAACTGGATGAGCCGTTCGAGATGAACTATGTGCGCCGTCACGTTACGGAACAAGTCCAGACCGAAGGCTGCGCATTCGACGAAGCAATGATGCGCGTGTTTTCAAACGCGCCTGGAAATTACGGAACCAACGTGAACTTCATGGTCATGGACTCGCAGTGGCAGAGCGAAGACACCCTCGGCGATCTGTTTGTAACGCGGAAGTGCTTCGCCTATGGCCGTGACTCCAGCGGCTGCGCAATTGAAGGCGTGGAGGCGCGCGGCGCGATGGACCGCGCGTTGTCGCGGGTGGAAGCGACTTACCAGAACATCGACACGTTTGAGATCGGGATTACCGACGTCGATCACTACTTCGAATATCTGGGTGGCGTATCGAAAGCGGTAGAGAACCTCTCAAGCAACCGGCCCGCGATCTATTTGTCTGACACGTTGTCGCCCGAAGGGAAAATACGTTCCCTTGAAGAGACCGTACGGTTGGAGACGCGCGCGAAAACGCTCAACCCCAAGTGGTATGAGGGCATGTTGCAGCATGGCTTCCGCGGCGTGGCGGAAATAGAGGGCCATGTCTCGAATACATTCGGGTGGAGTGCGACGGCGGATGCGGTTGACGATTGGGTTTACACCGAAGTGGCAAAGACGTTTGTGTTGGACGAGGAGATGCTCAAACGCCTGCGACACTTGAATCCGCATTCAGCGCATGCGTTGGTCGGTCGACTTCTGGAAGCACAAGGTCGCGGCTACTGGGACGCTTCCGCGGAAATACTTGATCAGCTTCGCGAGATTGTCGGCAGCCTTGAAGATCAACTCGAGGGAGTGGCGTGAACGTCAGCGTACTTTATATCGGTTCCAGCCTGCTTGCGCCGCTCAAAAGCGCGGAGCGTGAGCTCAATCGTGAGTACAAGCTCGATCTGCGTCTCGCCGCGCATAACTTTGGTGCGGCCTTAACGGACATTGAATGGCAAGCAGTCGATAACGATCTGCGCAAAGCTGATCTTGTTTTCGTCATTCATGTAATGGACGGCGAAAACGCCGCACGACTTCTTGGCGCGCTGGAGAAATACAAAGAACGCCACGCAGCCGTGATCGTTATCAACTGCATGCCGGACTTGATGCGCCGGACGCGTATGGGACGGCTGGACATCGCGCGACTGTCGGGCACCCGAACTGGAAAAGGGGAAAAGGATGAAGGGAAAGCGGAAGGCAGTGGACAGAGTCGGCTCGAGGCGCTTGGGCTGCTTGCGGCTGCAGGCTCGTGGGTAAGCCGGCAGGTTAAGCGAAGCAAAGTTGACCATGCCAAAGAAGCGGGTGGGACCAAACATGATCATGGTCAGTATCTAAAATGGATCGACAAGCTCCCCGGTCTTCTGAAGTTTTTGCCAAGCGCCGGTGGGCTGGGTGACGCAAAACACTACCTGAACATCTTTTGCTATTTCCTGCAGCCGACTCCGGCGAACATCCGTTCGATGATCCTTTACGCGTTGAAGCAATACGTTATCGACGAGCGCTTGAGGCAAGCCAGAGTAAGAGTTCCGCCACCCGAGCGGATGCCGTCTGTCGCGATTTACCATCCGGACGCAGCCGCTTTGTTTCAAACGTTTGCTGACTACCGAAATTGGTATTTGGCCAGGAGTCAAAAGTCCGCGCAGTGGAGGTTGGATTCCTCCAATACCATCGGTCTCTTGTTGATGCGGCCGCAGGTGGTTAGCAAAACGACGAAGCACTACGACGCGCTCATTCGGGCGATTGAAGCGGAAGGTTTGAGTGTGATTCCGGCGCTGTCGACGCTGATGGACAATCGCGAGGCGGTGACTAAATTCTTTGTCGGAGATGAAGAGTCCAAGGTTGAAAGTCCAAAGTCCCGAGTCAAAACCAGGACCAAAGACCATAGATCGATGATCAACGATCAGAGCCGAGTCAGCCAGATCGTGTCGTTGACCGGCTTCAGTTTCGTTGGCGGGCCGGCGATGAACGACAGCGAAGCGGCCGCGGAGTTTCTGCATCAGCTAAATCGTCCGTATCGATCCGCGGTGAGTTTAGACACGCAGACGATCGACGCCTGGCGCTCATCTCAGACTGGCCTCAATCCGGTTCAAGCCGGAATGCAGATAGCGATTCCCGAGATCGATGGCGCGACCGAACCTTTCATTTACGGCGGCATCCCAGGCAACGGCGTTGAGCCCGTAGCGCTGGAAGATCGCTGCGCGAGGTTTGCGCGACGGCTGCGGCGCTGGAACCGTTTGCGGACCGCGCCGCGGAATGAAGTCAAGCTCGCGTTGACGCTTTTCTGTTTTCCGCCGAACAAAGGAAACATTGGGACCGCCGCGGACCTCGACGTCTTTCCCAGCCTTTGGGACACGCTCAAGCGACTCGAGAGCGAAGGCTACAAAGTCGAGTTGCCGGCGTCTGCCGACACGTTGAGAGAAATGCTTATTGGGGGAAATGCCGAGAGCTTTTCGGCTAGTGCCAACGTCGCTTACCGAATGAACGTCGACGAATATCGTAGTCTTTGTCCCTATGTAGCTGAAGTTGAAAAGGACTGGGGTGCAGCGCCGGGCCGCGTCAATTCCTTTGCCGGGGAATTACTGATTCAGGGGGTTCAACTGGGCAATATTTTTATCGGGGTACAACCGACGTTTGGTTACGAAGGCGATCCGATGAGGCTAATGATGGCCCGCAGCGGTTCGCCACATCACGGTTTCATGGCCTTCTATACTTATCTTTCGCAGGTTCTCAATGTTGATGCAGTCGTTCACATGGGCACGCACGGCGCGCTGGAATTCATGCCGGGCAAACAGATTGGTCTATCAGCCGAGTGCTGGCCAGACAGATTGATCGGCGAGTTGCCCAATATTTACATCTACAGCGTCAACAATCCCTCAGAAGGCTCGATTGCGAAGCGACGCTCTTATGCCGAGTTAATTTCATATCTCACGCCGCCAATTGAAAACGCCGGACTTTATCGCGAACTGGCCACGCTGAAAGATCTGGTCATGTCGTATCGGCAGTCGACGAACGAGTCAGAGCGGCAGCGACTGTTTGAGTCGATCGAAGAGTATTCCGGCCAGTTGAATTTTATTGCGACTGCACGAGATGCCGCGAGCTTTCAATAATGATCTCTTCAAGCGTATATTCAATCGCGAACTGTCGCCCCCTGAAGCCAGACAATAAACCCGAACGACCAGCAAAGAGAGGACAACTGTTTATGTCGGAGACGACGTTTGATCCGGCGGCGGCAGTAGCTCTGCTGAATGAGATTTTGGAAACGGAGCTCGCGGGGGTTGTAACTTACACTCATTACTCATTGATGGTTTTCGGTTACAGCCGCATTCCCATTGTGAGCTGGCTGCGAAGCGAAGCCAACACGTGTCTGGCGCACGCGACTGCTGCTGGAGAGTTGGTCACACACTTCGGTGAACATCCTTCGTTGAAAATAGGTGCGCTGCTTGAGACGCACCAGCATGGCATCAACGACATCCTGTTGGAATCGCTCGAATCCGAGAAGAAGGGGCTGGCCCTTTACAGCCGATTACTGGAGTTGGTGCGCGATCGTTCGGTGCTGCTTGAAGAGTATGCGCGAAAGATGATCGCCGAAGAGGAAACTCACCTGGGCGAAGTCAACAAGATGCTGCGAAAACCGGGCGAGATCACACAGTTTCCAACCGGGTCGTCGCAATGAAAATTATTCCCGCGCGTGAAGGGCGGCGTCAAAAGGTCGCTCCCTTCGGGGTTTTCCTGCGGCGACTCGGTGTGGCAGTACTGATCGCCTGCGGCATTATTGCTATCGTTCTGTTTATCGGTGTCTCTGGTTACCATTGGCTCGGCGGACTGGACTGGATCGATTCATTACTTGAAGCCTCGATGATTCTTGGCGGCATGGGCCCCGTCAATCCGATCAAAACAGACGGCGCAAAACTGTTCGCCTCAGCGTACGCGCTGTTTAGTGGCCTGGTATTCATTGGGATCATGGGTATCGTGCTTACACCGGTCGTCCATCGAATCCTGCATAAGTTTCATGTCGACTAAGCTCTGGTTTGGTGTAAGATAGACCAGAACAATTCATTGATTCTCCGCGCCCAACTACTTACGGAACTGAGATCCTCCCGTCGTCTTTAGTGTTAAGCATCCGGATTATTCCGGTGAGGTGCAACTATGGATGATCGAAGAATTAAACAAAGACTAAGTGTCAGACTCGACGCGATGTGGGACAGCTCGACGGAGGCCCACAGCGCGCGCATCACCAATCTGTCGGAAGGCGGCTGTTACCTCGACTCGGTCGGAGAAGTGAGACGAGGCGAGATTGTGGGGTTTCGCGTGCTGTTGCCGGATGATGACTGGCTCTATCTGGAAGGCGAAGTCCGGCACCACGACTCGGCGGGATTTGGTGTTCAATTTGTCGAGCTGAACGAGGAACAAACTGAGAAGCTTCAGTCGCTGTTGCAAATTGCGCAAGCTGCGGGCCCTGATGACCCACCTATGTCCGCTGATTTGGTTGAAGAGTGAGAGCGTCAGAATTGGTTTAGGATGTGCGAATAGACTGGAAGCCGTATCAGATGAACAGACGGATCGGCGTAGTTTGAAGATGCGCTTCGTGAAAACCGTGATACTGAGTTCGGTAGCGATTGTTTCCGCCAGCTTGATGGCGGCCCCAGCCGCAAGACCGCGCGCCGGGTTCCGGCGAATGACGTGACAAGGAACCCGCGCTGCAGTATCAGGGAGACAAAGCCGCGGCCGATCGCTTCATCGATCAATATTCGACCTGGGATGAAACCCTGCATGGAACAATTGCGAAGAACATTCGCGACAGTCAACGATATAGGTTTCGATTATTTAAATATGCTGCGCTGGGCGAATAGCGTTTGGGACTTTGGTTTTGAACAGACACCTTGCCACTACCCTGACTCCGCCGCTGCTCCCGCTGCTTTTGCTTCAGGGCTACTGGCTGAGAAGGACCACTCCGCGTCTTCCTGACGCAGCGGGACCGTTGCAAGGAAACATTCCTGGCGCGGGCGAGCCGCTGCGACTCATCGCCCTCGGCGAATCAACAGTCGCGGGTGTTGGTGCGCGGACGCATGAAACCGGTCTAGCCGGCCAGTTGGGGCTTGCCCTGAGTCAATACGCTGGCCGGAGCGTTGAGTGGGCGGTTGTGGCGCGCTCGGGAATAAACGCGCGGCAGTGTCGAACAGAACTGGTTCCCAGGCTGGCCGACCAGCGCGCAGATGTCGTAATGATTGCGTTGGGTGTAAACGATGCGATCGAGTTTCACACAGCGAGGCGTTGGGCAATGGACATGAAGGGATTGATCGAAGACGTGCGCTCCCAGGTTGGTGATCCACTGGTGCTGCTTTCCGGAGTACCGCCGCTCAATCAATTCCCTGCGTTACCACAGCCACTTAGCTTCGTGTTGGGTGCGAGGTCTGCAGCGCTGGAGCGCGCTTCGCTAAAAATGGTAAAGAAACTGAAGCGAGTTGTTTACGTACCCTTTCGGATTGAACGGGAAAATGCGGGCGATCTCTTTTGCGCTGACGGGTTTCATCCGAGTGAGTTTGGCTACAGTGAATGGGCCGAGCAGTTGGCGGCGGCGTTTGTGAGAAGGCCAAACCTACTAGATTCACGCGGAATGCCGCGAATCTGAAGAAGGACAAACGGTTGCGGGTTGTTTTGCTGAACCGCGTTTATCTGCGTGAATCCGCGGCTGCTACCTCACTTCCCAAAGGCATCGCCGCCAAGAAAATTCTCACGTAGGTAGGAGACGGTGTCGTGGAGTGTCTCGCCAGGATCGCGCGGGCGGAAGCCGAGTTCACGCGCAGCCTTGGCGCAGTTGAGATACCAGAAGTACTGCGCCATCTCGATCGCGCCCGGTTCGACGGGAGACGCGAAGTTCCACTGCCGGAAAAGCGAATCGACAATCTGCGAGCCGGCCACCATGAGCTTCGCAGGTAAAGCAAATTTTGGGGCGGCGACCTTTGTCAGTCGCTCCAGTCGTCCCAAGAATCGTTCAAAGGTCCAGTTGGCTACGCCCAAAAGATAACGTTCGCCGTGTCGCCCTTTCTTCATGGCCGCACGAAAAGCCTGGGCCACATCGCGCGCGTCAACAAAACTCAAACCGCCACTGGGCACTGCGCTAATCTTTCGCGCCATGAAATCGAGCACAACTTTTGTTGAACTCAGACGCTCGTCCCCAGGGCCAAGCAACAGGCTCGGGTTCATGATCACTAGTCGCAAACCTTTGCCCTGGAAACGTTCGAGCGCGGCCATCTCCTGGTAGAGCTTGCTGGCGTAATAGGGCCAGCGGGACACAATATCCAGTGGCGGCGGGTATGATTCGTCGGGAATTATTTCGCCATCATCAGTTACGGCAATTGTGCCGCTGGTAGATGCAAGCACGATGGTCTTCACGTCCGCCGCTTTCGCCGCATCACACAGCAGGCGAGTGCCCTCGACGTGGACCTTATACATTTCCTGCGCCTCTTCCCGCTCGCGTGAAACCTTACCGGCCAGATGATAGATCCCGCTGATTCCTTCGACCGCGCGCTTTACATCGTGCTCCTTTGTTATCGATCCCTCGAAGGTTTCGACGCCCAAAGCGACCAGCCAATCAGGGATAGACGTCGCCATCACACGAATGTCTTTCGCGCCTTCGGCAACGAGCTGTCGCACCAGATGCGAACCCAGAAAACCCGTACCGCCAGTGACAAGGGTCGCGGCCCGTGGTCGTTTCTCGATCGCCGCGCGCCGCTTCGTCTCGAGTTTGACCGGCGTCATCCGGGCAATTCGCTTTTGTGGTTTCTTCGTTACCATAAATCGTAGACAGACGACCGCTGACGGGTGACCGCAGACCGACGGGTCCGCGGTCGTGTCAACGGAATCATTCATCGCCCGTTCTGTCGTCGGTCGTCCGCCCTCGGTCTTCGGTCGTTCTTCGCCGTTCCGCCTTCCAGCGTTTGCGTAATTCCTTCGCGTCAAACTTGCGGCGCGTTTGATCGCGCAAGTTCTCAACTTCGTGCTTAACGCGCGCGGCTATTAGCCGGTAGGCCTCAGCGCGTGGCATTCCCGTCGTCATTTCCTCCAACTCCGCAATCTCCAGATAGCGTCCGATCCGCGCGCCAACCTTGCGGTTCTTGATGATGTTCGACCCCTTCGGCATCGCATCGTAGGTCCCGTGCAGGTAAACGGGCAGTATGCCAACGCCGGTGTGAAGCGCGAGATAGCCGATGATGGGTTTGAAGTCAGCCATTTCGCCGGTCACTGAACGAGTACCTTCCGGGAAGATGAGCGCGTTATAGCCGCGCTGGAGGAATGAACTTGCGTGCCGGAGCGATTGCCGCAGAGAACCGGTGCGTTCCATTGGCACGAGGTTGGTAAAGTTCTCCATCACGGCGCGTTTGTACTTCGTGTCGAAGAAATAATCAGCGGCGGCAAGCACCACCATGTCTTTGCCGGATTCGCCGAGCGCCATCTTTGTTAAGCCCATATCGAGGTGCGAAGAGTGATTCGCGGCGACGATAAAGTTTGTGTGCGCGGGAATATTTGAGCGGCCATCATAATGCGTATCCAGAAAGCGATCGTAGAAAAGCCGCTGCAGAACGTCGCCGGCGCGCGTACCTGCGCGACTGACCAGAGACGGAACATGTATCTCCTCATCGTCATTACGCCGAGTGTCCGAGCGCGCGGCTGAACCCTCGCGGGCGCTGGCTGCTCGGGGGCGCCGGCTAACCGCGCTCGCCAGTTCTCGCAAATCCTGCGCTTCGTTCAGCCGCTCCGGCGCTGAAATCGAGCCGCCCGCATTCTCGATGGCGGCGGCGAGCTCGACGAACATAAGACTGTCAAACCCGAGATCGGCAAGACGTGAGTTCAGAGAAATTTCGCTCTGGGGACGGTTGGTGAGGTCCGCGACAATGCCGACGAGCCAGCGGGTCTCAGCGTCGGCAGCACTTTCGCTGCGCGTCGCGGCGTCCACTTTGTTACTACTTCCCAGCGCCTCGAGAATTACAACGACCTCCGCGCGCTTCACCTTGCGCGTTGCAGTTCGCGGCAGCTCGATATCAGTGAACTGCAGGACCTTGACGCGTTTGTAATAAGGAAGTGATGCCGACACTTCGCGGAAGTGCTCTTCCACTTTGCGTCGCAACTCCGCCCGCGAAAGCGTAATGTCGTATTCGTCATCCGCAACGACGAGAGCAGCGACCTTCTCGCCAATAGCATCAGGCAGTCCCACAATGCTCAGCTCTTTCACATAAAGCGAATTCGCGTAAACCTCTTCGAGCTCGTCCGGGTAAACGTTCTTGCCATTCGTATCGACGATGATTTCCTTGGAGCGCCCGACCAAAAAGAGATTGCCGTCGTCATCGAGCTTGCCCAGATCACCAGTGTAAAGCCAGCGCTCGACGAGCGCTTCGCGCGTCGCATTTTCGTCGGCAAAGTATCCGAGCATCACATTCGGACCGCGGGCTATTACTTCGCCAACGCCGCTCTGGTCAGGCTCCGAGATCTTCACTTCAACTCCGGGCAACGGCCGGCCAACGCTGCCCGTCAGCATGCGGTTCTCTGGACGCGTAACCGTCAGCACCGGCGATGCCTCCGTTAGCCCATAGCCTTCGAGAATCGTAAAGCCAAGTCCCTGGAAGTCCTTTTGAATCGTCTCATTCAGCGCGGAGCCGCCGCTTATGAAGTAGCGAATGCGGCCGCCCAATCCTTCGTGGATCTGATAAAAAGCGAACGGGCCAAGGTTGAACGGCGTGTTGTCTCTGAGCCAGGCATTTGCCTTAATCATTGCGTCGGCAGTTTTGCCAATCCAATCGCTGCGCTCGTACATCTTGTTCTTGATACGACGATGCAGCAGTTCCCAGAGGGCGGGCACCCCAACCATGCCGGTGACATGACCGTTCTTAATCGCACGCGCCAAAGCATCGCCGGTGAGTTCAGGCAAGTAGGTTATCTGGGCGCCACGACTGAGTGGCGTTAGAAACCCCGTAGAGAACTCAAACGTGTGATGGAGCGGCAACACCGAGAGCACGCCGTCTTTCGTAGTCATGTCGAAAACGGAAGAGAGCATCGAAACCATGCTGGTGAGATTGCGATGCGAAAGCATCACGCCCTTGGGTCGACCAGTCGTGCCTGAAGTGAAAATTAGCGAAGCCAGCGACTGCGCCGTCACCCGCGACGGCAGGAGAGCCAGCCTCTCATCTTCGGTAGCCTCGTCAGGAATCGCAAATACCTGATCGAAAGTCCAAGTCCTAGGAGCGAGTCCGGCTGCGGTTAGCTTGTCTCGCAGGTTTCCATGTTCCGTATGGAGCTTCTCGCTTATTACTATCCCGGCTGCTTCGCCGGCGCGCGCAAAGTTTACAATTTCATCAATCGAACTCTCGGGATCGACCGGGATACAACACGCGCCAGTCTTGAGCACGCCAAAGTAGGTCATGCCCCATTCGGGCGCGTTGTGACTGACGAGCATGACGCGATCGCCGGGCTTGATGCCTTCGCTCGCTAGAAAACCAGCAGCGCGCGTAGCGAGCTCACGCATGTCGGCATAGGTATACTGCTCGTTGCGGCCGTCGCGCTCGATACGCATGGCGACGCGCGTGGCGTGACGTTTGGTTGAAGTCTCAAAGAGTTCGAGCAGGTCGCGGTAGGTGTAAATGCGCTTCGGCTGGGCACGCATGTCTTCTTCCAGCGTTGGAAACACCCATTTCTTCAGGCCAGGTAAATGGATGTTTAGCCAGTAGTCGTACCAGTCAAACTTTTCCGGGTGCCAACGCAACAGGCCCTGCTCGTCTCCGCTGATGCGTTCGAACAAAGCCCGCACGTTATCGGCGCGGAACATGTAAGCGTTTTCGATAGTAAACGGTCGGAAGATATCGAATGCCTCGGTAGTCTCATGCGTGATCTCTTCAACGCGATCTACCGTCGTCTTCATTCGGTCGAGTACTTCGGTTACACGTCCGCCACCCCAACGCGGACGCGCTCGATCAAGCAGCGACGAGGCTTTCTTTGCCGCAGAGTTGAACATCGGCACGGAAAACTTTTCAAAGTTCGCATTGGAAACCGGCCGCGGCTCCATGCGCGACACCAGCTCATTCAGGAATTTGACCCCCGTCTCTTTCTCCTGAAAGTGGCGGCGTTTGTAAAGACCAACGAGGCCGATTATCCGGTCCATGTTGTTGGGATTCGAATCGCCCGTAGCGGCCTGGTGAACCAGTTTCGGTTCTTCCACGCAAGCCTGCGCTGCTACTGCCAGCATTACGGACGCAACTTGATCCACCGGCGTGATATCAAGAATCAGCTTGTCGTTTGCGGGGATCTTTGTCTGACCCTTCAGGACGAGGAAAATAATCGGCGCCGTAGTGGTGAAACCCTCGTTCCACCCGGGGAAGGGATAGGCTAGCGCAGATTCGACGATACTGGGACGGACGATGCTACGAACTATTCCGGTCTCAGCAGCGACAAGCTGTTCGCCGAGCGACTTGGTGTAGGTGTAAATGTTCGGCCAACCCCACCAAGCGGCGCGTTCAACGCCCAGGTCGGTCAATCGCGTTCGTGTCCAAACCTTGCGCTCCCGTGCCACAGCCAGACCGAGCGCATCCGGATCGTCGGCATCGCGGTTCTCTTCGTTTAGTCGTTTGCGCGCCAGATCGCGAAACTGGGCCACCATCATTGCGTCACGTGCTTCTTCGCGGACTCGTTCGGCGAGCTTCGCGCAGTCTTTGATTTCCTGTTCGGCGTCGAATTCAACACCTTGCAACTCATGCTTCCGCGGGAAGTAACCAACAACCGGATCGTTCTCCCAAACGGGGCCGGAACGATTGCCGGCGACAAAGCAGGTCGAGACGTGAATTAGCGCTGGGCGCTTCATGCGTTTTGCGAAGGCAATTACGTTTTGCGTACCTACGACATTTGTGCGCAGCGCGCTCTCGAGCGTCGGATTGAAGGTGACGTTGCCGGCGCTGTTAAGAACAACGTCGATGTCGTCTGCGACAGCCTGGGCCTGCTCTTCGGTGTAACCTAGATTTGTGTCGCCGATGTCGCCCCCAAGGATTGCCACCTTGTCGCGAATGAACCCTTCCAGGGCATCGCCGTAACGTTCCCGAAGCGGATCGAATGGCGGCGCCGTAATCACACTGTTCCAAAATCGCGCTTCTGACTCTTCTTGGGAACGAGCACGCACAGTGACGTACACACGCCCGATATTCGGAAAGTTATGCAGCAACATGCTGAGGGTAACTTTCCCGAGGAAGCCCGTGCTTCCAATCAGGAACATCCGGCGATCTTTGAAGAGTTCAGTAGGCGACAAGTTCATAACAGTTAGTAAATCGTAAAGGGTAAATCGTAAATAGGTCGCCGAGCATCAGTTGCACGACTCACGATTTACCATTCACGGCCTTTTCATTCCATATCTGCAATTCCGATAATCGGTTGATGCAACATTGTGATCTCGGCGGAACTTCCCATAAAGCTGCGGGCCATCGCGATCGCCTCGGTCAGATTATCTGCACGGTCCCAGCCCAACATGGCCGGAACATGAGCATTTTCCGCGCCCGCCGCGATCACCTTCCCGACATGCTGGCGGCCATTTTCGCCCCAGTACCACATGAAAAACGGATGCGCGCCGTGATAGGCGTTACCGCGCCGGTACATCTCCACATAACTCGGATTGTTAGCAAATTCCTGTTCATACTTGTCGCGCAACACAAACGCGTCGCGCGTTTCCGGCAACAACCGGTTGAAGAACTCTATGTAGCTCGGATGAAACTTGTGATCAAACTCGTCGTAACAGGGATGATGAATGATCAGCACGCCGCCCTTCTTAAGCAGCGGCTTATTGCGATAGAAGTTGAAGTGATAACCGAGCCCCATCACCTGAACAAGTAAAGGATTCAAAATCGAATAGACGTTGTACGGCGAAATGTCCGGGATGCCAGTGATCAGGATGTCACACTGGCCAGTTACGGGAATCGCATACTGGTCAAACGCCTTCGCAATGATCTTCTCGTGCACCGGCTCGGTCTTGCCGGCGTGACAGGCGATCATCTCGTACTGAGCGGGCTTGGAATGAAGCAGCCTGCGACGCGCCTGCCGCGGTAGTTTGCTCATCGAGTAGCGCATCGCCTCAAACTTCATTCGATCAAAAGCAGTGAAATCGTCCTCGTTGCGGAGAAGAAAATCCATGTCGCCTTTGTACATGCGATTATTGATGGCCGTCTCGATGTGGAAGACGTTCAGTTGTTCATCGACAATCTTGCCCAGGCGACCCACCTTGTTATTCAACTCCGACTTAGCCGGATCCATGTAGCTGTCCGAATCGCGAATCGTTTGTGGTTCGTGATGCGCACGCAGCGATTCGTAATCGCACAAACCGACAGCGACAGACTTGTGACCCCCATCCATCGGCACGAGGTTGATATTGACGTAAATCAGCAAGTCGCTTTCGGCCGCGCGCCGGTTCAGCGTTAGCGGTTCCTTGTGCCTGGTCTCACCAAGCTTGATTAGTCCGTCCGCCCACTCGGCGTCGTGGTTGTAATAGCGATCGGGATAGTACTCGTCGAAAATCTTCTTCCCGACCATGCGCTTCATTTCCCATTCGGTCATCTTGCGGTGCAGGGAATTGGCAATGATGATGTGAACGTCGTCGACGCCGTGCCCGGCTAGCATGTCGAGCACGATTTCGAGGACCGACTGACGGATGTCGGGCGTAGCCATCGGCGGCAGCGGTAGACTGATGTCGTCAACCGCGACCGTCACTTGCATGCCCGGTTCGAGTTGGGCAAAAAGCGGATCGCACCCAAGCGGGTGATTCAACGCATAACGAATGGCCGCCTCGCGATTCGGCAGACCCTTGATTGGCGGATTGGGATACAGCACGCGCGTGCCGATTGGAAGATCTTCGAGAATGAAATCTTCGCCGGAGGGCATTATTCGCGGGGCGCTGTCGCGATCGATGTACACAACCGATTCGTGCGTTTTTCTTCTTAGTTGCAGTGCCATAAGGTTCAAGTCTCTGGTTTCAAGTTTCAAGTTTCGAGTTCAAAGCTTTTGCCCTGGAACTTGAAACTTGGAAGTCGAAACTACTTCAGATTCAAGATCGGCCAATCGTGATGCAACGCCGTCTGACGCAAACGCATGTCAGGATTGATCGCTGCTGGATGACCGACGATAGAGAGCATGGGCAAGTCACTCATGCTGTCCGTGTATGCGTAGGAGTCGCTAAGACTCAGGCCCTCGCGTTCTGCGAATACGCGTATCCACGATGCCTTCGTCGCCGCTGCCATTACCGGCGGCAACAACCTGCCCGTTGCGACGCCGTTAACAAATTCCAGGCGGTTCGCTACGTATTCTTCAATTCCCAGATGCTCCATCAATGGCTTCACCGAGACGTCGAGCGCGCCGGTCACAACCACCTGCCTCAGGCCGAGGCTGCGCGACTTCTCCAGAAGCTCGTAAGCGCCCGGAAATACCGCCGGCTTTAGCACGGAGAGAAAGAGATCGTCCGCCAGGTAGCGCAGGCGATCTTCTTTAACACCCTTGTATCGCTTGAAGTAGAGATCGTTGAAAACCTTGCGGCTGTATTGATCAGTTACGGCAAACATCGGCAGGCTCAGAAGCGTGGCCGCACTCTTTTTGAAGCTTCGGAACAGACCCGGCTCGTTCCTGGCGTAGAAGCCAAGCGTATGAATCAGGTTGGTGCTAACCAACGTTCCTTCCAGATCGTAGAATGCCGCCGCTGCCAAGTCGTCCTCCGAAGTTCTCCCTGCCAATCCCTGGTTCTTGCGAGCGGTTGGGAGCAGTCGTGGATTGTGGGTTGCCAATATAACCCAACCTGAGAGCTTTGAGGTAATGCAAAAGCCGACTGTACGGTGATGCCATACAATCGATACTGAAAACCTAAAAACATTCAAGGAAAGTGGAGCTGGGGAAGGTTGAAAACGAAAGGATATCGGGCGCTCTCAGGTTTGGAGGGCAGGATATTAGGCTCTAAGGGGCTTTGGAACCAGCTCGCTTGAGCTCTTCGAGGGTGCGCTTATGTTGCTCCAGCTTTTGACCAGCCTCGCCGAGTTTGCCCTGAGAGGTGAGCCTCTGATACTCGTCAAACTCTTGAACGGCTTTGTCGATGAGTTGCTGGAGACCGGCGCCTTGCACAGCTTGTCCGGGCGAAGGGGAGGCCGTTGGTTTGGCTACCGCCTCGCCGGGCTTCTCTTTAGCGGTCTCCGGTTTTTGCTGGGTTGCCGGATGGGCCAGGTCGCCGAAGATATTGGTCATGGCCTCATCGAATGTCTGCCCATAACCGAGACGATCCTGCGTTGCGAGTACTACCAGGCGCAACTCAGGCATCGGACTGCTCTCCGCCTTCAGATAGACAGGCTCTACATAGAGAAGTGCATTGCCGATCGGAATCACGAGCAGGTGACCGCGCAAGACGTGTGAGCCTTGCTGGTTCCAGAGCGTGAACTGCGACGATAGCTGAGAGTTCTGATCGATCCGGGCTTCGATCTGTAATGGGCCATCAATCAGTCGGGACTTGGGGAAGTTGTAAATCAGGAGCTTGCCATACTCGTCGCCATCACACCGCCCCGCCATCCAGCCAATTAGATTGTTACGGCCGGCTGGAGTAAACGGTAAAATCAAAACGAACTCGCTCTTCGTCTTCTCTCCGGGCAGCTGCATCAATACAAAGTAAGGATCGAGGGGCTGAACCTGTTTTTGATTTTGGTCGTTCAGGGCGACCTGCTGGGCCACGTTCCAGACATCCTCGCGTTGGAAAAACGCTTTTGCGCTTTGCGTGTGGTAGAGGCCGTACACTTCGCCCTGGACCCGAATCAAAGTTTCGGGATAGCGCACGTGAGCGCGCAGGTCCGCGGGCATTTGGCTCGCGTCTTCAAAGAGCGTAGGAAACGTCGCGCGATAAGTGGCGATCAACGGATCGTTATTGTCGAAAACGAAAAAGTGCACGGTACCGTTGTAAGCATCGATTACTACCTTGACGCTGTTGCGGATGTAGTTGACGTTGTTTTGTCCAACGGTGTGGTGTGTGGAGTAAGGATAAGTCGACGACTCGGTAAAGGCATCGAGCATCCAAAAGAGCCTGCCTTCATTGCTCACCACAATGTAAGGATCGTTATCGTAGATTAGAAACGGCGCGAGCCCATTTACCAGCTCGCGAATGTTGCGATGAATCAGAACGCGACTCTCAGAGTTCACGTCGTCTGAGAAGGGAAGCTTCGACAGGTCGCCCAACGCCCAAGCGAGAAGCATGCGACGTGCGCGACCGCCAATTCTTATTCCGCCGGATCCCTGATAGCTGGTGAAGGTATTGGTTTCTCCCTGCGGAAAGTCAAACTCCTTCTGTCGAGTCTTAACGTAAACGTCGGTATGCGTTTCCTGTCCGTAATAAATTTCCGGGCGGGTTACCTTAATCTCAGGCGAGTTGGACTGGATCGGCATGTCAGAAATAATGAAACGCGGCATACCTTCGGGCGTGAAACCGTTAGCCGTGTTCATGGTGATGCCGTAACCGTGCGTGTAGATAAGTTTTTCATTGATCCAGTTTCGTGAGGCCTCGGGCAGTTTGTTTACGTCGATTTCACGCGCCGCCACCATCATCTGCCGCAGGCCGTCTACGCGATAGCGATCGACATCGACGTCTGGAAAGTCGTAGTAGGTTCTGATTGCCTGAATCTGTTTGAGGGTGTCCTGGAGCGCATGCCAGTCCCAAAGCCGAATGTTGTCGAGCGTCGGTTTATTAGCGTTGAGGTCCAGCGCCTCAACTGTGCTTTCGGCAGGAAAATCGCGCAGTTCCACTTGCTCAAGCGCAAACGCACGACGAGTCCAGGCGATGTTTTGTTCTATGTAGGGAGTCTCGCGTCCCAGCTCATTCGGCTTAACAATGAAACTGGTGACATACGCCGGCACGAGGAAAACGCCGATGACATAAATCAACACCGGAATCGCCAAGCCGGCCAACAGCAAGCGAAGGCTGCGTTTGGAAAAAGCGTTGATCAAGGCGATGACTGCAGCCAGCACCAGGGCCACGCAGACAAAATAGAGGGCCGGCAAGAGATACTTCGCTTCCGTGAAGGTAATGCCGGAAAACGTTTGATGGTCTTCCCACAGGTAAGGAAATCTTGAGAGGTAGGTGCTCCACGCGAGCAAACCAAGAAAGAGCGCGAGCGCCAGCGAAACTGCGGCCCACGGTGTCGTCGCTGAGCTGGTGCGAGTTGTTTTCAGGACCTTCC
>JBDUDV010000035.1:0-33144 GCA_040002755.1 Acidobacteriota bacterium | reverse complement strand
AATCACGCGCGTTGCCAGACGCGCGTTGCCAATCTTCTCAGCCATTGATCGGAAATCTTTCATCGGCCCGCGCCAGCGCAACTGTTGCACATCGCGGAAAAGCGGCGCATCGGTCTTCAACGTCGCCAGCTTCTTAAAGAGCAACGCATCTTTGCGTTTGTCTTTCAGCAGGTCGCGGGGAAATTTTTCAATCGGCCCGTGAAGGTTTATGAGCGAGGCGGCTGTTTTCGGTCCATAGCCCGTGATGCCGGGATAGCCATCGGCCGCGTCACCAACCAGCGCGAGGTAGTCAGGAATGTATTCAGGCGCCACGCCAAACTTCGCGCGCACCCCGGGCGCATCGCGAATCACACCGCGTCTGCCGTCCACTTGCACCACGCGATCACCGACGACACACTGCGCGAGATCTTTGTCCGGCGTCCAGATACACACTTTCACCACTCGCTTATCTTGCGCGGCAATATGGGCCGCGGACGCGAGCGCGTCATCGGCTTCGAGTTCAACCATTGGCCACACCACCACGCCCATTGCGAGCAGCGCCTCCTCAAGCGGCTGAAATTGCGCGCGCAGGGCCGGTTCAATCCCGGCGCCGGTTTTGTACTCCGCCCATAGACCGTTGCGAAACGATTCGATGACGTGATCGGTTGCCACGCCGACATGCGTGGCGCCGTCCTCCATCATTTTCACAACTGCACTGAGTACGCCAGAGACAGCGCCGAAGGGCGGATCGGTCTTGCGGAAGCGCCGTATGCCGTAGAAGTGACGAAAGAGTTCGTAGGTGCCGTCAACCAGGTGAACGATCATTGTGCTCGACAGAGTACAAGGAAAGAGGTGCAAAGGGGAAAAGGGTAAAAGTAAAAACTGGCAGTCGAGCTGTGTACCCAAGTTGTGTTAACTTGCCTGTTCTTAGTCGGAAACTGAAAGCTATTAGTCTCTTTCTAAACGAATGAATATTGAGATCGACAATCTAAGTGGCTCTGAGATTCGAGAACTGTTGCAGGAGCATCTGCAGAGTGCGTTGCTGCATTCGCCGCCGGAGAGTGTGCATGCGCTGAACCTCGAGGGATTGCGCAAACCGGAGATTACGTTTTGGACCGCACGGGAAAATAACGAGCTGCTTGGCTGCGGCGCGCTCAAGGAGTTCGACGCACAACACGGCGAAATCAAATCCATGCGAACAGCCTCGCGACATCTTAGAAAAGGCGTAGCGCAGAATCTTCTAAATCACATCATTGAAGAAGCCAGGCGCCGTGGCTACAAACGGTTGAGTCTTGAGACAGGATCAATGGAGGCTTTCGCGCCGGCCCGTAAACTATATGCTAAGTTTGGTTTCAGCTATTGCGGACCGTTTGCGGATTACGCTGAAGATCCGTTTAGCGTATTCATGACGAAAGAAGTTTGAGTCAGTAATTAAAGCAAGCAGCATCCAGCAATCAGCAATCGACTTACTCATAGCCGATCGCTTCAACCACCGGCAACCGCAACGCGCGCTGAGCCGTCCACCAGGCAGCAGCGAGTGCGACCAGCAGCACAACCGGCAAGGTCGCCAACACCACGCTCAGCGGGAATTGGAAACGCAGGTTAAAGCCGGCAATGATGCGCGCGGCGGTGCGCACCAAAAAGTAAGCGTTGAAGAGACCGGCCACTACGCCGGTAGCAAAGCCGACGAGCGCGATTGAGGCCGCTTCAAGCAAAACGATCTTACGCACCTGTCCACGCAGACCACCGATAGCCCTCAGAATTCCCAGCTCGCGTTGTCTTTCGGAAACCGAAATCACCAGCATGTTAATCAAACCCATGGCGGCGACGAAGATGGCGATCAGCATCTCCAGGTAAGTTAGGGTGAAAAACTGATCGGTCATTCGCGAACTCCAGGCTTTGTATTCATCGCTCGTGTAGATGAAGGCCCGCTGTTCTCCGGCCATCGCGCGATTGATTTCCGTTTTGAACGCACTGCGATCGATGCCGGGTTCGAGGTTGAGCAGGATGAGGTCTACCGCGGTATCACCCCAATACTTCTTGTAAAGTTCGCGATCCATGAAAACCGTACCTTTTTCCACGTAGTAAAACTCGAGGATACCAACTACCGGTCGCACCAGCGGACCAGCCGGTGTTTCCAGGCGCAACTGATCGCCCAGGGTGAGCCCGGTGCGCAGCGCATGGTTCTGGGAAATGACGAAACCATCACCGTGACTGGCCAACTCGCGCGCCTTCGCCTCGTTCCCTTCGTCAAGCAGTCCGGGAGAATTGTCGAACCACAAACCCATGTCGCGCGCGATCAGGATTATGTCACCAGATCCGTAAGCCAAGCCCGTCACCCGCAAGCCATCAAGGTGCTTCACACCGGGCAGCGCGGCGACGCGCTTTTCCTGGGCTTCGTTAAAATGATAAGTGCGCGAACGCAGTTGGTCGGAAGTGGCGATCATCAGATCGGCGTTGACGCAGCGGTCAATCATGCGATTGAGTGCCCCCTTGTGGCTGTGAATGAACGCCCCAACGGAGAATACAAATGAGAGTCCGAGCATCAACGCGCCAACAGTCGCTGAGGTGCGGCGCGGCATGCGTACGGCCGCATCGATTGCGATCAGGCCTTCCGCACCGAACAAGTGCCCCATCAAGGGGCGCAACAGGCGTGAGCCCCACACCACCAATGTCGGCAACAGCAGTACCATGCCAAACTGCACCATGATCGAGTAAGTGAAATGGATCATCAGGCCCACGCCCGGCGGTGAAAAGAACGTGAGGGCAAGTCCGACTATGATGAACGAGATTCCTAGTGCAAACCGCGACCAACCGAGGACTCCTTCGCGCCGTTGCAGTTCAATGTTGCGTAGCGCCATGACGGGATGAAGGCGCGAAGCCGAGCGCGCCGGCAACCAGGTGGCCAGCAGGGAAGCGAAAGCGCCGATACCAAATGCGGTTAGCGCGTAGTCCCAATGAAAGGTGGGTCGTTCGGGCGTTGACGCCAGGCCATACATCGAGGTGACGATGGCACTCATGATTCTCGTTGCGCCGCGGGCCATTACGAAACCGATGATGACTCCAAGCGCCGAACCAACCAGTCCCAGCAACGCAGCTTCAATCAGGAACATCTGTTGAATATGAGAGCCTTCAACTCCAACTGCGCGCAGCACACCGATCTCTTTCCAGCGTTGATTCACGCTAACGCTGAGCGAGTTGAAAATAATAAAAACGCCCACCATCAGGGCCAGCAGGCTCATGATGAAGAGGCCGAGGCGCATTGCCGAGACTGCTTTTTCAAGGCCTTGCCCGCGCCGGTCAGGCGGGGCGACTTCCAAACCAGCCGGGAGACGAGCGCGCAAAGTTTGTTCGACCGTTTCCGCCGCAGTTCCCGGCTCCGTCATGATGTCTATGCGATCAATCCGGTCCTTACGATCAAATGCTGACTGCGCGGCGTAAATATCCATCAACGCGATGTTGCCGCCGAAGACGACAGTCGCGCCGGTGGTTTTGAAGAATCCGCGCACGGTGAAATCCTGGAGCCCGCGCTGCGTATAGACAGGGAAATGGTCACCTTCTTTTAGTCCGTAGCGTTCGGCAAAAGCGCGGGAGACGGCAATGGAATCGGGGCGTTCAGTGAACGCCAGAGGATTGCTGATTTCAAGACCGGATTGATCAAACTCGCCTGCGTAAAGTTTCAGATCGCTGCTCGTATCCATCCCGAGTACCAGCAAGCTGCTGCTGTCTGGCAATGCTGTCTGGACGACCCTTTCGATTACCGGTTCCGCGAGTTTCACGCCCGGGGTACTGCGTACGGTGCGAACCACCTCTTGCGGAAAGCTGGCCTCGCCCGCCGACACCTGAAGCGTGGCCTGGCCTGCCAGCTTTTCAACAGTTGTCGACAAAGAACCGACGAGCGTGGTGTTGGCGGTGCGCACCGCGAAGAAAACGGCGACACCCAGTGCAATCCCCGAAAGCGTCAGCGCGAGCCGCAGTTTATGGAGGCCCCATTGCCGGATTGTAACGAGAGTCAGCGCACCCCACATCAGACATTCTCCGTCAACTGAATAGCACTCGCACGGTCTTCCGCCACTCGTCCGTCGCGCAGAATCAACATCCGTTCACAGGTTGCCGCGGTGTGTTCATCGTGAGTCACCAGCAGGATAGTTGAGTTTAGTTCGCGATGAAGTTCCTCCAGCAATTTGAGAATTGCTTCGCCGCTCGCAGAATCGAGATTGCCGGTAGGTTCGTCCGCCAGCAGTAATGGCGGATCAAAAATCAGCGCCCGTGCGATCGCTACGCGCTGGCATTCACCGCCCGACATCTGATCGGGGCGATGCGTCGCTTGCCGGTGCAGGCCCACGCGTTCGAGCAACTCGAGCGCACGCTTTTCTGCGTCGCGGCGTGAACGGTCTCGCAGACGCAACGGCAGTGAAACATTTTCGACGGCGGAAAGCGTGGGGAGCAAATTGAACGACTGGAAGATCATTCCGATCTTTTCTCGACGCAGCCGCGTGCGTTCGTCATCGCTGAGTTTTGAGAGCTCGACTCCATCAACCCAGACACGACCAGAAGTAGGAACATCGAGTCCGCAGATCAGATTCAGCATCGTCGATTTGCCTGACCCCGAAGGCCCCATGATCGCTACGCGCTCGCCGCGATTGACAGCGACTTCGATTTCGTTGAGCGCGAAAAATACCTGGCCGTCGGTGTAGGCCTTGGAGACTTTTTCCAGGCGCACCACGCTGTGCGATTCAGTCATTTCGGTTCTATCCAACTTAAAACTGAGATTCCAAGTTTGAGTCTTACTTCCGCGACAACTGTTTCAAGCGTTCGCGCGTGAACATTGCGTCATCCGCCTTCTCAGGGAAGTCAACGCTTAGCGTTTCGATAGTAACTTTCGTTGGGCGCACATGGTTGTCAACCTCCGTAAGCCAAACGAAATCTCGACCAGCGACATTTCGATAGCTCTTTACCTGAAAAGTTCGTACCTCTTCGCCGCCGGAATTGAACAAGTGAATTTCGGCGGGCAGGTAAGTGTCGCCGCGAAATTGCGTTCGCGTTCGCGCGATTGCGGATTCAGCGCCGGGCTTGAGCGTGCCTTCGACTTCGTAAGCTTTCACTCCGCCAAGATCTTTCTCAGCCAATAGGCTGTAACCATACTTGTCCCATTCGCCGAGCAATTCCTGCGCAGTCAAGCCGCCGAAGAACATTTTGTTGGTTCCGGTTTCGCGAAATTCATCAGCCGACGAAACGTAGGTAACATTGATGGTGGGCCGCCCTTTCCTTTCAACGCTTAAGGCGGCCAGGTCGCCTTCTTCGGCAGGTTTAACGACGTGCGTTAGCGTAAGCGTTTCAGGTTCAGTCTGCTTGCGCCAGATCTCCAACTCGTAAACCTTCAGCGGCTCGGACGTAGAAGTAATAGTCAGCCGGACGCGTTGCTTGCGATAGGGCGCTGCATCGCGTTTGAGATACTCCGCGACGACTTGCGTGCCGCGCTCGTGACGTACAGCCGTGTAGTCGCTACCGGCCGGTGCTTCGCGTTTACAGGCAACGAATAGACCAGGGAGAAGCAGCAGCAACGAGCAGACCGCGAACCTTGAAATAAAGCGATGAATAAACGGCGGTCTCAGTTTCCTATTCATGCGTCGCTGAGCGGTGCAAGCGAGTATAAAGCTTTCGGCGAGCGAATTCCTTGCCTGCAACCTTAAACGGCCAGATTGAAAAACAAGAGCGGAGATCTAAGAGAATGTCGGTATTTACACGCGGCGCGAAGGCCTTACAAACGGCGCGCAAGAGCCGGAGCGCAACTAGTAGGACGCCAAGGTATCATTGATTGCCAATACGGTAAATTGATATCCGCAGATTGATATCCGCAGATTGATATCCGCAGATTGCGCGGATTACGCGGATCAGGAGGCGAACTTTGTGGGAAGCGGAGTCTTTTGAACCGACTGACTGTAATGGTTTTGAATCTGCGGAATCAGCACAAATCAGCGGGATCCTTCTACGGATACCTACGCCTCCTGCTCCCCCGTCGCGGTTGCCGGCTCCGGCGCCACCGGAAGCGGCGGCCGCGCATACTGGTCCAATCCAAAGCCGAGAAATACCGTCGCGAGGATAAACCCGGCAGAGAAGAAGTAAGGCGACGAAACGCCCAGGTGATCGAACGACCAGCCGAAGAAAAGTGGGGCGATGATGCGCGCCACGCCGCCATACGTCTGTTGCATTCCCATGTAGAGTCCGCGCTCTCTTGGACTGATGACTCGCGAGAGCAGCGCGGTTACGCAGGGAAAGGTGAACGCCGTCCCCAGCGGAATCAGCGCTACCGCAACGGCGAGCATCCACAGGTTTCGCGACAACGGCATGCCTACAACTCCGGCGGTGAGCAACACCAGACCCAGGCGCGACAGATTTGCTTCGCCAAGCCAATCGACCATGCGACCGAGGAGCAACACCCGCGCGAAGACCGAGATCGATCCGATGTACGTGAAAAAATAACCGATGGTTTGTGCAGTCACCTGGAAGCGCACGTTCAGGAAAAGCGCGAGCACTGCAAAGGTTCCCTGAAAGGCCCCAATGGCGATCGCATAGATCCAGATCAGGCGCGACGCCGGTTCACTCGCATGAGTGATTACGCGCCAAGTCGTTTGCCGCGAGGTCCGTAATACTTCTCCTTCCGGTGGTGGTTCGCTCAGCACGCGTGATTCAGTTAGATAGCGGGCGGCGAAGCCCATGTTTAGGATGCAGATCGCCGCCGCTAGAATTCCCGGGGTTGCCTGGCCAAGATGCAGTGTCGACGGTCCCGGCAGTAGATCGTAATTACCCAGGGTGAGCGCAATGGAACCGAGAACTGGCCCGACCGCCACGCCCAGGTTTGTTGTCGCCGACAGCCAGCCGAGCGCACGCGCGCGATCTTTCGGGTCGGTCGAATCAGCGACGTACGCTTGAATGACACCGACGGTGCCTCCCCCGGCGCCTTGCACGAGACGCGAGAGAAACAACAAGAGCAACGAGTTGGCGAAGCCGAAAATCAGATACGCAATTGCCGATGCTCCCAGGGCGATGAGGAGCGCCGGCCGCCGTCCCACTCGATCGGAAAACCGTCCCCACATTGGCGCACTCAATGCTTGAGCGAGAGTGAATGAGGTGACCATGAAAGCCATGATGGTTCCGATTCCAAAGTGGATCCCCAGAAGGTCGATCCCGGACGGTCTCAACGCCTTCACGTAAAACGGCAGCAGCGGAATGATCATCAACAGACCCAACATGTCCACGAACGCGGTGGCCATGAGCGTGAACAGCTTCGCCGGAATCTTCCGTACTTCCCGCCATAGCACATAGAGCAGTCCCAGCCCGATCACAACGATCAGTATGATCACGAGCGGCGAGTGGAACGATTGGGTGATGTTTTGCAGAAGGATCATTTCAATTACGTACTGAGCCGAACAAGCTGATCATCGCAAAGTGCATGCCGGACCCGCAGTGATCGCCATCGTCCTCAGCTTGGCGACGCCACGGCTTTCAAGAAGCTTGTTCAAGGCCGGCAGATTGTCAGAATTTACTGTAGTCCAGCGGGTGATGTTTTTCCCCAATGACTCACACGCCGCCAAAGTGTTTTGCCGGGCCGATTCCGCGGGGCGCAAGTCGCCGCTTTCGATCATTATCAGATAACGGGCGAGATCCCGATTGACACTGCCAAAGCCGCGGGAATCGTTTGTGCCATCCTCAAGCTCCCCGAGTTCCTTCGTTAATGCAGCGATCGCATCCGTGATTTCTTTGGCGTCAGGTTTTCCAGCCAACAGCTTCTGCCGCTCAGCAACGGCCAACTGTAAAGACTCAACGTCGTTATAATACCGGTAAGTTGAAGACATTCCGGCCATGATCTGCAATGCCAGATCCATTTGTGCCTGTAGGTCTGATTGCGAGGTGTGAACTCGCGGATCGAGCTTAACGAAAATAGATTCACCAGATTTCTGACCATTAACCGTGAGGGCCACTTCATAGCGTCCCGGCACAACGTAGGGCCCGGGCGGTTGATGACGAGGTGTCTGTCCAGCAATAGCATGATCGGGAACTGTGTACTCAATGTAGTCAAGCAGCCGGCCATAATATCCAAACGGTAAAGTCTCGGGATGATCCCATTGCAGGTTCCAGACGAACCGGTGCAAACCGGCCTTCGTGGAAAGCACTGGCGGCGGAGCAAACCAGTATTCGGGCGCGTTAGCGGGAAGCTTTTCCGGAGCAGTCGGCGTGCTGGAGTAACGCCGCACCAGCCGGCCATGCTGGTCGCGAATCTCGAGTGTGATTTCCCCGGCGACGTCTGATTGTAGGTAGTAATCGATAACAGCACCGTCTGGTGGATTTAGTCCCGCAGCGGTGTCGGCGGGAAGAGGAGTATCCGGCCAAGTGTCCCAGCGCACTCTCGTCGCCGCTTCCGGAGGAAACAAGTAAGCCTTCGCGTCGGTCCTCTTGAGATCGAATTTTCGTAGCGGTGACAGGTTGTCCAACACCCAAAGGCCGCGGCCGTAGGTCGCTGCAACTAAATCGTTGCCGTGAATCTGAAGGTCCCGAACCGAAACAGTCGGCAGATTCATTTGCAATTCTTGCCAATGATCACCTTCGTCGAAAGAAACATGCGCGCCGGTTTCGGTCCCGGCATAAACAAGACCTTTGCGGGCTGGATCTTCACGCACCACGCGCGCTAATCCTTTCTCGGGAAGGCCGTTGACGATCCTTTGCCAGGTTTTGCCGCTGTCGCGCGTGCGGAAAATGTAAGGATGTGAATCTGGCCGGGCGTTGGCGATCACATAAGCGGTGTCGGCATCTGTAGGTGATGCCTCAATCAGAATTACGGCGCCCTTTTCGGGCAGCGACGCGGGAGTCACGTTTTGCCAGGTCTTTCCACCGTTCACGGTCAGTTGTACCAAACCGGTGCTCGTGCCTACCCAGATTATTCCGGCTTTGGCAGCTGAGGGCGCAATCGTTTGAATTACTCCGCTTGCCGGCGCCTGCGGTTTGTCCTCTTCGTCAAAATCCCCACGATTAAGCTCGGCGTGATGCTGCTGTTTGGCCGGCTTCTCAGTTAGATCAGGACTGATTTCATTCCAGGTAATTGAACCGTCACTAGTTTTCAGGACGTTCTGCATTCCAACGTACAAAGTTTTTGGATCTGTTGGGGAAAAAACAAGAGGTGTCTCCCAAGTGTAACGATACTTTGGATTCGGCACGAACACCGTGGAGATCTGATTGCTGGTTCGATTTAGCCTAAGCACGGTCCCAAACCAGCCAATGGAGTAAATGAGATTTTGGTTCACTGGATCGGGAGCGATGTAGCCGCTTTCAAATGAACCGGAAGGAAACCAGTCACGCAGGGTTATCTGGCCCGAGTCGCTACGAACAGGCGCCGCGACTGAACCCGAATCCTGCTGCGAAGCGTAGAGCCGATAGGGAAAAGCGTTATCAGTAATCACGTGATACATCTCACCCGTTGGCTGGTTAAACCATTCAGTCCATGTCTGGCCATTGTCGACCGTGATTACCGCGCCTTGATCTGTACCCATAAACATTCGTTGCGGATCGTCCGGAGCGATCCACATAACGTGATCGTCTTCGCCGCTCGGCTCGCCTTTGAACGCTGCAAAAGTCTTTCCGCCATCAAGCGAACGATAAGTAGCTGTTTGCATTGCATAGACGACGTCCGCATTCTTTGGGTTCACGAAGACCCGGCTGAAATACCCGCTGCCGATAACCCTCGGATCGTTCGTGAGTTTTTGCCAGGTTTCACCCGCATCATCCGACCGGAAGAATCCTTGATTCATGATCGCGTAAAGACGCTTGCCACCAGTGTCCGGCGCCACGGCAATCCCCACCCGGCCGCGATTCTGATCGGGCAGACCGGCGCCGCCGACTTGTCGCCAGGTTGAGCCCTCATCCGCAGACTTGAAAATTTCGGAACCCGGGCCTTTAGGAGGCGGCTCGCTCGGATTGAATCGCAACGTCCCGGTAGCCGCGTAGACGATGCTGTTGTTATCCGGATCCACGGACATATCAAAGATGGCGGTCTTTCCGTCTCTGAAGAAAACTTTTTTCCAGGTCTTGCCGCCATCTGTTGTCTTGAACACACCCCGTTCATCACTGGGCCCGAAGGGACCGACGGCGCCAACCAGAACGATATTAGGATCGTGTGCGTCAACAATCAGCGATGAGATTGAATTGGTTTCGCGAAGCCCGACGTTGCTCCAGGTACTGCCGCCGTCAATGGACTTGTAAACGCCGTTCCCTTGAAGTTGTTCACCTGTGCCGACGTAGATTGTATTCGGATTCGAAGGCGCAAGGGCCAGCGCGCCGATGGAAGCCTGATGGGTATCATCAAAGATCGGTTGCCAGGTGCGACCGCCGCTGGTAGTTTTCCAGAGTCCGCCGCCGGGCGTGCCGAAGTAGTAGATTGCCGGCTGCCCGGGAATTCCCGCAACGGCCGTCACGCGGCCGGCGCGATGTGGACCGATCAGACGCCACTGCATTCCGGAATAGACGGCGCTGCCATCATTCTTTCCCTTTTGCTGCGCAGCGACCACCCAGAAAAACCCCAGGGTGGCCAACGCCATGATGATCAGGTTGGCTGCAAAGGTTATTGCGATCCTGCCCGACGACGACCTCGTGTTTGCCGGCGCACACGGATTTCTCATCAAACGTTTCTCCTTACAGTAGAGATGATTCAACACCGGCGCCAAGGTTCTCACTCGACCACGCGAAAGAAAGTGCGCCAGACAGTATCGGCATTGAGCGTGACATCAATCCGGTATATTCCTGTCGGCAAATTACCGAGCGGAACTTCCCAACCGGAGTACGAAAGCTTCTGCGGATTCACGCTGATTTTCTTCTTGCCCGGACTCTCACTCAACAAGCGATTGTCGAGATCATACAACCGCAGTGACGGAATGCCTTTGCGCTTCTCTCTGGCATTCACTCGCCGATGTGCCAGCACACCCCGGCCAGATCAATAAGGTTTATCTCGCGCCCCCAGGGAAAATTCGCCGGCGGATTTAGACGCAGCCCCGGGTATTTTGTTACCAGTTGCTTTTGCGAAATCGCCTGCCACCAGGCGTCAAGATTCGGCACTTTGATGCTGACCATGAAATTGCTGGCAAAGGTTTCATTGTCAAACTTTTGTAGAATGAATTGCGCGTTGCCGTTACGGAATCCAGCGTAGCCACTGTTTTCCCACACTTCCTCAAACCCGAGATCGGCAAACAAGCGGCGGCTCGCCTCGTAGTCGCTGCCGCTTGGGACGAACGGCAACAGTGCCGTTGCCTGCAGCTCATTCATAGTTTGACCCTCCAACAATCCTCATCTCGACTTAGCGGCGAGCGTCAATCTTCACTTCACAAAATAGACGGGATTAGGAAGCTTGAACGTGCGCTCGGCGTAGCCACCCTTCAGATCCGTTTCCTGATCGCCGAGGTTGAGGATAATCGTGTAGCCCTCGTCAGCCACCTTCCGGCGTTCGGCCGACTTGAAGTCAGCAGCGCTTGCGAAGGTGACGCCGGCGGGCTCAAGGCTGAGCCCGGCCCATTCATATCCCTGTTCGCGAAGATTGCGCTCAGTTGGTTCGCGCAACCGCGCGGGACGGCCGGTGATGAAGAACACTGCGACGCCCAGCTTGCGAGCGTGTTGCGCCAGCGCGAGGGTTGGCGCGATGGCTTTCGCTTGCGCCATCGCTTGCCAGGCGCGGAGACCGCACGGACCTTTTTGTAGATCGCAGGGGCCATTGTCGATGCGGGCCCAGCCATTCGCTCGCAGTTGCGGCCAGTTGGAAAGCGCGGTCTCGTCGATGTCGAGCACGATAGCCGGCTTCGTTGCAGTCTTCATCCGCTTGTCCAACCAGGTGGTTGCCGCGGCTACGATTTTCGCAACATCACGATCATAGCCTCCGGAGTGAACATATTTTTCAACGTCACGTTGCGCCTCATAAATATTTGATATTTGCTCGACGCGTGGAGTTTGACCGCGAACCGAGGTCAAGAGACCCGGGTGGCTATTTGTCCCGATTGTTACCAGTGTGGCAAGAACAACAGCTCGCGTTAGCGTTCGTGAGCAACGCATGGTTCAACCTCCATTTAGGTGCTGCAAAGCGTAGACACAGTGTTACGGAATGCTACTTTTCTTCAAGCACGGCCAAAATATTTCCCGCCGGATCTTTAAACCAGGCGATGGTAGGGCCATCGTCACCGCGATGGATACCTTTCTCGTCTGTTTTGATATCTCCTTCGTAATGCTCAAAGCGGACGCCGCGTTTGACGAGTTCATCGACCGCAGCTTCGATATTTTCCACTGGAAAATTCAGAATCGTGAACGTTGCCGGCGTATGATTCGGCTTGGGATAAATCATAACCGTTGCGCCCGCAATATTCAGTTTCAGCACGCCCATCGGCTCTTGCGACAATTCGAGGCCCAATGTTTCACCGTAAAACTTCCTGCCAATTTCCAAATCGTTTACCGAGAAACTGGAAAACGCCTTTGTGTCTCCGAACATTCGAATCTCCTCCATTTCTACAGCAAAGCTTCGCACAAAAACGATTAGAGGGCACGCCTGCGACATGCCCTCTAACTTAGACTACGATCATGCTGAATCGCCGATCGCTGTTACGAATAAAGAACCGACCAACGATACTAGGGAGTAGTAGTGCCGGATCGATTGCTCTGGCTCATACCACGGTTCAGCAACATCTTGACTTCCACGCGTCGATTCTGCGCGCGTCCTTCGGCCGTCGAGTTGTCGGCCACAGCTTCTGTTTTGCCGTATCCCATTGGGGTAACAATACGTCGGAGCGGAATCTTCTGATTCACTGCGAGATACTGAACTACCGCATCCGCACGCTCGCGGCTCAAGCGGAGGTTCTTGGCCTCGCTCCCGGTCGAATCCGTGTGACCGGCAACCTCGATTGTGTATGCCTTGGCGTTCGCGGCTTTGGCTGCAAACTCGTCAAGCTGCCGTTTCGCCTCCGGTGACAGCACCGCGCTATTCACTCTGAAGTTTACGGCCACGGTGTTCTGAACATCCACTTCATCGAGATTGTCGATACGAGTATTCGCGGCGGTCGCTTCGTTCCTCGCCTCGGCGGCGACTGCATAAAGTTCGTCCATCTGTCCCGCCATGCGTGCCTGGTTCTCTTCGACCGGTGTGACGCGCGAATCGGATGTAATGGCAGCCCTCATATCAGAATCGGAAAACCTGATCTTGTCTGCTGCGAGTTGTCCCTGCGCATCACCACGCCCTTCAACTTCGACAATCAACCCGCGTAAGATTTCCGTCACCGGATATTTCTTGCCACTGCGCAGAAAACCACCATTGGTCTTGATGCTGGTGCGATCCGTTATCAAAACCAGATAGTCTGTGCGGTTCCGGTCTCTTATCCTGAAGGTGTCGCCCTCGCGTGCGATCACCACTCCTTTGAACTTCAGCTTTGCGCCGTTAGGAATAGATTGTATGTTTCGGTCTGAAGCGGTCCGAATTGTTTGAGTAGTTGTGTCCTGCCCGAAAGCTAACGGTGTCATCGCCAAAGCCAATCCGAAAATCAGTCCAGCCAGGCGAAACTTCTTAGTTGCATTAGAAGAACTCATATTTACTCCTTCAAATTTGTTTGGATTGCCATCAAAGCCTACGGTTCCGCTCGCGCGGTGAACCGGAATCTCGGGAGAAAGACGAACTTGCAAGTCTGCCTTATTCGTCCCAAAGTTTTGTTGCAAATAAACGATTGTTGCGTGGCAAATGACAGATCTGAACGTCCTTCAAAAAGCAGCGCTGGCAAGCCGGCGCGGAATTTCATTGAGACTCCCTAGGCAGATCGAAGATCAACCTTGTTGAAGATTCATTCCTCCTATAGCTTTGTAGAAATCGCCACCATCGAAGGCGTGGCGTTCTGCGACCGCCCTCAATTCGCTTGGCATATTTCTCTACAATCTGCCACGGCCACCGCAGATATAAAGCCCGAGTTCATCAGCTCGGGGACCAAGCCCACGCTTCAAGGCACCATTACTGAGGCGGCGATGCCGGATGTGTCCCTATCCATTCCCATCACCGCGCCGAGCGCCTGAAACCAGAATGGACCGCTGAGTCTCGAAAGAAATGCAGACGTGCCGTAGTCATAAATAATGGTTCGGTAATGGCGGTGCCCATTCGGGTCATTCGCTGGGCCAGCCAGTCGGGACACGGCCGCCGTGAAGAGGAAGGTCTGCCAACTCCGGAGCGCTTCATGACGTAATTGTCCAAAGTCCAACGTCGAAATCGGAAAGTAGAACGTTGAACTTCGGCGTAGCTGCTTATTCAGGCTTCAGCGCCGCTTTCGCAACCTCAACCCGTTTTGTTTCCACTCGCGCTCGTTGTTCTTCGGCGCGCTGGCGCAAGCGATCATAGTCAGCTATGTTGAGCCGGGGCGAAACTTCCGCGGCCGCAGCAAGCGCCAGCCATAGAGATCGCTTGCCTTCGATGCCGAGCGATAATGCTTCCAGCGATTCAAACAGTCGCAGGTCGCCTCGCTTCGAATCATCGAATCGAAGTTTCAGCTCAGTAAACTTTTCCGTAAGCCAGGCCGAAGCCTTGCGCGTTCGGCTTTCGGAGACGTTCAGACCACTCATCAGAGTCTCGAGTTCCTTGCGATCTGACTCAACATCAACGCGGAGCCTGGCAATGAAGTCGGCGATGGGAGCGCCAGCATAAACGCTTTCAAGATTTTCCATCAGTTCGATGGCCACCACCGAACCTGCCAAATGATCATTCAGATAGGTCGCAATGTGTTCGCTAGCCATGTTCATCCCCTCCTGATTCGTGTGACTATGAAAATTACGAAACAACCGCGAGCATGTTTGCGTCGCGGACCATAAGCCATGAGCCTTCTCATTTGCGTAATTCCTCTCCCAAAGAGATCTCCATTATCAACCAGGCAGATGTTACTACCACCTTTTTGTCGCAAGAGTATTCTAACTTTGCGTTGGGGAAGTGTGTGTTAGGCCAAACTGGTAGTTTGCGGTTCCGCTTAGTTTTCGATGAGCTCGCTCATGTAGGCTGGCAGCGGACTTTGTGAAGTCGTGGACGAAATGAAAGCAATGTGGTTGTCAGGTCGTAACAGCACCTGGAAAGGTTTGTTTGTGCCGAATACCTCTGCGATGTGTGGGGAAAGGGGAACGAGGTATCGATCAAGTAAATCGGCATACCTGCGCCCGATCTCGGCCGGACCCGTGAGTTTTTCGCCGCTCGCGTCGTTCGAAAAAGCTAACAGGTGAAACTTCGGCGCCCGTAAGCGGTCGAAAACGCTCTGGCCGTCAACCAGGAAGTAGGGCAGTCGATCGCCGGCCTTAGCTTTAAACTCCCTGTCACCATCGTGTCGGCTCAAAGAACTCTCGCGGTAAGTAATACCGGTTTGCGAAATCAGCGGGAAGAACTTTTTCTTGACGGCGTCAATGCTGAGAATAAATTTCGCTAGCGGTGGAAATATCGTGGTGCGGATCAAGTTAACCAACCAATCCGTGCCGGCGGCAAGATTGAACATCCGGTCAGTGGTTTGCAGTAGACGTTTAGCGTTAGGCAGACGTTCTTCATTGTAAGTTTCGAGGATGCGGTCAGCAGCCACGCCCCTGAGAACCAGCGCCATCTTCCAGGCGAGGTTGTAGGCGTCCTGGATGCCGGTGTTCATCCCTTGTCCACCGGCGGGGGTGTGTATGTGCGCGGCATCACCGGCGAGAAAGCATCTACCCGAAGAGAAATTCTCGACGTGGCGGGTGTGAACCTTGTAAGTCGAGAACCAATCAACGCGTGTGATGTCGAGTTCGATTTCTGCGTCCTTTCTGATTCGCGCCTCTATTTCTTCGTAAAGGACTTCGCCTTCATTCCTATCGTGGCCCTCGGGAAAGGCGCCGACGATGCGCCAACGCTTTTCACCGGGCATCGGGAAGAAGGCAACGACGCCTTCTTGCGCGATACAAACGTGCAGCGCATCGTGGCTGAACTTCCAATCAATCCGCACATCGGCGACGTAGAACAAACGCTCAAATGTGGTCCCTTCAAAAGAGAGTCCGAGGGCGTGTCGGACCGGGCTCCGCGGACCATCGCAGCCGACGAGATATTTTCCCGTGATGATGGGCGATTCGCAGCCGCTGTTGCTAACGTGGGCGCTAACGCCGTTTTCGTCCTGCGAAAAACTTTCGAGTTCGTGTTGCCAGAGAACGTCATGCCCGTGGCTTTTTAAATACTCATAAAGCATTCGCTCGTTCTCGCTTTGTTCCAGGACTAGCAGGAACGGATAGGCGCTGAGTCCTTGTCCGACGTTTGCCAGATTGACTTCACCAACGATATTTCCGCTTTCGAGCATGCGAACTTTACCGGCTATTGTGCCTTGCGCCACAGCCGTCTTTGCCAGATCGAGTTGTTCGTAGATTTCGAGTGTGCGTGCGTGAACGCCTAGGGCTTTAGAGTAGGGAGTGATGCCTTCGTTTTTCTCGATGACGACAAAATCAATACCGTAGCGGATTAACTGGCAGGCGAGCGACAGTCCGGTGGGACCAGCACCGACGATGATTACGTCTGTTGTGATTCCTGTCGTCATGAGTCGGTTTTAGTCTCTGTGTAATCTCAGTGTCCTCGGTGTTCCGTGGTGAATGTTGTCGAGAGCATGTCCACCACAAAGGCACAGAGATCACCGAGGAGCAGAGAGAAATGCGAGTCTTAGGGTTTGGGCGGCGCCAATTTCTTTGCCACATCCCCGACTCTAATCACGCCGGGCTGCACTACTTTCGCGTTGATGCCGCGTAGATGCAGCTCTCGCCCGACCGCAGAATTTACAAACTTCATCGCATCGAGTCCGAAACGCGACACGAATTTCTTGCAGCCAGTGTGCGGCGGCGATGTGACTTCGATGACGGCTGAGCCAATTGTCAGTTGCGTTCCGGCCGGCAAGTTTTCCGCGCTCAAATCCATATCGAGGTAAAGCTGATCGCCGGCCAGGTGCCAGCGGCTCTTGTCCTGTGCCACCAGCGCTGCCGCGCGCGCATTCATGATGTTGATCTGCATATCTGGATGCGGTGAGCCGTCAACAGTCTTGGAACTTGCACGCCTTATCCAACTGTCGCCGACCAGTCCTTCGTCCAAATGAAGCTCGCCTTCTTCCAGGACTTCGCGCTCTTCGACCTGCGGCCGCCGCACAATTAACCGCAGGAGGCCCTCGTCTTTGGGCGCCCGGCGAATCTCGTCGAGTCCCGCTTCGAGTTCGTCCATCGTCAGGTGTTTGATTTCAGCAATCACGAACGTCTCCTACGTGGGCGGCGATAAAACTGACAGTCATTCGTTGTCTAACGAGCGCCGGAAAATTGTTGTCAGGAAATTATCAACAATGAACGCCCGGAAAAAGTAAAACTTCGTCATCCGGTATTAGCGTTACTGCCTGCTTCATCTTTTTCGCTCGACGCCAATCTATAGTCAATTCGAGCGTCGCAGCAAGCGCCAGGCCCAGACGCAAAGGGCAGCCGAGACAATGGTGAGGAGAATGAACACAGGCTCCGTGCCCAGATGCGAACCTTCCATGACGAATCGCAGGAGATGCGCGACGGTGATCAAGCCAAAGATCACACCGGTGGTAATGATATAGGCTTTCATAGCGTGGATTAAGAACTAAGCGCACCTACCGGGTGGATCCCCTTCGTGTATGGCGTAGGCTCATTCTCGGCGTACCACTCGGCCCGGAGCGGGTTTTGTCGTCGAAAGCCAGCGAGGGCCGATTGCGCCTGCTGATAAAGCGTTGCGACTGATTTTGTTTGCCATAGCAACGTTCTCGACTTTCAGGAGTTTCTACCTGCTGAACTCAAAACTCACCGCGCGGTGCGGATTGCTCCGCGCCTACTCTGCCCGCAGCAATATCTGCCTTGAAGTAGTTTTCCCCGCGAATTGGATTGCCCGCGAGGCCGCGCAGCATTGCGAGTTGCCCCACGTGAGTCAGCGAGTCCGCGATCGGCCCCTGAAATAAGTTCTCGGGTGGACAGTTCAACGGTTCCGCAGACGCAAGATAGTCATCAAACGCCTTAAGCGTCGCGAAAAATCGCTTTACTTCCTGATCCCAGTCTCTGGTTTCGGCGTTCCTCCATGTTTCCTTTCCCCTGGCAATTGACAGAGCCCATTCGAACAAGTCGCCCATGTGCGCGAGGATTTCGAGCGAGGTGCGACAGCTTTCGCCGGCGCGAAACGTGGCGAAGTCACTGCCGGCGTCACGCAACGTCTTGCCGCCGCGGTAGGCAACCGCAGCGAGGGTGTGGCGGAAGAGTCTCCGTCCTGAATCAGTTTCTGGTGTCATTCAATGCATGCTCCTTATTCACGAAAACGAATTCACGAAAACAACCGGTAGCGACTTCAAGCCTCGCAACGTCAGATTACGATTCCATTCCAGATCTTCGCTCGCCAGGCTTAGTCCGGGCAATTGGTCGAGGACCGTGTTGATAACAATTTGTGCTTCCAGACGAGCGAGAGCGGCGCCCACGCAATAGTGCAGCCCGTGCCCAAACGCGAGGTGGCGATTTGGTTTGCGGTCGAGGTTGAGTTGCGAGGGCGCGTTAAACTGTTCCGGATCGCGATTGCCCGCCGCAAACGAGACGCAGACGAGATCGCCCCGTTTGATTTGTTTGCCGGCGATAGGAATGTCGGCGAGTGCAATGCGGCCCATCTTCTGCACCGGACTATCGTAACGAAGCAGTTCCTCAACCGCGGACACGATCGTGTCAGGATTGCGCGCCAGCTTTTCTTTCTGATCCGGGTTTCGCAAAAGTGCGAGTATTCCGTTGCCGATCAAATTCGTGGTCGTTTCGTGTCCGGCAATCATGAGCAGGACGCAGTTCGCAAAAAGTTCAGCTTCAGTGAGCCGATCGCCCTGTTCTTCAGCTTGAATCAAAGCACTTAACAGATTATTACCCGGACTCACATGGAGTTCGGCGACTTTCTCGCGGAAGTAGTTTGCCAAACCGATAAAGCTTTTTTGCGCGAGATCATAGAGACCGAAGAGTTCTTCTTTGCTGCGGGCGCTGTCAATTCCGCCGAGGCCCATGGCAATGTCGTCCGACCAGGCTTTGAACTGTTGCTGGTCACTGCCGGAAACACCCAGCATCTCCGCGATCACCGTTGCGGGCAGGGAATTGGCGAGGTCAGTCATGATATCCATGCGACCTTGCCCCTTCACCTGCGCCAGCATCTCGTCAGCCAACTTCTCCACCAGCGATCTCATGTTTTCGATGACGCCCGGCGTGAAAGCTTTGTTCACCAGTCCGCGGAGCCGCGTGTGGTCAGGAGGATCGATCATCAGCATCCAGGAACTGACTGCGGAAAAGAACGGGCGAAAGTGTTCCTTTGCTTCAACAGGCAGGCGACTGGCATGAGCGCCGATCCGGTTGGACGATAGATTCGCGTTTTGGACCTGGGTTGCGATGTCCGCATAGCGAGTGAGGATCCAATAGTTGTTTTCCTCGCTCCAGTGAATCGGGTCATGGGTGCGCAACGCGTCGTAGATCGGATATGGGTTTCGTATAAACTCGGCGCTATTGAGGTCGTACCGGGGCATAGCGAAACTATGGCTCCTCAAACTTGAGCGGTTATGAGACTGGTAAGCGGAACGAGTACTAAAAACTGGGGTAGGGTAGGATGTTTGGCCGCGACGTGTCAACGAAAACGCAACTCTTTGGAGTGCGGTGACCTGTCACCGCACTCCAACAGAGTGACGCAGCCGCCTAGTGAATAGTACGATTGCTTCATGAGTGATCAATTGTCTGCCATAAAGAGGTTTCGTGAGTTGCACGAGTCCGGATGCTTCGTCCTGCCGAACCCCTGGGACATCGGAAGCGCGATCTATCTCGAGCATCTCGGATTCAAAGCACTCGCCACCACCTCAGCCGGCTTCGCGTTTTCCCGTGCCTTGTCTGACTCAGTAGCGGCAGTGCCGCGCGATCTGATGCTCGAGCACTTTCGGGAAATGGCCGCTGCAACCTCGCTGCCGGTGAACGCAGATTTTCAAACAGGCTATGCCGATGAACCGGACGACGTGGCTACCAACGTGGCGCTCTGCGTCGCTACCGGCATCGCCGGACTTTCGATCGAAGATGCGACCGGCAAGAATGCAACACCACTCTATGAGTTTGATCTGGCGGTTGAACGAATTAAGGCGGCGCGCGCAGCAATCGACGCTTCTGGAATTTCGGTGGTGCTGACCGCACGGTGTGAAGCATGGTTGGTTGGTCAGCCCGAGCCTTTTAATGAGTCACTGAAGAAACTCGTTGCTTTTGCTGATGTGGGTGCCGACTGTCTGTACGCGCCAGGTGTGACTGATCCCGCGGAGATTGAAGCAATCGTGAAGGCAGTCTCGCCAAAGCCAGTCAATGTTTTAGTGTCTCGATTTAATTCCGATCTCACGGTGACGCGCCTTTCCGATCTTGGCGTTCGACGAATTTCTGTGGGCTCCGCTATGGCGTGTGTGGCTTGGGGCGGATTCATGCGCTCGGCGCGAGCGATCGCAGAGACGGGCTCATTCCAATCGTTTGCCGATGGGGCGGCTTACGCTGAGATCAACGATCTCTTTGAGACCGGGTTTAGTAAGCAATAGCCGCTGCAGTAGACGACGAGACCCTCGTGCTGCCAGCTGATGAGTTACCGCTTACTCTTGCCCGAGCCGGATCTCGTAAGCAAGCTCGGCTCGTACATCGCACTGTATCGCAAGCGTTGTCCGAGGAAGTCGCGCGGGTAAGACATCTGCGTGTTCGTTATCTTGCCGCTGCGATCCATGATCGGACTGAAATCCGGATTCACTCCCGCCCAATACGTCGGCAGATTCAACTTCTTGTAGCGCGCCACAACTTCATCGCGTAGCTTCGGATCAAAGTGGACTGCATACTTGTCGATCATTGCTTTGATCGCGTCGTAGTCGCCCTCAGCTTTAATCCTCATTAACTCAGCCAGCAGTTGTCCGACGCCTTCGCGCATCTTGTCGAAGTCGTTGATAACGACGTAGTGCTTGCCATTACGTTCGACAATCTGAATCGCGCCGGTCTTGTCCATGATGTAGCTTGCGATCAGCTGGCGGTCGCGCTGATGATCCTCCTCGATCTGATCCCCATGGGGAATCGAACGCAACTGCGTAAGCATGACATTGGCCGCGCCGTAATACATCGCTTTCTCAACGTTGGCGCTAGAAGAGACCAGACCCAGCTCACGCAACTTCGGATCGCGAACGTTCCAAAGGCCCATCAGGTCGGCGCGGGCTTCTTCGAGTGTCGAGTAATACTCCTTCAGATAAAACTGCGGTTCGTGCGTAAGCTTCGGGCTCAACTTTCCGGAACCATGACCAACGACTTCATGAAGCGCAGTCAGTACATTTTCCGCTTCGTCCCCATACTGCTTGATGATGCGCACTTGTTCCGGCGACGCGGCAAACTCTTCTAGGGCGGTTGTGCCGGTAGCGTGCGCAAACGCACGCGTCGATCCCGTGAAGAAGAAATTCTTGGTGCCATACTTCTCGTGAATTTCATTCTCGTTCGGAAGATTGTCGCCGACTGTGTTGACGCCGAAGTCGCCGTTTTCCGCAAGTGATTCAACGGCCATCGCGACCGGCGCCTTCACTCCCTGCTTCTTATACTGCTCAGCCCAGGGCGCGCGATTCTCAAAATATTGCGCGTTATCCGCGATCTTGACCATCAGTTGGTTGAGCGTTTGATCGGTGATCGTAACGAAGCCCTGAATTGCGCCCTTAACGCCACGCGGATCGTGATAGACCTCGACAAAGCCGTTTGAGAAATCGACGGTCACACGATTTTGTACCCACACTTCGCCGACGTGGATCCAGTCGGAATATTCACCGGTCTGGTAATAGTGAATCAGCGCGTCAATCACCTCAGTCTGGCCCGGTTCGGCATAAGGCCGGGCCTGCTGCAAATAGTCCGTCGCTTTCTGCAAATATTGGGCATAGAGACCGGCGGGCACGCGGCCGTCAGGCGTTCCAGTGCGATAGACCTGCTCGGCTAGTTTTCCGTCAGGCAACTTTACCAGTCGCGAGTTCAGGGGATACTGCTCGTGGAAGTCTTTCAGATCGACAAGCGAAACGCCGCTGTAGAAATTGTTGGCGCTCGCTTGCAGGATATCGAGGCCACCCTGCGGACTCTTGGCTGTAGACACTGGCTCGAAGTTCGGATCGAAGAACGACTGCCGCAACTCGCCTAGCTCTTTGCGAAACTCGTCAGGCGTCATCAGGAGTCCGCCATTTTTGATCGCTTGCAAGCCCGCTGCTTCAAGTTCTTCATAAGTGAACTCCGGCAAAAACTTTTGCGCCGTGTTTCCGTTATGGTTGCCGGTGTTAGCCCAGAAGAGTTTCGTGTAGTCGGTTATCTTTTTCGCGACGCCCGGGCGAACTCCGTTCGGATGCGACACAATGGCTTCGAGGATGTGCTTTTGCCGTAGGCCGAAGCGCGACAACTGATCGTAGATGATCGGATCGACGGCAACCGACGCCTGGTAAAGATAGTAAGCGAGAATTTTCTGGCGCGGCGTGAGCGCTTTGAAACTCTCAGCTTCAAGTTGCAGAATTCCGGTCGAGCCGATGCGTTCAACTACCGAACTTTTCTCCGCTTTTGGTTTGGGCGCGGCTTTCTTTCCTTGCGCTTGAGCCCCTTGACTGACTATCAAAGTGATTCCAAAAACAAGCGACAGCAACAACGCAATACTTTTGCTTGATTTCATCATGACTCCTCGAAATAGGTTTGCCTCACTCGCCGCCTTCTAATTCGTGCCAGCGATAAGTTTTTCCGTCCCAGTAAAGCATGCTATCAGCGGCTTCGGTTCCAAACAGAATAGCATCGCCTCTCGCCGCCGCCGGAGCTCGAAACGCGCCGCGTGGCCGTCGTCCGCGTTTGCTGATTATCTCCATCAACCGCAGCTGGCCTTCCGAATATTTGGATATAGCTCTGTCGTTTTCCAGAATAAGAATCGGCGACTCGCCAAACAGCAAAAACTTTCCGGCAACTGAACTCTGCCAACCGCTCGGGCCGCCGTGAATGATGGCGATGGCGAGCGTTGGGTCGCCGACTGGATTAGCAGGGAAAATCGGTTTCGCTCCTCGACTAAAAGGGTTGAGTAGTTTTACTTCGGCGGGCAGTTCGCTGCGGTGACCTTTAATACGCACAGCGAGCAGAACATCTTGCGCGCCGTCACCATTGAAATCCCCAGTCAAATACCAGGGCTTGAAGATCGTCACCGCTTCCACAGTCGATCCAAACGCGTGTTGCAGCGCTTCGGTTAGAGCCGACTGACTTTGTGCCTTCTTTGTTTGCGGTGAGATTTCACTCGCATTGGCGACAAAAGAGGAGAGAAGCAGAATCAAAAGCGCCTGGAGAGTGAACGACCGATCAGGGAGCAACTGTTTGAGATGTGTCATAGTCCTCGCTTGGCGGTGGGCGGCGTTTGATCGAAATACTTATCAAGGTAAAACTTGTCGACAAAATAACGCTGCTGCCAGCGCCGCCGAGCGCGATCGAGTAACAACCCTTCGCCGGCGCCGAGCGCGTAAAAGAGGACGCGCTTGGAGTCGTCGAGCTTTACGCTTGTCAATTCACTAAGAATCCCGCTCTTTACGTCTTCGGCAGCGTCCTGGAATTGCTGGTAATCCTTGAGCGCGCGAAATGCCTTGCTCGGTTTGTGATTGCCGGCAGCAAGTTTGGCAATGCGATATTCAGTATAGCGGGCCACACCTTCCTGCCACGTTTGAAAAGAGAAGTAACGGTAGTCGTCGGGACTCAAAAGGTTCTCGACCTCGTGTCGCTGTTTCAGGTAGACGACAAGTCCGGTAGAAAAATCAGACCCGGGTTCTGCTTCCAACGCGTTAGCGAGCGCGCGGCCCAGGTGGGAGTAGAGTTCCTGCAGCTCGTGCCAATCGTAAGGGAAGGGATAGTTCAACATCCACATGCCTGACTTGTCGCCGCGAGTAAGGCCGAGCGCGTTCACATCGTCGTTATAACCCGGACGGGAATACTGCAACTGATGAAAGTGTTCGTGGAGTATGGCGACGACCCAGGGCGTAGAAGTTTTCTTGGCGGTATTTTCTGCCTGCCCAACAACGATCGTCGGAATGCCGTCAACAACCGGAAACGTTGCCAAGAGATCCTGCGGTTCCGTCCGTTTCCGGTAATACACATTGCTCTTCAACAGCGGGTCGTAATTGAGCAGCTTAAAGTCAGCCGAGGGTTTCGGGTGACGGATCAGAAATTCGTATTCGGAAGTGACCAGCAAAACTGCAAACGGAGCTTTGTTCCAACCAATCCAAACGCGATTGCCCAACCTGTCACCGATTCGGAACGCTTCGGCCAAACGCACGCGATCAATCTGCGCGACGCCCGGCTTGTCTTGCGCGTGTACGAGCGGCGCAGACAGGAGCAGGACTACAATCAAACTTAGACCAGGTTTCGACTTCCAGCGCATAGCAATCACGTCAGAACGAAGGTTCGATGATCCTCTCCATCGTCAAAAGCGGCGTGCTGCAAAGGTCATGGGGGCCCTCGCCAGTGCGACTAAAGCCGAGGCGCACATACAACGCAATCGCCCGACTGAGAAAGGGCGTAGTACTGAGAAACAAGCGCTTGCATTTCTGTGAGCGAGCGAAGCCTTCGACACGCGCCATTAGCAGTTCACCTATTCGATGACCCCGCGCCGCAGGCAGGACAGCCATGCCTCTTACGTATAGCGAATCGCCTTCCAACACAGCCGAAACCGTGCCCGCAACCACGCGTTCGAGGAGAGCGAGCCACACCGGACCTTCAAGAATGCGAGCGTGTATTCGCTCAACATCGGGAGTCGTGGCGGCAAAACCTGCAGCAGTGTAAGCAGATTTGTATTCTATAAATGACTGGAGGAGAACTGCGGAAATGGACGGAGCATCTGCTGCCGTCGCCAGTCGGATTTCGATTTCAGGCTTATGCCTTACCGCTCGGTCGGTCATGCCTTGCTAACCAGCAGCATCACTAAGTAAAAAAGCAGACGCCATAAAACGGCGACTCTCAGTCTGTCGGCGACTGATCGCGCGTCCACGCTTCGGACACCGCCCGACCCTTCGCGATGTCGTCAACGACCAGTATCAACCGGTTATCGTGATCGCTGTAGAGCGCTTCGATGTTGACGCCGGCATCAGCCAGGCGGCGCGTAATCTTTCCGAGTTGACCCGGTAGAGCCTGGTGCAATCGTTGAACTAACACTTCACGGTCCGCCAATACATTGATGCCTGCTGCTTCGAGTGCGTTGCGAGCTGCCGCGCCATCGTGAAAAAGAAAGTGCGCCACGCCCTCGCCGTTTACTACGAAAGCGCCGCCGCCTTCCACGCTCACGCCCGCGCGGCCCAGGGCGTCGCCCATCTCAGCCAGGGCGCCGGGTCGATTGTCCAAAGCGATCGCCAGGTCCTTCATCACCGTCTCCTTCACAAGTCGTTCCAGCTACTTCATCGGGATCGCCCCAGCGGCGGGCCAGTCAGAATCGCCGATGCGTTTGAGATTCATATCAAAAATGCGCGCTGGTTCTTTGCCCGGCATGATTTGATCCCCAACCTCATGCAAGGTGCCGTCTTTGATGACTGCCGTATAGCGAAGAGTCATTGCCGGGCCGAGCGGGATTTCCCAAACATAACCGTCGCCAGTTGGCTTGATGATGAAATCGCCGATGCGTCCGTGCGCGTGCGAGTGAAGCGTGTAAACTTTAGTCGCTGGATCGTAGGAAATGATGCCAAACGCGTTGAAGCCGACAGTGCCGTCCTCGTTGTATCCGCGGCCCTCAATGACTTTGATCGAGCCGTCCAGGAAAGCGCCGATGCGTTCTGTTTGCGTAATGTTGTGTTTTTGACCGGAAGGCAGAATGGTCCATGCCGGTCCACGCCAAACGCCGTCCATGATCGCGAATGGCTTCATGGCCTCACGCTGTGCGGCGATCATGACGGCCGGATCGGGACGACCCTGTGCGTAAACGGACAAAGAAATTCCCGCAGTGATTACTAACAGCGCTGCGAGCGCGTGCAGATATCTATGTTTGAGCATTGCTGTTCCTCCTCAAAGGCTTCATTACTTTTGGTAGACATAATAGACGACGCCGGCAGAATCATCAGTCAGTAGAAACCCAGCGACACCAAAGCTCAGAATATCAACAGGGCGACCGTTTATTTTCCCGGCCTCGAGAAAACCATTGATGAAGTCTTCCGGACGGTCTGAGGGCTTATGATTTTCCTGAAGTCTCACAACCCGGTAACCGCGATTGAGACTTTCTTTTGTCGAACCATGGAGCGCGACCAGAAACGCATCTCTCAGCGGGCCGCCGAGACCGGATTTAGGTACCGGCCCCAGGTTGAGCGAAGCGAAAAATTCAAAACCCAATGGCGAACTATGCGCGTCGAAAGCTGCGAAGGCTAGCGGCACCTCGCGGCAGTTCTTCTTTTTCCCTCCAGGGTTGAACTTTGGATCTTCCTGACGCGCAACTCCGGATTGGTAACAATACGGCCAACCGTAGTTTGTCCCGTCTTTCAACGCATACATCGTGTCGGCGGGCTTGTGATCACCCAGATGATCTGAACCCATGTTCGTCGCATAGAGATGGTCCTTGATCCAACGCAAACCGACCGCATTGCGCAGGCCTCGCGCAAAGTGTTTTTGGTTTCTGCCGTCAGGATCCATCTCCAATACGCTCGCCCGCACGTCTTCCTTTTCTTCACACGCATTGCAACTGCTGCCGACCGAAACATAAATCTTGCCGTTAGCGCCAATCGCGATCGTGCGCGTCAAATGCCAGCCGCCATACTTGTAACTGAGTCCGTAATCGGGAAAAGTCGCCAACACTTCAGGCTTCGCGCTCGGCGTGTTCTCACCGGCGATGTATTTATAGCGAAGCAAACGATCCGTCAGCGCCAGGTAAAACCAGTCGACGCCATTCCGATCCCGGTAGAAGGCGATGCTGTTGGGGTTGCGTAGGCCCTGAAGATACGGCGTGACCCTTTTGAAAGTTTCGCTGGCGGGATTGAATTCATCGAGAATGTAGACGACGCCTTTAGTGTTGTCAGTGAGGTTATACATATCGGTCACGAAGATTCGATAGTCAGGAGCCTGGGCCATGAAGCGCACGCGCTTCAGTCCCTGCGCAGCCACGCTAATATCAAAGCCTTCAGGCAGATTCAGACTAAACGTTTTGCCGTTTGCCAGCGCGATTCGATGTGGCACGAGCTTCAGCCGTCGCGTCCCGGTTTGAGCGCGCGCATCCATTTTCGAAGCAGTTATGAAGGAGGTTGCTACGAACGCAACCAGAAGGATCATGATTCGGACGGTTGTTCCACGCATGGTTGAGATGTTTTTAGTTTAGCAAGACTACAGTCAATCGCGGTTGCTCATTGCGGTGAATTGCCGAATAGTCAGCCCCTGCGCTGAATCATCGATCAACTTATCGAGTCGCCTGGTTTTGGTTTCTTCCTGTTTGGCGCTCAGCACCCACCAGTTCGCGGCCTGTCTATACGAAGCGGGCTGCGCTTCAAAGAATTTCCAGGCAGCCGGGTTTTCCTTTAGTTTCTTCGCATACTGTTCCGGCAGCTCGGCGCTGCGCTGTTCGTAGGAATAGATTCCCGAACGATTTTCTTCACGGGCTGCAAACGCCTTCAGACCCGCGGGCTGCATCAAGCTCTGTTCACTTAGTTCTCCGACTCGCTTGATGTTGACTGCGCTCCAGGTGCTGCGCGGCTTGCGCGGAGTGAAACGGATCTTGTAGCTGAGGTCGTCGATGCTTTTCCTGATCCCGTCGATCCAGCCAAAGCAGAGAGCCTCGTCGACGGACTGCGGCCAGGTAATACTTCTCTTGCCAGAATCCTTTTTATAAAAACCCACCCAGAGCTCCGTTTCCGAGTCGTGATTGGCCGCAAGCCACTTTCGAAAATCAGCCGGAGACTTAAAGAATTTGAGCTTCATGCTGATAACCACCTTCAGGCTCAACGAAGTAGACTAAAGTCTAACGAGTACGATCAACTTCGCCGGAATGCAAGAAGATTTGTATAAAACCCTCGCGAAAGGTAAGATTCCGCAGCAACGATCGCGTCGAGCACTGTAATTCCGCTGGCTAAACCCCTAGTCCCACCTTTGCAGTCTGTCGCTCCGTTTTCGAAATATTGATTGCTGAGGTGTGCATTATGATTCCGCGTTCCAAACAAAAACCAAATAGCCGCGCCGCATATGTTCGTTTCGGGTTAGCGTTGGCGCTGGCGGCTGCAGTTGTATTGACCTTATCGTCGTCGCGGCGCGTCGTTCGTCCTGTTCAGGCGGTATCTTCCGGCGTCGTGATTAGCCAGGTCTACGGCGGCGGCGGTAACACCGGCGCGACCCTCACAAACGATTTCATTGAAATTTTCAATCGCGGCAGCTCGCCGGTTAGTTTGAACGGCTGGGCGGTGCAGTATGCTTCTTCGGCAGGAACGACTTGGGCGGTTACGCCTCTCACAAACGTTTCACTGCAGCCCGGTCAATACTATTTGATTCAGGAAGCCGCCGGCACCGGCGGCACCACACCTCTGCCGGCGCCCGACGCGATTGGCACTACGGCAATGAGCGCGACAAACGCCAAGATAGCATTGACGAACAGCGTCACGGCCTTAACGGGCAGCGGCTGTCCTTTTGGCGCCAGTGTAGTTGATTTCGTCGGTTATGGAACTGCGAACTGTTCCGAAGGCACAGCGACACCGGCGTTGACGAATACCACTGCCGCCCTTCGCGGCAACCTGGGTTGCACCGAGACGGACAGTAACTCCGGGGATTTTGCGACAGGTGCGCCAGGTCCGCGTAACACCAATGACGATCTTCATGTCTGCGGCGGGCCCAGTAATCCAACCGGAACCGGCGCCGCGAATCCGAATTCAGTGGCACCCGGAAACTCAAGCTTACTCACCGTGACCGTTACTCCCGGCACAAGTCCGGCTAGCACCGGCATCACCGTGACCGGAAATTTGTCCAGTATTGGCGGTTCCGCTACTCAGTCCTTCTTTGACGACGCCAGCAACGGAGACATGATAGCGGGCGATAACATTTTTTCGTTTCAGGCTACAGTCAGCGGCGGAACCAGCGGCGGTCTAAAGACCTTGCCCATCAGTATTGCAGATGCGCAGGCGCGCACTGGCGCTACGAACATTTCGTTAACTGTGCAAGCGCCGGCAAACCCGAGCGTCACCGGCGCCGCAAATCCATCTACAGTTTCCCAGGGAGCTGGGGTGGTGCTAACGGGTACGGTAACACCAGGTCTGGTTCCAAACAGCACCGGAATTACTGTCACCGGCGACTTGTCTGCCATCGGCGGCTCTGCAACGCAGCAGTTCTTTGACGATGGAACCAACGGTGATGCAGTGGCCGGGAACAATGTCTTCACGTTTTCGACGACAGTCCCTGGGGCCACCACGGTGGGCGGGAAGAGCCTTCCGCTAACAGTCGCGGACGCGCAAGCGCGATCGGGTTCTGGGACGATTTCACTTACTGTCACCACGCCGCCTGCTCCACACGATCCTTCCGAACACCTGGTGATGGGTAACCCGAACGGGGCAACCGCCGACACAAGTTTCCCTGACAACTATCTGATGATGAAATTGCAGTATGCGCTTTCATACAACAACACTCGCGAGATCCCGAACTGGACCAGCTGGCATCTTGACATCACCTGGCGTGGCAGCGCACCGCGGCAGGACGACTTCCGCAACGACACGACTTTACCGCCTGGGTTCCACCAGGTTTTGGGCACGGATTACTCCGGATCCGGCTTCGATCGCGGCCATATGTGTCCTTCGGCCGATCGCACTTCAAGCATTCCCGATAACTCTGCGACCTTCCTGATGACCAACATGGTTCCCCAGGCTCCGGGTAACAATCAGGGACCCTGGGCCGGACTGGAAAACTACCTGCGCACCCTGCTCCCTAATAATGAAATCTACATCGTCTCTGGAGGCGTTGGCGTGGGTGGTACGGGAAGCGGGGGAGGGACTACGACCGTCCTCGCCAGCGGCGTCACTGTTCCGGCAACCACCTGGAAAGTCGCGCTTATCCTCCCCGTTGGTGACAATGATGTCTCCCGTGTTGACGGCAACACGCGAACCCTCGCGGTGATCATGCCGAACCTCGATTTGATCAGACCCGATCAGTGGCAGAAGTATCTGGCGACTGTCGATCAGGTTGAGACATTGACCGGCTACGACTTCTTCTCGAATGTGGACCCGGCAATTCAGGCCGGCTTCGAGCCAAAGCTGGACGTCATCAACGACACCGCTCCGGTCACCACCGGACAGACTAAGACGACCAACAAAAATCAGAACGTGGCCGTGACCTTGACCGCCACGGATTTCAACGTGAACAACGTCTTCACGTACACAATTGTTACGCCCCCGGCAAACGGTTCGCTGTCAGGCACGGGCGCCAATTTAACGTATGCGCCGAGTTTCAATTACACCGGACCTGATAGTTTTACTTTTAAGGCAAACGATGGCGCATTGGATTCAAATACTTCGACCGTGAGTATTACGGTAACCGCACCGACTGCGGCGGACGGAATAATAAGTGGAAGGATTACCGATCCGGATGGGAATGCGATCGCCGGCGCGGTCGTGGATCTTGGCGGTGCGCAAACCCGCAAGACGATCACGGATGCTGACGGCAACTATCGCTTTGCCGCCGTCCAAACCACCGGCTTCTACACTGTCACACCTTCCCGCGCGAATTATTCATTCAGCCCGGGAGAGCGTTCTTTCACGCAACAGGGCAACAACACCGAAGCAACGTTCACCGGTTCGCCGGTGGCCAACGTTAGTAACCCGCTCAACACATCCGAGTTTTTCGTGCGACAACATTATCTCGATTTCCTGGGACGCGAACCTGACGAAAGTGGATTCAACTTCTGGAGCGATCAAATACGTTCCTGTGGCGGTGATGCCGGTTGTGTCGAACGCCGGACGATCAATGTGAGCGCAGCCTACTTCCTTTCGGTCGAGTTTCAGAACACGGGTGGATTTGTTGATGGCCTCTACCGCGCGAGCTACAGCCGCGCGCCGCGCTTTGACGAGTTCATGCCCGATACGCGAGTCGTGGGGCGAGATGTCGCTGTTGGTATCGGCGATTGGGAAGGGAAGCTGCGCCGGAACAAGCAGGCGTTCGCTGAAGCCTGGGTCGCGCGCGCTGAATTTCGCGCTTCCTATGATCACTTAAGCAACGATCGCTATGTTGTCGAGCTAATCAACCACACGGGTGTGAGTTTCAGCCAAAATGAGCAGGAAACTTTCGTAAGCGGCTTGGCCAGCGGAACGCTTTCGCGCGCTGATGTGCTGCGTAGCGTCGCTGAGAACGAAAGCTTCGTTAGTGCCAAACGCAATAAAGCGTTTGTGATGATGGAATACTTTGGTTACCTCCGTCGTGATCCCGATGAGAGTGGTTATCAGTTTTGGCTCAACAAGCTGGACCACTTCGGCGGCAACTTCGAACAAGCAGAGATGGTTAAGGCGTTCATTAACTCCGGCGAGTATCGCGGGCGCTTTCCGAGGTAGCGCCGAAACCTAATATCTGGCACAGCAGCGGCGATTAGTGAAACGTTCTTAGAGACGAATGGCGTTCAGTTAATAATGACGAATGATGAGATCGCTCAGCGCTTCTCGGCAGATGGCGTCCGGCACCGTAAGCCGCATTCAGCTCGAACACATCCTCAGAGAAAAGGTAAAAATCGCAAAACCGCAAGCCTGACCTCCGGTCTTTCTGCCAAGAACAAAAAACTTCAGACCGCAAGTCTCCGGTGATTCTAGCTTCCACTGATACCTGGTAAGCCCTTTTAGCTCCGTGAGAATTCGACCTAAGGCGGTCCTGGCTTATGCGCAGATACTGAAACGGTTTGAAGCCCCTTTTCGAATCCATCCTCTGTTGCTTCTCCTTCAGAGCCAGATAATTGTCATGTCTGACTCCACCTGCCTGAACTCGTTATCGCCCGTAGCCAGGTGAGCCTTTCTCTGTTTAGCGAGTGCCGCCGCAAAGCAGTCCGCGAATGACATTTTGTTTCGCGATTTGAAATAGCTCGCACCCTTTGCAAGCTCCCAATCGGCATCAACGAATTCAATTCCCAAATCATGAAGCTGTTTGATGCTCGCGTCGGCATCCGCTACAGACGCCTCGCGGGCGACGATATACCAAACTTCGCCGGCGTTAACGACGGTCATCAGCAATGGTATTCGCTGCTCGTGCGCGTCAGCGATTATGTTTGCGACTTTTTCAGCCGCCGGTTCATCCTCGAGATAGGCGATGACCGCCCACGAGTCGAGAACAACCGCTTTAGGTTTCTTTGGCATTAGAGCTCCTGCTCGCGTCCCTTTTCAGCCATCAGCGCCTTCATCAACCCTTTGCCCCGAAACTTCCCGCGCAGGCTGTGAACGTATTCACGCGTTATTGGCTTGAGAATGATTTCATTGCCGTTCTCTTCGATCCTAATTCGAGTCCCTTCTTTGATTCCAAGCCTACGCCGGATCGAAGAAGGAATAACTATCTGGCCCTTTGAGGTTGCTGTTGTTTCCATCGTCAAGTCCTTTCTCCCACGAGCGACACAATGTATACCAAGGCAGTCGAAGTAAGTCAACCGCTAGCTGTATTACATTTGCCCAACTGTCCCACGCGCTTTTGTGGAACTAGTTCGACCCTTGCAGGGTCGTTTCAAATCGTTTACGGCAGGGTCCGGTGGCGCTGCCACCGGCTATTAAATATGTCTCCTGCGGGGACCGGACTGAACACGGAAACGACCTCAAAGTTGCCTAGCTCAGAGAAAGCCTACAAAACTCCGGTCATCCAAAAGTATGATTCCCCGCGAATTCGGCAAAATCATCCTAAAGAGTGACGACAAAACGAAGTGTCAGAGATAGATTCACAGCCGTAGTTCAAAACTTACGAAGGCGGGAGCAGCAAAAAATGTAAAAGACAGTTCTGACGTTTGGTTTGATTTCCGGGTTCATCATGATTGCCCTGATGACCTTGAGCCTCGTTTTTTCGGAGCGAATCGGCTTTGGCCACAGCCTCGTGCTTGGCTATACAATTCTCATTGCGGGGTTTCTGCTGGTGTTCTTTGGGATTCGTTCGTATCGCGAGAATGTCGGGGGCGGGCAG
>JBDUDV010000034.1:0-33274 GCA_040002755.1 Acidobacteriota bacterium | reverse complement strand
CGATCCACCGCCGCGTAACGATCCACCGCCGCGCAGCGATCCACCGTCGCGCAGCGATCCACCGTCGCGCAGCGAGCCGCAACGATCTGAGTCGCGAGAAGATCATGATCGCGCGCCGGCGAGGATAAAAGACCCGCGTTAACTGGGACCACGGGCGGTTCCCCAACAGATGTTGTTTATCTATTGGGGTGCTCGACTCGCCCGCAATGAGCGCGGAGCGCTAACAACAATTGGCGAAGCTATTGAAAACAATTCGAAAAACTTCGCACCAGCGGCGCGTTGCGGGTGGGACGCCCGCGGTCTCGGTGGAAGGGGTTTCGTTATGAGAGTCGCAACCGTATTTTCAGATCATACCAGACGCGCGCTATTGCTCGTGGTCGGACTCGGCATGTCTTTCATCGTCGGCGGCGTATATGCGCAAACGATCGATCCGGAGCTCCGGCCCGATCTGCAGCGGGCGCTCGCCGCGCAGCCGGAAACAGTCGCCGGTCAAGCGAAAGGGAGAGCTAACGGCTACGTGCCGGCGCAAGCGATGCGCGGACAACGACCCGTAGCGAGTCCCGGAGAACAAAGAACCCGGCACGATGCCCCCAACGTTGCTAACGGAAATTCAATCATCCCTCGTCCTTCCAGTACCTTGAACATTCCCGCCACCAGTTCAATCATGGCGGGAACTCCACTGACTCAGATCCTGCACACGTCGCAGTTGAGTTTGATCTCGGCGGCGGGCACTGACGAACAGTTTGTCGATCGCAACGGCGATTTGATCGCCGACGGGCGCACCACGTTTGATTCGGCGGGCGGCTCATTTGATATTGCAGTGGGACGATCGGGAGCGCGCTACGAAGTTTACTCAGCGACGCTCAACGATCAACTCGTTGGCGTGCTGGTGGTCGGGCTCGATACAAATGGCGACTATCGCACCGATAGCTCCACCACTTATAACCTACGCACCAATTACGGGCTGCGCTCGGCAGCCGCTGTCGTCTCCGGAGTGTCGAAGGCTGGTCGCGAGTTTGTCATCATCTCGTCCAGCGGTTACTACAATTCGGCTAACCCAAACGATCCGAACAACGAACCTTCGCCGGGCGTGCTACTACTCGTTCACGATCCGGCTACCGGCGGCTTTGACAACTCGCGCACGCGCACACTCGTAACCGTCGGCGACAACAAACTCTACAACGCAAACGCGCTGGCGCTGTTGCCAAACAACGATCTGCTGATAGCCGATTTCCATTCCGACGAGCTGCGGATCATCCGCGACACTGACAACGACGGCGTGCCCGACACGCTTTCGACGACGCCTTACTACTCCTACCGTTTCTCAAACGATGCGCCGCTCGACGTCGGAGTCAACGCGCGCGGAGTTGTGTTTTCGTGTTCCGCCGGCAACGACACGGTCATGCTTGTCCTTTACGACGACAACAACGACGGCCGCGCCGATCGCGACCAAGTTTGCATCGAAGGTCTCTCCATAGACAACAGTCTTTTCCTGCACGGTTTGACGGTCGACGGCCCAGGCAACATTTACGTTATCGAAGATGCATCGGGCGCCTTTGATGGCAGTGGCGGCAATGGCGGTGCGCCGCGCATCGGCGCATTTCCTGATCGGTTTCAGGATGGCTTCCCAACCGACGGCTCAATCTTCCAGCGAGCTGATGATGGCCTTAGCCAGGGGTTGAGCGGCCTCGCACTTGGTCCGCTGCCGCCAAACAGAATCGACGACGCGCAGTTTTTCGTCGCCCGGCACTACCACGATTTTCTGAATCGTGAACCGGACGCGAGTGGGCTCGCTTTCTGGGTCAACGAAATCGAAAGTTGCGGAACTAACGCGCAGTGCATTCAAGCCAAGCGTGTGAACGTGTCCGCCGCTTTCTTTCTTTCCATCGAGTTTCAGGAGACCGGCTACCTCGTCTACAGGTTTTACAAGGCGGCATATGGCAACTTGCCGAGCGCGCCGGTGCCGCTCCGGTTCAATGAGTTTCTGCCGGACACTCAGCAGATCGGCCAGGGCGTAGTAGTGGGCGCCGCGAACTGGCAGACAAAGTTGGAAGACAACAAGAGGGCTTATGCGGCGGCTTTCGGCGCGCGCGCGAGTCTCGCTGCTGTTGAGCCGACCTCGCTCACGCCCGCGCAGTTTGTTGACGCGCTTTACGCGAACGCCGGCGTTGCGTCGCCTCCTGCAGCAGAGCGAACCGCGGCAATTAATGAATTCGCTGGAGCGGGTAACACATCCGACACTGCCGCTCGCGGACGCTCGCTGCGAAGAGTTGCTGAAAACCCAATGCTCAACCAACAGGAACTTAACCGCGCGTTTGTGCTAATGCAGTACTATGGCTACCTGCGTCGCAATCCCTACGATCCCCCGGAACCCTCGCTCGACTACCAGGGCTACAACTTCTGGTTGGGTAAGTTGAATCAGTTCAATGGCAATTATGTGGATGCCGAAATGGTGAAGGCGTTTTTAGTCTCGGGTGAATATCGTCAACGCTTCGGCCAGTAAGCATTAGGGTCTTCAAAAACTAAGTAACTGGTGAAGAAGGAGGCCCAATGTTTCCGATGTCGGTAATCGCTAAAACATAAACTTGATGCCGAGTTGGAATTGGCGGCTGTCCTGTGAGGTTGATTGATTACGCTTTTTGAAATCGGGAAGTCCGCCGACCAATTCGCCGGTAGTAGCATTCGTCGTTACTGTTACGTTATTGAATTGGACAATGCTGTTAATGTTGAAAAGGTTTTGGAATTCGCCGAAGACTTCCAGTTTGTAACGCTCGGTAAAATTGAAGAAGCGCGAGTAGCGCAAATCAGCATTATATTGATTCGGCGTGTTTCCTGAGTTGCGTTTAATGCCGATTGGTCGGTCCGAAATCGTTGCCCCGTCGCCATTGATGTCTGAAGTAGAGACGATGTTGAAAGTTTCGCCGCTGTTGGCGGTGGCGATAATGCCGATTTGATTGTTGTCGAAAAGATAGCGAAGCGTTTTGTTGTTCAAATTAAACTTCGGACGAGCAACCAGACTCATCACAAAAGTATGACGTTGGTCGGCAAACGAATTGCCTTTGTCGACCCGCCGATTGAGAGGGTCCAGCAAAATCAAACCTTGAATTCCGCCGGTCGTTAAATTTTGTTCGGGCGCGTCGTCCGTCGCCTTCGAGAGCGTGTAGTTGAGGCTGAATTGAAGCCCGCGTGAAAGCCGTTTTGTTAATTGCAAAGTCAAGGCGTTGTATTCCGAAACTCCGGCGGATTCAACCATCAGGATATTGTTGAATCTTGGGTCGAAACGAGTGGAAGGATTGACCAGCCCGCTGAATACGGGTCTGCCGTCCGCCAAAAAGCGAAACGGAATCAGGTTGATGGTGCGGTAAATCGGGATATGACGACCGCCCGAATGGATATAACCGATGGCGAACGAAAGGTCGTTGGTGATTGCCTGTTCGAGTTGGATGTTGGAGTGAAGCGCATACATATTTTCAAAATCAGGCGCAATCGTATCAATGTTTTGCGGCGGCAGCACCGAACCGGCGGGCAGAGAGCCTGAGAAAGTGTTGGGAAACGTGAGCGCATTTGGGCTTGGCGGAGTAAGTCCGTTGTTATTTCCTCTAAAACTGAAATTGAAAAATCTCGCATTACCGTTATTTTGTAATGCTCGCTGATACATAGCCAGAGGCGGTTGGTCATAGTAAATTCCGGCTCCGGCGCGAATAATTGTCGGGCGATCGCCTTCACGCAGGGCATAAACCAAGCCGAAACGCGGGGCGAAATTGTTTTTGTCCACTTTGAATTTTTGCGAAGCGGGAAACAGCGAAGTCGAATCTGCTTTGGGAATTTGGTAAAGGTCGTAACGAACGCCGAAATTAATTTTTAACCGACGCGTCAGTTTCCAATCGTCCTGCACAAAGAAATTCCAGAAAGCCGCCTTGTAGTTTATTTGAGGTTCGCCGAAGGTTTCGACGTAGTTTGTGTAACTGCGCGGATTTGTTCCGTTTCGGGCGGCGATATACGCGGCAATCGAAGGAAATGTATATCTGGCAAAAATCGCCGAACGCTCGGTGTTGTTATAGGTAGTGAAGCCGCCGCCTAATTTGACGACGTGGATTCCCGTCGTCCGCGTCAGATTGTCTTGAATTTGCGTTATCCTCCGCGGAGGAAAAATCGTATCTCCGCCTTCCGGCGAGCCGAAATTTGCCACGCCGGTAATTACGACTGATGGATCGCTGCCCGAAAATTCGTTTCTACTGTTGCCCGACCTGCGTTGGGCATATTGAAAGCGAAATTCATTCAAAACCTGAGGTGTATATGAAGCAAGTTGTACTGCGAATCCATAGTCAACGCTGTTTGTAGTAATACTGCGCTCCAAGGTATTGAGTCCGCCCTGAATAAAGTTTTTGGATTGCAAATCGGAATGATTAAATCGCACGGTCAAACGATTTTTATCGTTCAATTGCGCGTCACTCCGAAAAATATAAAAAGGTCCCGATTCCAAAGAAGGAATAGCAATCGGAAAAATCGAAGCGGGCAAACCCGCGGCAATCAACTGCGCCTTGTCTTCTTCCCGAATTGTCACAAGCCGCACGGCAGCCGCTTTGTCGTCGCGCGTTCCATTTTCATAACCAAAATAAAACTGCCAGCGGTCTTTCATAATCGGACCGCCGACCGCTGCCGTAAAATTATCGGTTTTATTGTCGGGCAAATCAGCCGAAGGAAAAAAGAAGGGGCGTGAATAAAACTTCGGGCGGCGCAAGCGATAGGCGACCGCGCCGTCCAGCGCGTTTGTTCCCGAAGGCGTTACGACATTCATAATCAAGCCCGGCGTGTTGCCGAACTCCGCCGCAAAACCGTTCGTAACCAATTGAATCTCGCTAACATAGGTATCGGAAATTAGCAGAAAACGAATCGAGCCGCGGTCGCCCTGCGTGTTGGTATTGCCGTCGAGCAGGAAATTGGTCCGCCGCAGATAGCCGTTGGCATTGATAGTGGGATTAGCAAATCCGCGGCTCGGACGACCTGTTACGTTGGCCTGCAGGAGCGCGAAGTTATAAGGATTACGCGGGACAAGCGGAAGATTCTGCACCTCGCGAGTATTCATCACGCGCCCTAAATCGGTTTTGCCCGCGTCGGCGACCGAGGTATCAGTGGACACCGTAACGACTTCCTGAATTTCTCCGGCTTCTAGTTTCAAATCAACCGTGGCAATTTGTCCGGTGGCTAACGTAATTCCTTCGCGGACGAATTTCTTAAAATTCGCGGCTCCGGCGATGATGCGGTAAGTTCCGAGCGGCAGCAGCGGAAAGCGATATACGCCGCTTTCATCAGTCGTAACGGTTCTGGTCGCGCCGGTTTCGATGTTTGTAGCGGTAATGATGGCATTGGACACAGCCGCGTTATTTTGGTCTGAAAGCGTGCCTTCAATCTGTCCGTTCAAGGCTTGCGATTGGGCTACCGCCGACGGTGCAACGGCTAACAATAAGCACACAACACTGATTGAAACTAAATGGTGGAAAGCCGTCATTGTCATTTTTAGGTTGTCGCTTGCCGGCTGAGCAAGCTAAAGCTTGAACTCTGAACTCAGTTTGCGGTTCATCCGCCTCAGCAGTTCCTTGTACCGCGGATCTGACCGGAGGCTGTCGAACATGGGGCGTACCCGTAATTGATTGATTACATAAACGTCCTCGTCATTGGCCCGGTTCAGGGCTTCGAATGCTCGATCCTTATCGCCCAGACCGGTATAGATTATTGCGAAGTTATACTGCGAGATGTAGCGTTGCTTTGCCAACCGCTTCTGCTCGTTGAGTATCTTCAGCGCCTCGTCACGCTGACCCGACACGGCGTAAGCATACGCCAGCACCGGGTATCTATCCCATCTCTCCGGGGCGTTGTCGAGCGTGACAGCCTTTTGCATTTCCGCCACGCCCTCAGGATACATCCCCTTTGCCAAATAAGCCTCCCCAAGGAAAAAGTGGATGTGAGCGTTGTTAGGATTCTTCTCAAGGGCCTTGCGGTATCCCTCAATGGCTGTGTCGTACTGGCGGGCAAGAAACTGAATATAGAAAATTAATGCCGGTCTCACGTCACTAGGATTCCTTGAATTAAGTTCCTCAGCGCGTTTCGCATATACAAGGGCCTCGTCAAATCGCGCAGAAATAGCGAGATCGATAGCGTAACTGTAGTTAACCGCTACCGAATTCGGATCCAGCTCCAGCGCGCGTTTTAGCTCGTTCTCTGCAACCGCCCAGTCTCGAGGAACCTTCTCTGCTGCCAGGACGGCGTGAGCTTCGGCTAAAGTATCATCAAGCTCTACCGCTTTCAGCGCTGCCCACTCCGCTTTTTGCCACGCGTCCTTGGGAATCCAAAAGCCCCGGAATCCAAGAAAATGATAGGCAGAGCTTAACCCGACGTAAGCCATTGCATAGTTCGGGTCTATTTTTATTGCCTGCTCGAAATATCCGATACTTTTTTCTAATTCCTCTTTCCCTTCACCTTTTTTGCCATACTTGCCCAAATTGTAAAGTCGATAGGCCTCGGAGTTCTCCGTGTAATGCTTAGCCAGTTGTTGCTTGTCTTGTGGGCTTAACTGCAGCCGCAAGTTCTGAGATATTTCCTGCGCGATCGCCGTTTGGACGACAAGAATATCCGATAGCTTGCGGTTATATTGCTCGCCCCAAAGGCGGCGATTGTCGCGCACGTCCACCAACTCAGTGCTGATGGAAAGATCATCGCCATGCTGAGTGAGTCTGCCTATCAATACGGCTCGCACATTTAGTTCGCGCCCAATTGCCTGCGTATCGATCTGTTTGCCCTTATAACGCTGGACGGAATTGAGCGACATTACCCTGAGCGCGGGCAAGCGCGAGAGGCTGTTGATGATGCTGTCGCTGATGCCGTCAGAAAGATATTCAGTGTTCGGATCACTGTTGACATTTACGAATGGCAAGACTGCCACTGAATCGATCGGCTCGCCGCTTGGAATTGGAGAATGGTTCCTGCTGAAGTAGAAAGCGACGGCAGCGAGCGCAATAACTGCGGCTGCGGCGGTGATTGCCACGCCGCGCCTGTGTCGTTTGATTTCGCTGACGAGATATTCAGCGCTCGATGTTGGATGTAATATTCCGACAGCAGCGGTGGGTGCCGCCGACGCGTGGACGGTGTCAACCGCTGTCTGCCGGTTGCTATTCTTTATTGCTTCTCCAATGCTTGCTTCCGGCTCGAGAGATCGCTTCAGGCGAGCTTCCACTTCCAGTTCTTGCTTCAAACTCTTTAAGTCAAGCGCCAGATCGCTTGCCGTCTGGTATCGCTCGTCTTTGTTTTTACGCAGCGCCTTGGTGACAATTCGCTCCAGCTCTGCCGGCGATCTCGAGTAACGCGTGAGCAGAGGCGGTTCACTTTCCATTAGCGACACGATTACATGGCTGGGCGTCTCGCCTGCGAATGGCACGCGTCCCGTCACCATCTCGTAAAGCACGACGCCTAAAGACCAGATGTCTGTGCGAGCGTCCACCTCGTTCCCACGCGCCTGCTCGGGCGACATGTACTGGACTGTGCCCATCACCATTCCCGGACTGGTTTTGACCATTGCCTTGGTCACTGCTTCAGTCGCAACTGCGGGAATCGGACGCAGCGTTAGTTTGGCGAGTCCGAAGTCCAGCACCTTCACGATCCGATCGTGGCGGAGCATGATGTTCTCTGGCTTGATGTCGCGGTGGACAATCCCCGCCGCGTGCGCCGCTGCGAGAGCGGAAGCGATTTGAGTGGCAATGTCCAGCACATCATTCAGTTTCATCCGAACGCTCACCATGTGTTGGCGCAAGGTCTCGCCGTCGATGAACTCTGTAGTGATGAAGTGTGTCGAGTTTGATCGTCCGATTTCGTGAATGGTGACGATGTTTGGATGGTTAAGAGCAGAGGCCGCGCGCGCCTCTTGCTCAAAGCGACGCACCCGGTCGGAAGTAAGCGTAAACTGAGCCGGCAGTCGCTTGAGCGCGACCTGACGCCCGAGTCGTAAGTCCTCGGCCAGGTAGACTTCTCCCATTCCCCCTTCTCCAAGTAGAGAGAGAATTTTGTAGGATCCGATTGTCTGCCCGGTTAACCGAGCCTCACTCTCGGCGAACAACTCGGCGGCCACATCGCCAGCCGACTCTTCAATGAAACTGTCTGACTGTTTGTGAGACTCCAGCAGCGATTCAACCTCAACGCGCAAAGCATCGTCGCCGCCGCAGGCCTGTGCCAGAAAGGCAGCGCGCTCGCTAGAGTCGCGCTCCAAAGCGGAGTGGAACAATTGCTCGATTTGCTGCCAACGTTCTGAGTTCATCGGCTCTTCTCACCCTAAACGCGTGAAACCTTCCGGGAACCTCTAACAGGTCTGTCAATTATTCTCAGTCATTTCTCTGCGCAACCACGCTTTGGCGAGGGTCCAATCCCTCATGACCGTACCCGCTGAGACTCCCAGGAGCTCGGCGGTTTCTCCAATGCTCAAGCCACCAAAGAAACGCAGTTCAACTATTTGGCTCTTCCGCGCATCCACCGCGGCCAAACTGGTCAGCGCGTCATCGAGCGCAACGACCTCCGCGGAGCGCTCCTGAGACACGATCGCTACTTCCTCCAAAGAGACGTGGGGCGCGCCGCCGCCGCGCTTGAGGTACTGCCGGCTGCGTGCGTGATCGACCAGAATGCGCCGCATCAATTGCGCCGCGATGCCGAAGAAGTGGGCCCGATTCTGCCAGTGCACATCCTTTTGATCGACCAGTTTCACAAACGCTTCATTGACCAGCGCCGAAGTTTGCAAAGTGTTTCCGGATCTCTCACGCTTCATGTACTGATGGGCCAGCCCGTGCAATTCCTGATAAACGAGAGGCATCAGCTCATCGCGCGCGGTTTCATCGCCATTACCCCAGGCAACGAGAAGTTGGGTTACTGGTGGCGAGGGGCTCATTGGGATCGCGCTTTAAGTTGACTTGGACTACTGATAAATGCTGCGGATTATACACCGCCGGCTGACTCGCTGCACTGGCAAGAATCCCTGGGCCAGGGAAATTCACACATTAGCATTAGAGGTTCCTGAACCGGTTCTCGCGTTAGTGGGTGGACAACAGTACTGAGCAGCTGGCCTCGAACCCGAAAGGCGCTGGGCTTTTGCCTCGACTCAGTAAGAAGTAACGCAGGTTAAAACGAGGGAGATCGTCTCCCCCATCTATTCCCAACAAAAGGAGAATTCCAAAATGATAGAGACTTCAAGAATCAAAGAGAGATTGGCGTTGGTATCTGGGCTGATCAAGGCCCGCATCCCGGTCTTCGTCACCATCGGGGCGGCAGCGGTTGCCACTGCTGTGGTCGGTGCGGCTTTGGTGACGCCGGGTTCCGGGGTCGTGAGCGCGCCCGTCGTGGCGAGGGCGAGCTTCGCGGATTCGACGGACCTTAAATTCAAGGTCACCACCGGACAAGGTCAGCAGGTAATCCTGGCGCCTGACGCACGGGAAACCGTCATGCAACAGATCATAATCGCACCAGGTGGCCACACCGGTTGGCACAGCCATCCCGGCCCAGTGGTCGTGCTAGTCAAGTCCGGTGCACTGACCTTCTATGCGGGTGATGACCCGACGTGCACGGGCCGCACCTATGCGGCTGGGCAGGCATTCGTCGACTCTGGCCAGGGTCACGTACACATCGCTCGCAACGAGGGCGGCGAAAACCTCGAGCTGTGGGCCACCTACTTCGACGTCCCGCCGGGCGGAGCGTTCCGGATCAATGCTGCCAGTCCAGGCTACTGCGGTTTTTAGTCCCAACTGAATGGCTCGGGCGAGAGCGCCTGCCGAAGGCGGGCGCTCGGCGAGCCGGACGGCGAGCCGTTGAGATCATCCACTATTCACGATTTTACGATAGTCCTCAATTTGCCGACCGAGGTTTGCGCGAACAAAGCCTGCGGCCCGGCCTGGGTTAAGGGCATGATGTTTAGTGAACGGACTGACCGCTAGCGACCGCACACTCGACACGCTTTCCGGTTCACCCAATGAAGACTTTGAAAAGAGATTCTCATCACGTTAGAGGTTTCTGACCCGGCTCTCGCGTGTATAGGAGGAAGAAGAAAACCCTGCTTGCTCATTGAGAAGATTCCTATGAAAAATCAAAGAAACCATGCTCGACATCACGTTGGTTTGATACTGATCCTTTTAGGTTTGATAAGTGGCGTGATCCTGATGCTGGAGCCAGACGCGTTGGCCCAGGCGCCGGCCGCTGCTCCGAGCTGGAGCTACACCGGCAGCCTCAACAGAGGCCGCCGTGAACACACGGCTACTCTACTACCGGACGGTAAGGTCCTGGTGGTCGGTGGCAGGTTCTTTTCTTGCTCCCCTCTTTGCGGCGGCATAACACTCAACAGTGCGGAACTATATGACTCGGCCACCGGAGTGTGGAGCAATACCGGCAGCCTCAACCAGCCCCGCCTTTTTCACCAGGCGATCTTGCTCGCCAACGGCCAGGTACTCGTTGCGGGAGGCATTCACCACTCGGGCACTAATATCCTTACCCGACTCAGCAGCGCAGAATTGTACGACCCCGCCACAGGGAAATGGCGTCCGACAGGAAGCTTCAACAGGATTCAGGGTTTTAACCAAGCGACACGGCTGCCCAACGGCAGAGTCCTGGCCGTGGGATATATTCTCGACGATCGTAACATTGTAGCGGAGCTATATGACCCGGCGACCGGGACTTGGAGCAACATCGCGTCCCCCGGCATCTCGGGCATCACGATAGCGCTCCCGAACGGCAAGATCCTGATCACGGACGGGCATTCCGCGGAGTCATACGACCCGGCCACAGAGCAATGGTCCATTGCCAGCGCCAGCAGTTCAAATGCACCGTTTTACGATCTTCACACGGCGACCCTACTTCATAACGGAAAGATCCTGGCTTATGGCTACGATTACGAAGACCCAGGGCCTACTAGTGCGATCCTGTTTGACCCAGCCACAGGGACATGGAGCAGAACCGCCGACCTGCACCCATTCGACTACGAAACGGCGACGTTGCTGCCCAGCGGCAAGGTCCTGCTTACGGGCGGCAAGGACTGTTCAAACCCGGTATGCACTGGGCAGCAAGCTTCGGAGTTATATGACCCGACTACCGGTACGTGGACCCTGACCAGTCAGCTCAACACAGGTCGTACTGGTTACACGGCCGTACTACTCCAAAATGGGAAAGTGTTAGTCGCAGCAGGCGCGGGAGATTTTGACAGCAGTGCGGAATTGTACAATCCAGCTACCAGTCCAACAGACAATCAGATCGACGACACGCAGTTCTTTGTTCGTCAACACTACCTCGATTTCCTCAGTCGTGAACCAGACCCGGACGGGCTCGCTTTCTGGTCCAATGAGATTGCTTCCTGCGGTGGCGATGCTAGATGCATCCAGGTCAAGAGAATCAACGTCAGCGCCGCTTACTTTCTTTCGATAGAGTTTCAGCAGACCGGCTACCTCGTCTATCGCATGTACAAGGCCGCTTACGGCAATCTGCCGAATGCGCCGGTGCCAATCAAGTTCAGCGAGTTTCTGCCCGATACACGTCAGATCGGACAAGCCGTGATTGTTAACCAAGCCGGCTGGGAGACGGTTTTAGAAAACAACAAGCGAGCTTTCGCCGCCGAGTTCGTGCAGCGCTCGCGCTTCACTTCGGACTACCCGACCTCGTTTACACCGGATCAATTTGTCGACCAGCTCTTCATGAACGCTGGCATGACGCCTGCAGCCAACGACCGCGCTGCCGCCATCAACGAGTTTGGCTCCGCGACGACGACAAGTGACGTGGCCGCGCGAATGCGTACGTTGCGGCGAGTTGCCGAGAGCTCAACGCTCGCCCAGCAGGAATTCAACAAAGCGTTTGTGTTGATGCAGTACTTCGGTTACCTGAGAAGAAATCCTAATGACGCTCCGGAACCGGGATTGAACTACGCCGGCTACAACTTCTGGCTTAACAAACTGAACAACTTCAACGGCGACTTCGTTCAGGCCGAGATGGTGAAAGCATTCATCAACTCTACTGAGTACCGGCAACGCTTTGATCAACAGTGACGACACTTACGCTGATTTGGACCAGCCAGCGGAAGTTTACGAGCAGTTAGCCCAAAACGAACGGCCAGGTAAATTGAATTTCACAACAAGAGGTGGGTAATGAAAACCAGGATTTTCCGCAACATGTTGACTGCCGTTTTGCCGTTCTTCGCGCTGGCTTTATTCAGCACGACGATAAGCGTCGCCCAAATGCCGACGCTCCGTTCAAATGGCAAGATTGCCTTCAGCAGCCAGGAAATCTACGTGATGAACGCTGACGGCAGCAACCAGACAAAGCTTACTAATCATTCGGCTGGCGGCCAGAGGACGCCTGGGCTTCGTGCGGTTGCATGGTCACCAGATGGCGCCAAGATCGCATTTACGAGCTACCTTAGCGCGTATCCCTTCAACACAGAGATCTACGTTATGAATGCTGATGGCAGCAATCAAATCAATCTCACCAACAACCAAGGATGGGATGAATCACCTACATGGTCACCCGATGGGGCCAGAATCGCGTTCACAAGTCAGCGGGTTAACGAAGATACGCATCGTTCCTTTGCCCCGCAGCTTTACGTTATGAATGCTGACGGGAGCAACCAGATCAGACTCACAAACCATCACGATGCAGGCGTTAGGTTCCCTGCCTGGTCGCCGGACGGTACCCGAATCGCGGTCGCGACCTACCAGCTACTGGTTGATGGTGGTATTTCGGTGCCTGATGAGATCTACGTGATCAACGTTGACGGCAGCGACCAGAGAAACCTCACTAACAGCCCAACTCTTGATGGCGCACCGGCGTGGTCGCCAGATGGCTCCAGAATCGCCTTCACGAGACAACCGTTCTTCAATGCGGCAGATGATTTGGATGTTGGTCGGCTCGATGAAGTCGAGATCTATGTGATGAACGCTGATGGCAGCAACCTGATGAGGCTTACTAATAATACGGCGGAGGACTTCGACCCATCCTGGTCGCCAGATGGGGCCAAAATAGCATTCGCGAGCGATCGGGATGGCAGTCCGCCGTATCGTAACTCAGAGATCTACGTGATGAACGCTGACGGCAGCAACCAAACCAGGCTTACCAACAACGCGCAGGCCTACAGCTTCGGACCTGCCTGGCAGTCGCTTCCGCCTACGGCACCCAATGCAATCGACGACGCGCAATTTTTCGCGCGCCAACACTATCTGGACTTTCTCAATCGCGATCCGGACGCCGGCGGTCTTGCTTTCTGGACTAACGAGATTGCCTTGTGCGGCAGCGACCAGGAGTGCATTGACGCAAAACGCCTCAACGTCTCAGCAGCCTTCTTCTTTTCCATTGAATTCCAAGAGACGGGTTATCTCGTCTATCGCATGTACAAAGCCGCTTACGGCAATCTGCCGAATGCGCCGGTGCCAATCAAGTTCAGCGAGTTTCTGCCCGATACACGTCAGATCGGACAAGCCGTGATTGTTAACCAAGCCGGCTGGGAGACGGTTTTAGAAAACAACAAGCGAGCTTTCGCCGCCGAGTTCGTGCAGCGCTCGCGCTTCACTTCGGACTACCCGACCTCGTTTACACCGGATCAATTTGTCGACCAGCTCTTCATGAACGCTGGCATGACGCCTGCAGCCACCGACCGCGCGTCAGCCATCAACGAATTTGGCGGTGCCGGTACAAGTGCCGACGCAGCCGCTCGGGCACGCGCGATGAGGCGCGTCGCCGAAAACTCAACGCTAAAACAGCAGGAGTTCAACCGCGCCTTCGTGCTGATGCAATACTTCGGTTACCTGCGTCGTAACCCCTACGATACACCGGAGCCGACGCTCGACTACCAGGGCTACAACTTCTGGTTGGGTAAGTTGAATCAGTTCAATGGAAACTATGTGGACGCCGAGATGGTTAAGGCGTTTTTAGTCTCAGGAGAATATCGTCAGCGGTTTGCGCAATGAAAGTTGTTGTTGCTGCTGAAGTGCCGCACGCTCCCCGCGCTATTTTTTTTCAGACCGTCAACTCAAAGGCTTACTGTCCGACAAATCCAACGCCTGAAAAATGTCTTGCATTTTGCGAAAGTGCGTGCGTTGAGCAAAGTGCTTGACACCCTTTCACCGCCGCGATAATCTCCGCGCGCTTTCAGTCAATTCCCGGCACACCCGCTGGACTTCCGCTTAGTTTCTCCCCAGAGAGAAACATCCGCTCCAACATTGCAACTCAGCAAAGAGTTGTTCCGCTTCATGTTCTCAACATGGAGAAGAGAAATGAGAATCGAATGCCCCCGGATCGCCTTCGCGACTTTTCTGTTCAAGCTAGCTGCCTGCTCGGTCTTGTTTCTGACACTGCAATTCGTTCTTGCAGTTGGCGCCCGCGCGCAGACTCCAATAACTTTGCAGGGACGCGTGGTCTACCAATTACCTGATAACTCAAGCCAGCCGGCAGCGGGCGTCAGCGTGACGATGACGAAGACCATCTACGACCAGTCTCCGCCGGTAGTCAGCATGGAAACGACCACGACCGATGGCGCCGGACACTATTCTTTTCAATCCGAGTTTCGCTGTAGCGTCTCTTACGACCTTCAGGCACTGTCCTCAGAAACCGTCGATGATGAAGCTCTGCCCAATTCCAGCATCAGCTCAACGGGTGGTTGTGTGGGAGACGCGACCTTCGGCGATCTCGTCATACTAAGACCTATGCTAATTACGCTTGCCGGTTACGTAATCGATGAGAACGGCAACCACGTACAGGGAATTACGGTGACGATGACCCGCACGAAATATGATCTCAATCCCAACGTGATCACCACGGAGACCACAAGCACTGATGCCAACGGTCACTACCAATTCATCACCTTTTCAAGGTGTTCGGTCATTGAGTCGTTCCGGCCGTCGATAGCCAACTACACTTTTGACTCTTACATTGAACCAAGCGGTTGCATCAATGGCAGCCACGATAATCTCAATCTCTTTCTCAGTTTCAATTCTTTACGGAACGCGGGCCGTCCTGGTTGCAACGGCGTGGGCAAGCCGGTCAATGTCACGAATGGCAACGTGTATTTACAGCAAACCGACTTTCGCCTGGGCGGCATCGGGTCCATCGAAGTGACGCGTTCCTACAACAGCAGTGTGCCAGGTGTCGGCTTGTTTGGCCGGGGCTGGACCAGCCTCTACGACGAAAGCGTCGCAACGGTTTCGGGCGGCCTGCTTGAATACAGAACGCCCGACGGCAGGGTTATCACGGGCGGGATCACGCCTGATTTCTTCGGACAGATCGTAAAAAATGGGGACGGCACATACGCGGTTACTTTCAAAAACGGCACGGTGCACCGATTCAACTCCTCCGGAAAGCTGCTATCACTGCGCGATGTCAGCGGTAACCAAACTACTCTGACTTACGATGCAAATGGGTATTTGGCTTCCGTTAGCGATCCGTTCGGAAGGATGCTCACTTTCACCACCAACGGCGGCGGCCGGGTTCTCTCGATCAGCGATACGCTGGGCACAATTGCCAGCTACGTTTACGACTCGGTTCAGTTGCGCTCGGTAACTTACGCAGACAATTCCGCTTATCACTTCGTCTATGATGGCGGCGGCATCTCACTCCTTAGCGACGTGACCGACGCGCTCGGCAACACTGTGGAGCACCACGATTATGATTCGCGTTTCCGCGCAACTACTTCAGAAGCTCAGGGCGGCGTAGAGCGATATATGCTCAGCTACGTGAACCAAACCGAGACCGACGTAACCGACGCGTTGGGGCATGTGACAAAATACTTCTTCAACAGTGTAAGAGGCCGCAACGCCGTCACCAGAATAGAAGGAGCTTGCGGTTGCGGGGCTGGGACTCAGGTAAAGAGTTGGACTTACGATGATCAGTTGAACGTTAAGTCGATGACGGATGCGCTGGGCCACGTCATTAGTTATGCCGTCGATCAGAACGGCAATCCTTTGACGATAACGGATGCCACCGGCACTATCGCTGCCACTTACAACCAGTTTGGCGATCCGCTCAGGCTTACCGATCAGTTGAATGGCACAACCACAAATACTTATGACGCGCAGGGAAATCTGCTGACGACGACAGACACGCTGAACCACGCGACTAGTTTCACTTACAACTCACGCGGCCAGGTGCTGACCGCTACCGACGCCCGGGGGAAAACTACGACCTTTACCTACGACGCAGCGGGAAATCCGGCGCAGTCGAAAGACGCGAACAACATCATCACGTTTTACTTCTACGACGCGCGTAGTCGCCTGAGAAAGGTGCGCGACGCTCTCAGCCGTAACACGCTTTACGCCTATGACGCAGCCGGCCGGCTCAGCAAGCTGACGCATCCGGACAATTCGTTTGTCAGTTTCACCTATGACTTGGCCGGACGGCGCACAGCTCTCACCGACGAGCGAGGAAATGCAACTAACTACGCTTACGACAATGCTAACCGCCCGACAGGCGTGACGGACGCCCTCGGCCAAACCACCACGTTCGGATACGACGTAACGTCGAATCTGACGAGCGTTTCCGATCCCCTCTCGCGAACCGCGAATTACGAGTACGACAACTTCAGCCGGCCGGTGAAGATTACCCGTCCGCCGGCAACTGCGGGTGCTGCGCGTTTGTTTGAGACTCTTTCGTACGATGCGGCCGGAAATATTACGCAGCGTACCGACACCGCTGGACGCGTCACCATTTATGCCTACGACAATGTAAATCGCCTCATGAGCACTACTGATGCAGACAACAAAACTACTTCTCTTGCATACGACTCGCTTAGTCGCACCACGGCGCTGACGGATGCGCTGAGTCAGCGTTACCAGTTTGCTTATGATGCTGTCGGTCGTCAGACGGGAGTGACACGCGCCAGCGTCTCGATGAGTTATGCATATGATGCAGCGGGCAACGTCACGCAGCGTACGGACTACAACGGCACTGTTACCAACTATGCCTACGACAATCTGAACCGGCTAACCGCCATCACTTATCCCTCGCGCACGGTGACTTACGCTTACACGGTTATGGGTCAGTTGTCGCGAGCGACCAACGAAAACGGTTCGGTTTATATCGGTTATGACAATCGTTATCGAGTGAGCAGTTTCTCCGATCCGTTCTATTATGGTCTGAGCTACAATTATGACGCGGCCGGCAACCGCACGAAGCTCTCGCTCAATGGAGTAACTTACGCCACCTACACTTACGATGCCGTGAATCGCCTAACGAACCTCAAAGACAGTGGCAACTTGAACTTCCCGCACACGTACGATGCGGTAAATCGGTTGACGACACGCAGCGCGCCGAATGGCGTCACCTCGAGCTATACCTATGACGGGCTGAATCGTTTGACCGCACTGACCGAGGCGACAACCGCGAACCCGCTCAGCAGCAATCAATACACTTATAATGACGCCAACAATATTGCGACGTGGAACAACGCTTCGGGCAATCACGTCTTTGACTACGATGTAGTTGACCGTCTGACCTCGGCCACGAACGGCAAGCAGCCGGATGAGAACTACGCTTACGACGAGGTTGGCAATCGCACCACGTCGCATCTGAGTAAGAGTTACAGTTATCAACCCTTCAACAAACTCACGGGCACGGCGACTGCGACTTACACCTACGACGACAATGGCAATTTGCTAGCAAAGAACGACGGCTCGGGCACAACGACGTTCAGCTGGAATGAAGACAACCAGCTAACCCAGGTAACGTTGCCGAACGGTCTCACCGTCAATTACAAGTACGATGCACTGGGCCGCCGCTTACAACGAACCTCGAGCGTGGGCGCGAACGAGCGCTATGTCTACGACGGCATGGATGTGTTGCTCGACCTGAATGCTGATTGGTCGGTGGCGGCGAAATACTTGAACGGTCCCGGCGTTGATAATCATCTGCGACAAGCCAGCAGCACGACGGGCGTCTCTTATTTTCTCACTGACCATTTGGGCTCAACGGCTGGGTTGACTGATACCGGCGGAGGCGTGGTCGAACAAATCGCTTATGATTCCTTCGGGAATAGCGCCGGCAGCACGCGCACACGGTATGGTTACACCGGCCGCGAGCGTGATCCAGACACGGGTCTGATGTACTACCGCGCCCGCTGGTACGACCCGCAGACGGCGAGGTTCATCTCTGAAGATCCGATTGGCCTGGCGGGAGGACTCAATCAGTATGGGTATGTCGGGAACAATCCGCAGAATAAAACCGATCCGTCAGGACTTTACGAGATCGATGTTCATTACTATCTAACTTATTTCCTGGCCATGAAGACTGGCTGCTTCACAAGTGATGAGGCGCGGCTCATCGCTGATGCTGATCAGGCTACTGATGAAAACGACAACACTAGCCCCGGTCCTGGTTTCACTGAGCGGCAACAGAAACAAAACAGGGAGAACCACGACCTTCAACCGGGCAATCATGAAGGTCAACGCTCACCGGAATTGTGGCGACAAGCGATGAGCGGTCCGACAAACTACGTTGCACTAGGTCAATCTTTGCATTTTCTCCAAGACAGCTTCAGTCACGCGGGTTTCGAGAATGACATCTATGGGCATTTCTCCCGCCTCCATTACTACGATAAGACTGACTCAGATGTCCCAAGGGCCTTGCGCATGGCAGGAGCGACATGGAATGCACTTAACGAGTACGCGAAAGAAAAGAAGTGCGGGTGCCAGGGAAAATGGGATCCTGAGTGGTGGCAGCAGGTCATTGATTTCTCACAAACACCGGGGGCTAACTTTGGCGCTCTAGAAACAATCGACTCAAACGGCGAGTTCGCAAACTTTGGGATGACGAACGACACCGGCTACTTAGGTCGAAAGAGAAGAATCCTAAATTTAGGTCCGAGGTAATTCTGATGTTAATAAGCCAGGGAGGGCCCGTCACCGGCGTGGCGAAAGGAAACTGCTTTTGGAAGTACGCAATCCTCGCCACGGTGACGCAATTCCTCGTCTGCGTGGCAATTTGGATTTCCACCTTTGTAGTGTTACTAAAGGGTGATCCTCTTATGGAGGCAATGGTCTACTTCTATTGGCCTGTCATGTGGCTTATGGCAGCAATAGGAGTGCGAGGCGAATTTGGAGCAATTCTGGCTGGCCTGTTGTCCGGATGGGTCATCTATGGCGCACTGTTTGGCGCGATCATCTGCGCGATTAAGAGACTGAACTCGCGTTGATCGTATTTCGGTTTCGAACGTCATCGAGGTCTTAGGGTGAATTCTAGGATTCGACGCTCGCTCATCTACAACGACTTTCTAACTCTAAGTGGAATTCCGCCTGAAGTATTCGAGTATCGCTTGGGCAATCGATCGGCGTTGGACTGGATCATCGATCAATATCAAGTGAGCACCGACAAACGCAGCGGCATCCGGAACGATCCCAACCGTGCCGACGATCCGCAATACATCGTCCGTCTAATCGGCCAAGTGATCACCGTCAGTCTCGAATCCGTTAAGCTTGTCGGCAAACTTAAGAAACTAGGATTAGTTGAATCTGAGGTTAATTCACGAAAGACCCCGGGATCTAGGAAGAAGAAGACATCGAGAGTCTTATCTTGATTGGAGCGAGGGAAGGCCAGACTCTGGAGTTTAAAGCCTGTGACTCGCCCAGGAAGACAGAGGAACAAGAGATTGCCAGAGATGTATCTGCGTTCGCGAACTCGATCGGTTGGACCATTATTTACGGGCTGATTGAGAGTAAGGACACACAGGAGCTACTCATTGTTAAGACTTTTCTTAGGACTTGGCGTCGGAGTAGTCTTAGCAGTGGACTCGCTCTGGTTCATTGGTGTTGGCCACGGAACGTACGTTCCAATGGCATTTACAGCGTCCGTGATCGCTTTGATTAATAATTTGGGGGCCATCCCGGCGCTTATTCTAGGTCCAGTTCTTTGGGCTGGTTACTATCTGCTCATTCCCAAGATCCAGACGCGACGGCTTTGTATTTTGGTTGTCGGAGCAATCCTATCCAGTCATGTACTAGCTGGAATGTGGCTGGCGAACGAAGATTCGGCTTTCACCCGAGCGATGAACGAACAAAGAAGAGAGTTAGCGATTTTCGGGTTACTGTTGGCGCTGGCAATGTTTGGTCTTCTGTATCTAGCGGTGCGAAGCAAGACTGATTGACAGGTTTTTTATTTACGGTTTTGTCCGATGAAACTTCAGTTTGTCGATGGGGTAGGACTGCCACGAGCTTCAAGCTTATCGCATCAGAGCTACGAAGCTTTCGGATCAACTGTCAGGCGCGGCAGGATGCGAGGTTCGCCGTCAATTTCAGAAACCACTTCGCCGATGCGGTGGGCTCCCTGCTTGCGATAAAAGCCTTCAGCATTTGGGTCTGACAGAATCTGTACCTCTGAAATATTTTCTTTAGCGGCGTGTTGCATTGCATGAAGAAACAGTTGCTTGCCGACGCCGGTACCGATATGTGCCGGCTTTACCCACAGGTGCTCGAGCTCGGCTTTCTCTTTGCGCTGGATGAGCGCGTAGAAACCGAGTGGCTCACCTTCGCTTTCGGCAACGTAAACAGCCGAGCCGGCGATAAATTCCTCTGAGATGGTGAGATCGTCCTGCCAGTGGGCGAGCCAATGTTCAGGGTAGCCCCAATGCCGTTTGGCATCGTGGGCGATCTGCGTGAGTGCCGGGACGTCCTCGGTTGTGGCTGGTCTAATTATCACGGTTTGCGGTCAGCGATTGCTTTGCTGAGGTGTTGTACAAGTTCGCGGGCCTGGGCGGCAAACTCCCCTTTTGGTTCCAGCCGCAAATAGTCCTGATACTCCTTGAGCGCGCGCTCCTGCTGATTGACCTTCAACAGTATGTTGCCGGCCAGCAGATGGGCTTCGGCAAAATCCGGTTTCAATTGCAGCGTATGTCCGATGGCTGGAGCGGCCTTCGCGATGTTCTCGCGATCCCAATAGAGACGCGCGAGCGTGAAGTAGCCATGCCAGGATTTGTCGTCGAGCTTGAGGCCGTCCAGCAAACTCTTCTCCGCTTCGTCGTAACGGTTCTGACGCCAGTAGACCTCACCCAACGCCAGTATTGCCGCGGCGCTTGAGGTTTTCAATGCGAGCGCACTCTGAAACGAGGTTTCTGCTTTGCGCCAGTCGCGCCGATCCATGAAAGCGGTGCCCAGCAGCAGGTGCGCTTCATAAAACTCCGGATACGACGCGATTGCCTTCTGCAGGTGATCGATCGCGTCCGCGTAACTCTTCTTACCCAGGGCCTCGCGACCACGCGCCAGCTCTTCGCGGGCCACAGCCGGCGCGCGCACATCTATGACGTCGATCAAGGTCATGGCGCCGGACTTGTCCGAAGTCAGTTCAAATATCAGGTAGGCGCGAAACACTACTTGCAGATCGGCGTCCTGCTGCACGGAGCGAAAGCCGGGCGCGTTAACAATTACTTTGTAGTAACCGCGGGCCAGGTTTGCGAAGCGAAAGCGGCCGCCGCTGTCAGTATCCATCTGGTCAACCAGACCGCCGCCAAATCTCTCCAGCCGTACTGAAATCCTATTAGCCGGCAGACCGGTATCAACTAGGCGAACCTGGCCCACAACTTCAAGTGCATTTGCGGAAGCGTTGGAATAAGTGTCGCGGTCGCGCTGGGCCAGAACGGGCGAGCTCAGGAGTAGCACACAAACCAATACTATTAGAGGATGCGGGCGATACGAGCAGCTTCGCGGATAGAAAAACGTCCGCCGGAGACCCCGCCACGCCCGCGGTCCCAGTAAAAATGTTGAATGACAGGAAAATCGTAACACTCAGATGGCCCCGACGTTTTCTGAAGTGATGATTTGGCTAAGGCTAACGCAAAAACGGGCGGCGGTAAAACCCTGTGATGTAAAACTAAGCCGGGCGGATTTATGGGCCCGCCCGGCAGAGTTGGTTGTTGCCCAAAAACTCGAAAGTCAGTGGTGGTCAGTGGCTATACTTCAATCCAAACTGAATCAACCGAGCCGGAACCGCTGTGCCCACAATCTTGGTAAAGGTTGAGGGCGTAGCGATGTTAACCGACGACGGCGTAGTAAAGATTGGATGGTTGAAGACGTTGAAGGTGTCCATCCGGAACTGGAACGAATGCGACTCCTTAATCGTAAACGATTTCTGGAGCGAGATGTCCCAATTTTGTTGGTAAGGCGCCCGCCACGCATTGCGCGGAGCCGTGCCGAACCCGGTAGCTCCAGGATTGGCACCGCCGTTAATGGTGGAAAGGCCCGGAATGAGCGGCGCCGTACCGAAGCAAGCTGGATTCAGGTAATGGTCCAGACGCTGTGATGTGGTGCCTTGTGTATAGGCGTCCGAAATCCGGCTGCATAGAAACTGAGCCGTGCCAAGCGCCGCTCCAAAGATGCCGCCGCTGGTGCTGTCGGTTACCGAGAACGGCAAACCCTTTTGGTAGGTGACGATTCCACTCACACTCCAACCCCTGAAAACGGGATTGTCCATGAAGCTGTTCTTCATCACTGGAATATCGTAAGCGTAACTTACGACGATGCGGTGGGGACGATCAAAGTCGCCGCGCGCTTTATTCTGCGCTACGTTGGCTTGATTGTTATAGATGTTCGCCCCATTTTGGCCGGCGCGCGTGGCATTCAATTCGTCCGTGCTCAATGAACCGCTGACATTGTCTTCGGTCTTTGAGTAAGTGTAAGCGGCCTGGAAGTAGAGACCGCGATGGAGCCGCCGCGACAGAGTGGTTTGCCAGGAACTGTAATTGGCAAAACCAATGTTGGAGGAGTAGCGCGATCCGCGCTTGCGCGAGAGTCCAATGATCTGGTGTCGCAGTTCCTCATTGGCGACGGTATTGGCGGTGATGGTATAGGAAACACCATTCATGTCACGGACTGTGAGCGGGGCCGAGGGGCTCACTTGAATGGCCTGGAACGGATCCCAGATACCGATGCCGCCAATAAAGTGTGAGCCGACGTAACCGGTTTCGAGTGCCCAACCGCTCTTCAGTTGCCGCTGAATTGTTAAGTTAAATTGTTGCGTGTAAGGCGTGTAGGCATCGCGCGGCGCAGTCGTAAACGATGCCAGATTGATGGAGCAGTTGGTAGCGGTTCCGCCGTAGTTGAGACACTGCTGACCGGCGGCGTTAACGAAGATAGGACCAACGCCCGGGTCGTTAATGTCCAGTGGTCCGGATCCACTGACTCGCCTCAGCCCGGCAAAGAGAGTCGCGGTGGGAATAAAGGCAGTGGCCACGATGGACGGTGGTGGCTGTCCCGCGAGTGGGTTCGCCAGTTGCAAAGTAGTTGGGACCGCCCGATTCTCGAGTGGCTGCACCGTGAACGGCGCGGCCAGCGAGTTTTGCAGAATGTTCTGGTTGGAAAGGCGCTGGTAGTAAATCCCATAGCCCGCACGCAGAACCGTCGACTGATCACCGCGGATGTCCCAGGCAAAACCGACGCGGGGCGCGAAGTTGTTATCGTCGCGGCACCTGATCAAAGCACAGTTGCGGACCCCTGGAGTGCCCCTGAATCCAGCTAAATTAACAGCCTCTGGAATCAGGAACGGGTTCTGACCGGCCGCGGCCAGCGCCGGATCATAGATGCCGGCGCGGTTGAGTTTGTCATGGCCGAAGCTCATGGCTTCCCAACGCAAGCCGACATTCAGAGTCATTCGCGAAGTGCGACGGTAATCGTCCTGGATGAATGCCGCGTAGTCAGTGGCCACGAAGTTTCGCGCCGGATCGCCAAAGGCTGACTGCAGTGCGGTAGGCGCTCCGCGCAGGAAGTTCTGAAATGCCGTGAAGGCATTACCGGCTCCCGAGGTGCTACCGAATGTCAGCGAACCGCGCACCGCAAAATTGTTATAACGATTCAACTGATATTGGACTGCTTCTCCACCCATTCGCAGGCTGTGCTTGCCGGCAATCATGGAAAATGTTTCGACGATGTTATAGGTGTTCGAAACGGTGCCGCGATGGTCGTTGACGCCAGTCCCTAACGAGAACAGGCCGGTAATCCCGACGCGATACAGTCCGGGGAACTGTGCGTTAGCGGCGGCGCCAACTTCGGATGCGAGATGCGTGTCAGTCGGAATATTGCCAAAGAGGAACCGGCTATAACCAAGGCGCAACTCATTGACCTTGGTAGCGCTAAACAGGTGCGTATGTGTTATCGCCAGATAGCGGTTCCACTGAAAATCGTTGCGCGGATTTGTCAAACTGGTATCTGTTCCGAACGGCTTGCCAACAGAACCTTCGTCCCAGAACCAGGTACCAGTGATCTTGTCTTTGTCGCCGCGGAAGCTGCGGTCGTAGCTGATCGTGTACTGGTTATCTCTAATTGGCGCGACCGATGAAAAGCTGCAATTGAAGTTTTGCGCAGAGAGAGCCGCAGTGGGGTTTGAAATGCTGCCGCAGCCACCCTGGCCAAAGCGAGGCACCAGATATTGTCCGCCAAAGCGATTGTCTTTCAGGTTCAGGATATTGACAGCCACCGGATCAATCTGAGCTGCGGTCAACCCGAACCTTGCAGCGAGCAGCGCGGCATTCGTGGAGCCATCGGCTGCGGTGGGAAGCAACTGCACAATTGGTGATGTGCTCGATCCATTCGGATCAATGCCATTTCGCGCGCGCACTCCCTGATAGTTAAAGAACCAGAAGCCGCCGACCTTGGGAATTGGCCCGCTGCCGCTGCCACCGAAAACGTTTTGCAACAAACGGCCGCGCTTCTGTCCATTCTTGTTGAAGAAGTACTCATTAGCGTTGAAGTAATCGTTGCGATGTTGCCAATAGAGGTCCCAGTGAAAGTCTTTCGTGCCGGTCTTCGTAACCAGGCCCAGCGCGCCGCCGCCCTTACTGCCCTGCGTCGCGTCGTACAACGAGGTAGCCACTTTCAATTCTTGTAGGGTGTTGGGATTCGGCAGGGGCACGGTATCAAAGTGTGCGAGGTTGAAATCGTTGACGTTGATGCCGTTGAGCGAAACGCTATTGTTGGTGGTCCGCTGCCCGTTTACACTAACGTCTGCCGTGCCGCGTCCGGCTGTGCGCACATCGGTCGGCTCTCCCGAAACTCCTGAAGAAAGAGAGAGCAGAAACAGGAAGTTGGGCGACGCTAACGGCAAAGTATTTAGAGTCTGCGCATCAATCGCCTGTCCAGTCTGAGCACTCGATGTATTGATCAGGGACGGCGATGCTTCGACGGTAACCGTTTCCTGAATTTTTCCAACTTCAAGATTGACGTCCTGGCGCGTGGTCTCGGTGATGTTCACCTTGACGCCGGCGACGATGGCTTTTTTGAAGTTGTTGGCAGTCACCTCGAGGGTATAAGTGCCAGGAGGTAACAGCGAAGCCGTAAAGGCCCCATCTTCTCCGACGGTCACCGTACGAACGGAGCGACCGGTGTTCCCGCTGATAACTTCAACCGTGGCGCCTTTGACAAGCGCGCCACCCTGGTCAGTGACTACACCTGTGATGCCTCCAGTTTGGGTGCCCTGTGAATACACCGATGCCACCAAAAGAAAGCTTAGGACTAACCCGCTCGCTAGCAAGCGCAAAACGCTTCGCATAACAGCTCCTCCTTCTTTTTGTTGAAAAATAATTCTTGTTTGGGGACGACTTCTAACTTGAGTTGGCGCCTGGTAAAAAGACCTGAACCGCTTGTTCTCTTTAGAAAGAAATAGAAAGGAAAATAGCCGTGCGGTGAGAGCAAGCAAGCAACATTCCAAGCCGGCCTAAAGTTAGGCATCCGAAAAAGGCCACAGTTTTGGCACGTTTCAAAAACGGCGGGTCGCAGCCCCACCGAGATCATGGAGTTTTTGGGTTTTTCGTTCAATTTCTTGGATACTCTAAGCGACAGGAGTTCGCCGGAGATTGAGCGCACCGCGGAGAAACAGAAGAGCAGATGTGAACGAGAGATTTACGTGAGCATAGGTTGTTTGTGATCCCAGGGAACAGAGTGAAGTGTTGGGATTAACCGGGCGCGAGAGGTGAGTTCGGCATTAGCAACGAAGTCTCCGGTTAGCGGAGCCTACTACCTTGTTGCCGGATCAGCAGTCGCGTCCGCGGTGGCTTCTGCCGGAGCGGGCTCGTCGTGATGCTCGGTAGTATAGAGACGAAGGATGTCCTGACCCTGGCGCGATCGCGGATCGATGGTCCTCACGTGCTTGCGGCCGTTCATCTCCCAAATCGCCGTTACTACGCCATCTTTCTCAACGGCATGATACGAAATATCTTCCCTGGCAACTTCCCCAGCCACGCCCTCACCTGGTGTTTCAGTCGCTCCTGCGGCCAACGCGCTTTCATTCTCAGACATTTTTACGGTAACGCTCCTCTCGAAACTTCTCAGCTTGTCTTGTGGGTGAGTAAGAATTGTTGCACACGCGTCGCGCAGTGTCCAACACCCAGTCCAAACGGCGCTCGAGTTCAGCGCTTTCTGAACCTTATCGAACGGTTGCCAGCGCAATCTCGACCGCGCGCCTCGAGACAACCACACCCCAACCTTGTCTTTCAACTTCGACACCCGGAACTCGTTCCGCGGTGTCAATCAAGATTCGTTTCACTTGTTGTGGCGTCAAACCTGGATTGGCCTCCAGCATGCACGCTGCGATCGAGGCGACGATGGGCGAAGCAAACGAAGTCCCGTCGACATACTTGTAATGCTGGCTAATCACATTGCCCTCGCGCAACTTGATCGTAATCAGTTGCCGCAAGAGCGGGATTGGCAGATCTTGCGCTTCGTCGAAATCCTTGTCGACTCCGGCGTGCGCAAGAATGATCGCGCGCAAATCGGCGTCGGCTGCGGCGTCCAGTTCGGAGCAAAGTTGAGCTTCGTCAGCCGTGGGAGTGGCGGGCAGAATTGGGGCGGCCACCCAAATGCCCGGCGCGATGATCTCCGGCTTTTGCAAACCGTCAATGGTTGGCCCGTATGATGAGCGATACATCCCACGCCTCGCTCGATCAAGCGAGTTCTGATCGTCGAGCCCGCCTACCGCAATCGCTGAGGGTGAACTGGCTGGCGGTAGTACGGGATGTCCCGGAGCCATGCCAGCATTGCCCACCGCACAAACTACGACCAATCCCTCGCGCACGGCACGCTCGACCATTTCGCACAAGGGGCTCTCCAGATACGACTGTTCAAAGTCTCCACCGGCGGAAATGTTGACGACGCGAATGCCGTATTTCTTTTTGTTAGTCAACACCCATTCGAGGCCCCGCGCGATGTGTTCGTCGGGAATGTGTCCGGTGCGGCCTACCTTTACCAGGACGACCTTCGCCTCCGGCGCAATGCCACGATAAAAGCCGTCAGACAGATGGCCGTTGCCGGCCGCGACTACCGAGGTCATCATTCCATGCCAACTAGCGATATCGGGTTTTTCCAATGACGTGCGATCATCTTCCGTGTCGAAGATGCTGTGGTAAGCCGCAATTCGGTTTTCTGGTTTGGTTAGATCGTCGTGCGCGTAGAAACCGGAGTCGAGAAAGGCGATGGTCACGCCGCGCCCGGTGAATCGTTCGTCTGCATCCATCCGTAGCGGTGTTGATAGAACGTGATCAGTGCGCTCGAAAACAACATGGTGAGAATCGATTTGCGCCTTGGCCCGGCTGAAAAGCTCAACGCAGTTGGCGCAAACGCGATCCAGCTCGCGCTCAACATCCGCGTTCGCTTCTAACAGCGCGGCGAGTTCAGTGGGCAACTCGCTCAACGCAATCCGCCGATTGCCCGCGCGGCCACAAACGTGACACGACAAGTCCGGCTTTGTCGGGACTTGTTCAGTTTCGGTGGAAAGAATTGACTCCGGCATCGTGTCAGGCAGTTTACTTCATTCCTGGGAGTGCGGCGACTGGTCGCAATTGGAGCGTAACCGGGAACGGTTGTTGTATCGAGAGGAGTTCGCCGTGTAAACTATTGGCGTAACCAACGACATTTATGGTGCAGATCTGCGGGATTATGACCAACGAGCAAACAAGCACGTCCGATCTCTTTCGCCGCGCGCAGGCGCTGAGAACGGAAAACACACAAGCCTCATACAAAGAGATTAAGGATCAGCTTGTGAAAGAGTTTTCCGGCAAGCCCTTTCCATCTCTGCTCACGTTGACCATTCCGGAACAAGACGCCCGCGCTCCCGAAGAGGATTGGTCAGCAGGATTGCCAATCATCAGGCGTGGCATCCAATTCCAGGACTGGAAAGAAATTGTCGACGGAATTATTTTGAGCTTGGAGCAAACTGAAAACTACGAAAAGCAGCGCGGGCCAGAGGGCAACAGAGACGACTGGCATGATCGCACCGCCGGCATTGAGGAGTCGACCAAAAAAGGCGTGGACAAGTGGATGCCGGAAGAGTTGATGAAGCTCGCTGAGAGAAGCGCAAAGAAGTAGTTCGAGTTTTTTCAGTGGCAATTGCAAAAGGCAAAGCGAATGCGGGAAACAAGGCGGTAGACGCGGCCACTCCAACATGGACCACTGGGTTTTTAATGACGAGGTAAAAGAGGCTGCTCGCAAGCAGCGTCGCCTACAAGCAAAGGACGAGATCGACGCAGGACTCGCTAAACGAGAAAACTCGGAAGCGGCTGATTCGAACGAAACAAACTTGAGCGATGAGTTTTCTCAATAACTTAATCAAGGATCCGAAATATCAAACGACCGAGCCGCGCAAGCCCGAAGAGGTTGGCGACCAGGACGTCATCATCAGTCCGGACACACGTCGCGAGAATCGAATGCCGCCGGGACAATCGCGCACGAAGAAGTGGCCGGTGCTCGATGCGCATGGAACGCCGGAAGTCGATCTGGCGATCTGGTCGTTTGCGGTCGACGGTTTAGTCGAGCATCCACAGGAGTGGTCGCTCGATGAATTCATGCAACTGCCGGCAGTTCGCGTCTACGCAGACTTTCACTGTGTGACGCGCTGGTCGCGTCTCGACAATCTGTGGGGCGGGGTGCCAACACGCGAGCTCGCAAACGTTGTCGGCATCAAGCCTGAGGCAAAGTTTGTCGTTGCCTTTGGCTACGACCACGGCTGGACCACCAATGTTCCGATCGAATACTTTCTCAACGAAGACTCGCTCTTCGCCTGGTCGCACGACGGCGCCCCGATTCCTCCGGAACATGGCGGGCCGGTTCGCTTGATCATCCCGCAACTCTACGCCTGGAAGTCGGCCAAGTGGGTCAAGGGCGTGCGGTTTCTCGAGCACGATCAGCCTGGCTTCTGGGAAGAAGGCGGCTATCACATGCGCGGTGTGCCCTGGGGACCGGGCGATGGGGAACGATTCCGCTGGTCATGAGTAAGACCAGCGCTCAACTGGAGCTTAATCTTAAGAGGAGATAGAAAGATGAAAACAAATCTCATCCGCAGCTCCCTGCTGTTCTTGTTGCTCGCTTGTGGACCTCAGATGGCAGGCGCGGTGACAATCGGGAGTGCGAGTCAGAACACAAATTCTTCAACCACAATGGAATCAGAGGCAAAGCCAACTCCAGCTAGTCGCTGCCGGAAGAAATGTGTGACTGCGTACGGTCGATGCCGCGGCGTGGCTGGCAGTGATCCTGCCAAAAGAAAAGCTTGCACTCTAAAGTATCGAAATTGTTTGCGTCATTGCGTCATGTAGGCCAGGTTTCCATGGATGATGGTCCAGCCGCCGAAACATCGCCTCTCTTGTCAATCTACTCCGTGAGCCACTCCGTTAACCCAAACAACAAGCCTGACGCGATTGCAACTGCAGGAGTCACTCCCAAAGATGCTGCAGCGGTAATTCTCCTTCGTCATAACACCAACCCTGGCAACCCTGAAGTCTTTCTGGTTCGTCGCAGTGAAAAACTCGCATTCCTCGGCGGCTACCATGCGTTCCCGGGAGGCCAGTTTGATCCCGCGGACGCTGAAGCGCGGGTTGAGAATTGTCCTGATCCAGATGCACGCGTAGCTATCAGTTGTGCGGCGCGGGAGCTGTTTGAAGAAACTCAAGTGCTCGTAGCGCGTGGTGGTGATGCCTTAACCCAGGGCCAGCGCGCATCGCTACTCGATGATCTGGAGGCGGGAAGAATATCGTGGCCCGCGCTCCTCGAACACTATGAACTTCATCTTGACGCAGACGATTTCACTTTCGTTGGTCGTTGGGTGACGCCGCCGTTCAGTGCGCGACGCTTTGATACCTGGTTCTTTTTGGTGAAGTGCCCTCTAAAGCAACACGCAATCGTCGCTGGCGATGGCGAACTCGAAAATGGTGAATGGATTACCGCGTCCGCTGCTTATGCACGCTGGGAAGGCTCGGAGATTCTTGCAGTACCGCCGGTTCTGCACGCTTTGAAAACTTTGTCCGCCGGTCTCACTGACGATTTAGTCGCGCGGTTCCTGTTGTCGCCAAACGCCGATCGCCAGCCGGTGCGACGGATCGAGTTTCGCCCGAATTACATTTGCTTTCCGGTGCGCACACCGACGAAGCCGCCGGCTACACATACAAACTGTTATCTGATCTACACGTCGCGATCCTTACTCGTAATCGATCCGGGATCGCCTTACGAAGACGAACAACGAGTGCTGGGCGCAACTATCGCTGAGTTGCTCGCCGCAGATCGAACGCTGAGCGGCATTTTAATCACGCACATGCATCCCGATCATGTGGGCGGAGTGAATGCACTGCGGGCGCAGCTCGGAGACATACGGGTGTTGGCGCATAGCCTGACAGCTTCAGCGCTACCGGATATTCAGGTTGATACGATGCTGGACGACGAAGATATTGTCGTCCTCGAAGGCGAGCCGCGTATCGCATTGCGCGCGATGCACACGCCCGGCCACTCGCGCGGTCATCTCTGTCTCTACGAGGAACGAACCGGCACGCTCGTCTCCGGCGACAACATCGTCGGTCTCGGTTCAGTCTTGATTGATCCGCCGGAAGGAAACATGCGCGATTACCTGGGCTCGCTCGAGCGCATGCGAGCGCTGCCAAATCTCTCGGTCATTTTCGGTGGACACGGGCCGGCGATCGCAAACCCTTACCGCAAGCTTGACGAATACATCTCGCATAGACTGGATCGTGAACAGAGAATTCTGGCAGCCGTTCGTCAGGGCGCAGACACACAAAAGGAGATCGTCGCGCAGGTTTACACGGATGTTTCTCCCAAAGCGCATGCTATGGCTGAACGCGCTGTGCTGGCGCATTTGGAGAAACTGATCGACGAGGGACTGGTGCAGAAAACACCCAGCGGGCAATTTGTTCCTGTCGGTTAGTCAACCCGCTACCTCTTCGCCGTTCTGTCGCGTAAGATATTCCCTCCCCCGTTTCAAATTCCAAATAGGTCGCAGGGCTTTATATGAGCAGTCCGAAAACAACCTTTGAACCAGCCAAAACCTTTGGCGAACTTAAACAGAGTGGCTACAAAAGCGTCTCGGTTAAGGACGAGCTACGTGCGAATCTCATCAAGAAACTGCGCGCCGGCGAAAAACTTTTCCGCGGCATCGTTGGCTACGACGAGACGGTTATCCCGCAACTCGGCAACGCAATTCTCGCGCGTCACAACGTTATCCTGCTCGGGCTCAGAGGACAGGCGAAGAGTCGCATCATCCGCCAACTTACCGAACTCCTCGATGCGCGAATTCCGATCGTTGCCGGTTCTGAAGTTAACGACGATCCGTTCAATCCCATCTCGGCTTACGGCCGGCAGATGGTGGCTGTTCACGGCGACTCGACACACATCGATTGGATCGATCGTGATTCACGCTTTGTCGAGAAGCTTGCGACGCCGGATGTCACAATCGCCGACATTATCGGCGACGTCGATCCGATCAAAGCCGCCAAGGGCGGACACTTGTTGAGCGATGAGCTGACTATTCATTACGGACTTTTGCCGCGCGCGAATCGCGGCATCTTCGCCATCAATGAGCTGCCTGATCTTGCCGGGAAGATTCAGGTCGGACTCTTCAACATCATGCAGGAAGGCGATGTGCAGATTAAGGGTTACCCGGTGCGTCTACCGCTTGATGTGATGCTGGTTTTTTCTGCGAACCCCGAAGACTACACGGCGCGCGGAAAGATCATAACACCGCTCAAGGATCGCATCGGCACTGAAATCATGACCCACTATCCTGCGGAGCTGCAGACGGCCGTTGAGATCACGAGACAGGAAGCGTGGGTAAAACGCGCTGGACTAGACAGCCCGGAAGGTTCGCCTGCGCCGTTGAATATTCCGGAGTTTATTCGGGAACTCGTCGAACAAATCGCCTTCGAGGCGCGCGACGACAGTAGAGTCGATAAGCATTCCGGCGTTTCACAGCGCATGCCAATCACCGTCATCGAGTCGGTACTTTCCAATGCCGAGCGGCGCGCGTTGCTGACCGGCGAGGAGGAGATCGTACCGCGCGTCTCAGATGTCTACGCGGCGATTCCTTCGATGACCGGCAAGATGGAACTCGAATACGAAGGCGAACAGATTGGCGCCAGCCGCATCGCAAAAGACCTGATCAAACGCGCGGCCGGTGAAATATTTGAAGGCTACTTCGTCGGGATTGACTTTGCGCCGACGGTGCAATGGTTTGAGACCGGAAATAACCTGCGGCTCGCAGACACAGCGTCAGCATCGGAATGCCGAACGTTGCTCGAAGCCGTTCCGGAACTGATCGACACCGCCGTTATTCCATTCGACTTCAAGGAATCAGACACGGCGCAGTTAGTAGCGGCTTGTGAGTTCGTGTTGGAAGGCCTCTACGCTGCGAACAAGATCAGTCGTAACGAAGAAGGCGGCTACAGCGCGGTAACGAAAGCAAAGAAGGATCGCCGCGGAATGATCTACGACGATCTAACGGAAACCGGGAAATATAGCTAACGGCATGAGGCCACAGATGAACACGGATGACCACGGATTCAAACACGGAGACATCACTCAGAAGATCATCCGAATCTTTTACGAGGTCTACAACGAACTCGGTCATGGCTTTCTCGAATCTGTATACGAGAACATTAGAGATCGCGTTGAACTCAATGGTGCTGAAAGTTTGCCGGCAAATAAAAATACCGGTTTCTTTCCGGGGCCAACTAGTCGGAGATTTCTCAGCGGACATGCTTGTAGGGGGTTGCGTGCTAATCGAGCTCAAGGCGGCGCGATCGCTGACACATCTCATACGGCGCAGTTGCTTAATTACTTGCGTGCCACCGATATTGAAGTCGGTTTGCTTCTTAACTTCGGTCTCAAGCCTGATTTCAAAAGGCTAATATTTGATAATCCGCGTAAAGCAATCCGTGGAAATCCGTGTTTATCTTTGGCTGAACTCTTAGATCCCGACAAATGAAGTTCACGCGCTATTCAAAATTCAAGGGCCTCGACATTTCGTCGCTCAACCT
>JBDUDV010000033.1:0-33435 GCA_040002755.1 Acidobacteriota bacterium | reverse complement strand
AAGTTGATCAAAGAACTGCGGAAGGGCGTATCAAACTTTCACAAAGACGAAGTGGTGTACGTTTCATTGGGCGATGGCACTTCGAGTGAGGGCGAATTTTGGGAGGCGCTGAACACAGCCTGCAACTTGAAACTGCCGGTAGTTTTCCTGCTGGAAGATAACGGCTATGCGATCAGTGTGCCGGTCGAAGTGCAGACTGCCGGCGGCGACGTTTCGCGTCTCATTAAGGGCTTTCCGAATCTCTATCTGCAACGCTGCGATGGCACTAACGCGCTTGAATCGCTGGCTGTCATGAAGCGAGCGGTCCAGTACTCTCGCGAAGGCAAGGGGCCGTCGTTTGTCCACGCGAAAGTTATCCGTCCTTATTCGCACTCGCTTTCAGACGACGAGAAGCTCTATCGTCCCGATGAAGAGCGAACCGCAGACGCCGAACGCGATCCCGTGAAGCGCTATGGCGCGCTGCTGGTTGATGAAAAAGTGATCGAACAGGATGGACTGCAGAAGATAAAGGACGAGGTCGATGCGCTCGTCATTGAAGCTACAGATCTGGCGCTCGCGAGTCCACAGCCTGCACCGGACACAGCGCAGCTCCACATCTATTCACCCGACGTGGATCCAACTACGAAAGAGTTTGACACTGAAGCGGGCGCCGAACTGTCCGGCAACGCCGGAACGATGGTCGACTTGATCAATCGTTGCCTGCACGTCGAGATGGCACGCGATCCACGCATCGTCGTGTTTGGCGAAGACGTGGCGGATTGTTCGCGTGAAGAATCTCTCAACAAGGTCAAAGGCAAAGGCGGCGTTTTCAAAGTCACCGCCAACCTGCAGCGGAAGTTTGGCAGCGCGCGTGTCTTCAATTCCCCGCTCGCCGAAGCAAACATTGTCGGCCGCGCTATCGGCATGGCCACGCGGGGACTGAAGCCGGTCGTGGAGATTCAGTTTTTCGACTACATCTGGCCGGCGATGCACCAGATTCGTAACGAGCTGGCAGTAATGCGCTGGCGCTCCGGCGGCGACTGGAAGGCGCCAGTGGTGATGCGCGTGCCAGTCGGTGGTTACTTGAAAGGCGGCGCGGTCTATCACTCCCAGTCCGGCGTTTCCACTTTCACGCAAATTCCCGGCCTGCGCGTTATCTATCCTTCGAACGCGCTCGACGCGAACGGTTTGTTACGCACCGCGATTCGCTGTGACGATCCGGTCTTGTTCCTCGAGCACAAGCATCTCTATCGCCAGGCCTATAACAAATCGCAGTATCCGCCTGAGAACTTCATGATTCCGTTTGGCAAGGCGAAGACTGTGCGCGAAGGAATCGATCTCTCGATAATTACTTACGGCGCGCTGGTGCAACGTTCGTTAGTTGCTGCAAAGCAAGCCGAGCAGCAGGGCATCAACGTTGAAGTCATCGATCTGCGTAGCCTGCAACCTTACGACTGGAATGCGATCGCGACTACGGTTCAGAAGACTGGCAAAGTGATCGTCGCTCACGAAGATTCACTATCGTTTGGCTACGGCGCTGAGATCGCGGCGCGCATTTCCGATGAACTCTTCGAACACCTCGATGCGCCGGTGCGCCGCGTCGCTGCTGCCGATACATTCGTCGCTTACGCCCCGCAATTGGAGGACATAATCCTCCCGCAAGTAGCGGATGTGGCGAAAGCGATCGCTGAACTCAATAGTTATTGAGCGTCAAGATAGCTGATAAGAGAGCATACACAAGCGTACCGTTGTGCGTTGCGGTTTAGCGACCTTCTCGCAACAATTCCCACCAAGACAAGCGTATGGGCAGTTATGCAGAATTAACTGCCTAGCGTTTTGCTGCAACCAGGCTGGCATGATGCTTGCGACTACCTAAGGTACAACCCAACTGATTTCCCCCGACCAGACTTAATCGCAATTAAAAGGAAGGTAAGCCCATATGAGTAAGAGCATTTCAGTCTTAGCAGCTGCGCTGTTGGTTAGTTCATCAGCCGCATTCGTAGCCGCCCAAACAACAACCACTACAGTTACACCAAAACCAACCGTCATAGTCACGCAAACGCCAACTACTACTGTCACGCAAACTCCAACTACAGTTACCAAAACAATTCAAAATGCGGACGGCACCTACACCGTCATCGAATATCCGCTCAAGAAAGAAACAGTCGTCACGTTGACTCCAGTCTCGTTAACCGGTGCGAAGGGTGTGGCGACGATCCTACGCGACGACGACGGAACGCGGGTCGTGCTAAACCTGACGGAGGTGCCCGCGGATGTTACCGCGATCAATCTCTACGCAGTGGACGACACAGGAGCCGTCTCATTATTAGGGCCGGTGGTGATCGCAAATGGAACGGGCAAATTCAGCGCTACCACGCCGCTGAGTAAGTTCATGCTGTTCGCAGCGGCGGAAGACACCCTGACCGCTTACGATCCGAATGTGAAAGTCTTCTTCCGCAGCGCGGTGCCCGAAGGTTTTGCGGTAATCCCGCACACAATGTCGGCGACGGGCGAGACAGTCAGTGCAACCACGACCTCAGGCACAACGCCGGCGAGTGTCTCTACAGTGCCCATGCTAAATATCCCCGCTTTCAAGAAGGGCGACGACACGAAAATAAAAATTGACTTCACCGGCGCCATGTCGGGGGCGCGCGCGAATGTTTTCATCGAGCCGCACAATGGCAAAGCGACGGAAGTTAAGATGGTCTTCCATGAGCTGAAGGAAGCTCCCACCGGACAGACATATATCCTTTGGGCAGTCTCTCCTGACAATCAGTTTTTTAAGCTGGGACAGATTGCGAATATCAAGGGGAAAAATGAGGCGGAAATCAAAGCTAATACAACCCTGGCCGACTTCGGGTTGCTGGTGACCATGGAAGACTTTGGTGTGTTAAAGACCATTGTTATGCCCGCCGGCCCGCGACTTAGCGTCATTCAAATCACTCCATAACAGGTTCTAACCTGGGTTGAGTCCATATTCCGAGGCCGCCAAACTGGCGGCCTCATTTTTTTCACAGCACCCACGGCTTGTCTCGACTCCTGCCACCCAGCGCAAGAATTTCCTATCCGAGTTGGCTGCTCCTGCGTTAAGATGCCGATTGGTGGCGCTGGGATAATCGGTTACGTCTCCCAGGCCGACCTTCCCCGGCGTTTGACTCTCGACTGCAAGTACACTGAAACGCTGAAGCAGCACGCTGCTTCGGTCCCCATCAACCCGTCAGCTAGCCGCGGTTACAACTTAATATGTACAAACGCATCTTCCCCCAGTTGCTGCTTTTGGCTGTAAGTCTCGTCGCTTCCAAACAAGTTTTCCCCCAGCAGAGTTTGCCCGAACTTGTCAGACGCGTTAAACCCTCCGTAGTTGCAATTGCAACTTTCGACGAGCAGGGTGAAGCCCTGATGACCGGCAGCGGTTTCTTCGTGCGTGCCGGACAGGTCGTTACAAACCTGCACGTTATTCGCGGCGCTCAGCGAGTCGAGGTCAAAACGCTGGACGGCAAAGGCAAAGTGTTTCTCGTTGCCGGTGTGCTGGACGCAGACGATGAGGGCGACCTCGCATTGCTAAGCGTCGAGATGCCGGGCGAGGGGGGTGGGCGCTCACGCGCCAGCGAATTGGCTAACGTGCTACCGGATGAGGGCGAACAGATCGTCGTGATTGGCAATCCACTTAAGCTGGAAGGGTCGGTGACTGATGGCATAGTTTCCGCAGTGCGCGAAGTGCCAAACGTCGGCAAAATTATTCAGATCACAGCGCCGATCTCGCACGGCAATAGTGGCAGTCCGGTTTTCAACATGAAGGGCGAAGTGGTCGGCGTTGTCACGGTCAAGGTAACGAACGGACAAAACATAAACCTCGCGATCGGCGCAGCGCGGGTGGCCGCGTTGCGGCCGGGCAAGTTGCGCGCGGTCGGCAGTGTAACTACGAAAGAAAGACTGGGCGATGTCGCGGAGTCGTCGTATCGCACGGGATTGGATTCTCTTTGGCTGGGAAACTACGACAGCGCGATCGGCTATTTTGAGACTGCCGCCAACAGGAATCCGCGACGCGCGGATGCGTGGGTACAGGTAGGCTATTGCAAAGTTAAGCAGGGAAAAAGCATCGAGGCAATTCGCGCCTATCAACACGCGCTCGAACTCAAGCCTAACTCCGAAGAGATCCACAACAAACTCGGCGACGCGTATTACTACGCCGGAAGAATGACCGAAGCCATCGCTTCCTACAACCGCGCGGCCAGCCTGCGTCCTGACAATGCCGAGGCCCACTACAATCTTGCCGTCGCATATTTCGAAACCGGAAACGAAAGACAGGCGTCAGGCGAAGCTAAGATTCTGCGCCAACTTGATGTGAAGATGTATGAAAGGTTGGTAAGCGAGACGCGGCTTGAGCGGTAATGCTTGTCAGAACCGCCTGCGGTAGCGGGTGGGCCTTCTTGCTCCCGCTGACGTTTGTTAGCCAACGGCCCTAAGGCCCGCCCGCTACCCCGACTGGTCGCGGTTCTGACTGCACCCGCCCGCTCTGACTCACGGCCCGAAGCGTTTGCGATATTCGCCGGAGACAATGAAGGCCTTGACCATCTCGGCCGCGCGATAATCGCCGCCGAAGCTGTTGAGCTTCTGCAGCCAGAAGTTGTAGCCAGAGAAGTCCGCGTCCGGCGCGTCGTTCGGGTTCCTTCGGAGATAGCCGAAGTACTGCATCAGCACAAACGCGCGGTTGAACTCGCTCCGCTGCAACGTCTGGCTCTCGGCCGCCGAACGCAGCGCTGCCACCCGGCCCGCCGCGTCACCCGCGCCGTAGGCCGTGATCGCGGTCTGCCGCTCCTGGGCGGTGGGCGCGACGCCGGCGTTCGCAAACAACGCGTCAACGTAGCCGGCGGCTGTCATCCCTTGTGGGTAGGCCGCAATAAAGCGCGCGCTGCTGACGAACGAGTTAAAGTAGGCCGCCTTGTTGTTCTCCAACTTTTGCTCCCAGCCTGTCTGGCCGACTACGACGCCCTGCCCGATGCCTTGTGTATCTGGGAGAAAGTCAGAGAGGCCCAGGGGGACGGGCTTGCCCTGCAAATTACCGTAGGCGGCTTTGTAGGCACGGTAAACCAGATAGCCGGTCTGCTGGAACTCGATTGATAAGAAGTAAGCGGCTGAAGTGTCGATGCGCTTGACCTCGCGGCACTGCGCGTTCGTTCCACAAGACTCTATGTTGTTGGTCCAGAAGTCCCAGCCGGATTGGTCGGGCTCACGGCTCAGAAAATCAAGATAATGTTGGCGCACATAGAAGCGCGTGTCGTCAACTGAGTTAGTGATGTCGTTACGCGTCGTCGTGCCGGCCTCGGCTGTGGTCTTGGCAGGCTCAAGATTGCCCGCCCCGTCGCGTGAAAGACTGTAGAAACTGTAGCCCGTGCCCGGCTTCCCAATGAATGTTCCTGCTGTAGCGGTCGCGTTGCTTTGCCAGAGCGTGAACGGGCCGCCGTTTTCTGAAGCATAGACATCGTAGCTCTGAACTCCCGAGCCCGTGTCTGTGCCAGTCCAATTCACATTGAAGACGATCGAGCTTTGCACGCCAGCCAATGGCAAGACGTGGCTCGCGGGCAGCGAGTTGTCAATCGTGTTGAGATATTCGTTGGTGTCAATCGGCGCATTGTTGTCAAAGATGATGCGTGCCTTGTTGCGTATCTCTGTGCCGGTCGCAAGATTCTGTTTAGGCATCACGCTGAACGTGACGCTGCCCTGACCATCGGGTGGATTGGTGTCGGGCGGCAGAAATCCGGCTAGCGGATCGGTCGTCGGCTGTCCGGTCGCCGGGTCGATAGAAGTGAAACGCCAGGTCAATAGTCCGGTGTTTTCATCAACCTGTCCGTTGACGCGTGCGATCAGGTTTTTTGCGGGACGCAGATCAATATCGGCCGAATAGCTCGAAACCGCGGTCGCGGGAGCCGTTCCATTAATTCCGAAATTAAAAGCACCCAGGCTGACGGTTGAAAGGTCAACCTTCGCGGGATCAAGCTGGTCTGTCACGACCACAGTCTGCGCCGGTGCGGTGGCAGTGGAAATGTTCTCAAACGAGATGACATAGCGGAGTGGCTCCGTACCGGTGACGAACTGCGGCGTACCCGCACCTTGCGAGCCGTCCTTCTCATTCGGGTCCCCAGAGGCGACGACGTGCAGATGTAGGTTGTAGTATTCGTGATATATTTTCGACACCTCTAACTTATGCTCGAACAACAGGCAGTCCAGGATCAACTGATCAAAGAGTGCCTGTTTGGCTTTTTCATTCTCCTCAGAGTTTGTCTTGCTGGCGTTGATTTCGTGGCAGAGTTCGAAGTATGGGGTCTTGGCTCCGTCAGGACCCTCGCAGACGCCCTTTCTGAAAGCATTAAGAGGAGCTTGTTCAAGCACATAACTATCTATGACATTGACGGTCTTCCCGGCTGCGTAAAGCGCCAGGCTTATGGGAACCGAGGATTTTTTGAGGATAGTTGCGATCGCGCTTGAGCTTTCCACGGCAGCACTAGAAATTCTGACTAAGTTACGTCCCGAATTTGCCCTCTTCACGCTGTCGGCGTCCGCCTCTGAAATCTTCCCCATTCTGACCAGGCAATCGGCCAGTTCATCAAATTCAACGCCCTTTTCCACTGCCTCTCTCGCTTCTATTGCCGCTCCAGCTGCAAGATATACTTCGATTGACGCTACACCTCCCTCGAAGATCTGCTCATGCAGGGGTACGTCTACCGACGGTGCCTCCCCGGGTAGCTGGGCACCGGGGTTTGCTTTCTGAGGCGCTAAGGTCTGTTTAGTCAGCACAGACTTCGGAACGGTGACGCTGATATTCCACCGTATCGTCGTCCCATCATTCGTTATATTGATGATCGGATCGTGAGCTTCTTGGACGTCCGTCAAAGTTATCTCCGACGTAATGTCGCCACTAACGGTTGGACTGCGGACGTGCTGCACGATCCTCGCATGAGTATCCGTTGCCTCAAGAACCTCGGGCGTCAGCGTAACCGACGGGTCGGTCTGTACGGCATCCGGTTTGTAAGGGTGGGGAGAGATTAAGGCATCTATTTGTAAATCGATATCTTTGTGGAGCAGTTCGTCCGGCGCCGTCAGTTCGAACGGCGCGTACGTGCTGGTATTAGCGTTGACTTTCGGAACGTAGAATTCCAGCATTGTCCCGCCCTCATACTTGGTTATATTTGGAACTGTCCCGCGTCCGAGTCCGGCCACTTCCTTAAGAATCGGATAACCCGTCAAATCGAGTGGGGCGGGAATATAGACCAGGAACCTCGTCGGCGGCGAATCAACGTCGCCGCTGTTGCCATAGACGATGTAAAAGGTCTGCGTGAGATTGCTTCTCATCGTGTAGCGGCCGACAAGATCAACCCAGACTTTGTCGCCCTGACTTTTTTCAATGGTGAAAGCAGCCGCAAGCGTCGCTGTAGTATTGCCCGGATTAGTGACGACAACATTCCATAAGCCCAGAGCTTTGCCTGTCAAATCAAAGGTTGTGGTGATCGATAAGCCATTGGCCGCGACGCTCGTATTCGAACCAACGATGTCCGCTTGGCCAGTACGCGTCAGCCGCACCGTCGCGGCCGATCGAATACTCGTCCCGTAGACGGTGCTGGTGACGCTTCCGCCGTCGCCGCCTGTATTCGGCGTGATTGATGACAAAAAGAATGCCGCAGCCGGTGGCCCGTTGTCCACGATATTTATGGTTGCAGTTTCGCGTCCGGCATAGGTTAAGTAAGAAGCTCCCGACTGGGCCGCGATATTCATCGAAACAGTTTTGTTGCCCGCAGCTCTAAGCGGGGTCACTCTGATATCGAAGGAGGTTTGTCCCGGCGAAAATGAGATAATGTTGCCGACAATATCGAGTGAATAATCTACGTCCCGAACAGCGGTGCCACCAAGGGTAAAATTTACGATTAAAGCGCTGTTAGCCTCGGTCGATTCGCGGCGAACCGTAAATATGCCGGGGCCGCCTGTTCCGTTTGTGTTTGCGGACGGTACACTCGAATTTATCTCGGCAAAATCTACATCCGTGCCGACCGAGACGACGCTACAACCGCTTAAGCCGCCGTTCGCTCCGCAAAAGGATATGTATCCGGGCGTGTTGTTTGCGTTGGTAACTCTGATCCGGCCATCGGAAAAATATGTAAAGTTGTTTGGATTCAGCGTACATGGGTATCCGGCCCCGCATGGAGTGCTGAAATCAGCCGCATGGAAAATGACATTGCCGTTAGCATCGAGCAGGGACGGAGTAACCCGGCTCATGGTCACACCGTCATTTACGACTCGCACGACTGCCGGATCCAGCCTGAGCCGGGCCGGAGTTGGAATCGGCGGAGCGTCAAACCACCATATGCCGCCGTTTGTACCGCCAAGATTGCCTCTTACAAGGACCGGATTACTGCCGTCGATACCGATGGTCCGGATTGAGCCGCCATCATCATCGCCGCTATATACAATCCGGCTTCCATCGGGCGAGAAACGCACGCCCTGGTAAAACCGGACGCCCCCACCGGCTTGAGAGGCAGGAATAACGGTGTAACTTCTTAGGTCATTGCCGCTGCCGACATATATCGCGTTATTGAGACTGTACAATATAATTCCGCCTGCGGCGTCTAGTACATCTGTGAAATCAAGGCCGCCTAGTTGCAAAAAGAGAGATTCACCTGTTCCGTCCGGATTGAAAGTGTAAATCCCTGTTCTCGTTACCCTCTGCCCTTGGTCATTTGTGAATCCCCTACGGGCACTGACTTTAAGTGTGTTGCCGCTCCAGGCGACCACCGTTGCGACCGTCGTCCCATTGTTGACTGGCGTCTGCTCACTCGAGGTGACCTGATGCAGGCCCGTTCCGTCGAAATTCACCACGAAAACCTCAGAGTCTTTTGGGGTGCCGTCTGGGTTTTGTGGGGTGGGGGGATAATTAGGTTGGCTGCCGAAACGCTTGGAAATAAAGGCGATCTGCGATCCGTCGGGCGAGATTGCAGGCACAGTGTCAGACACTCCCGGAGGAAGTCCCACCGGGCTGGTGACCGGATGCACGTTTAGGCCATCGCTATCCATAGCGTAGATCAGAGGTACACCCACGCCTTCTGATCCTCGCGAACCGGCGAATGCGATCCTACCTGTCTGCGACGAAACCGACGGGTGGTGGCTCGAATTCTGAAAAAGTTCACCGGCGACAATATAGGAGGGCTTCTGGTTGTTAGGATCAGCATTGATGACATACATGCGGCTCCCGTTGGCTGAGTACATAATCCGTCCCGAGCCGACAGCGGGCTGGTTTTGAGCTGCTGGCAGTTCAGCAACCGCTCCGACCGTGCTCGCGAAAGCAGGATCGAACTTTACGGCAAATAGCAGAGCCGCCGTTACCAATGAAACAACAATCACCGGATAAAAGAACCTTGGATTAATGCGACTGATCAGTGTTCTGTACATGAAAATTTCTCCTTTTGGCCCTAAAGGCCCGCCCGCTACCGCAGGTGGTTCTGATAAAGGCAGGCTAATCAGCCGCGCCGAGGTCGGCCAGCCTGTTTAGGCAAATCTTCTTTGACTGTCTATCTACTAACGCACGAAACGCGCGCCAAAACGGACATGGCTACCGAATCAGTGTGCGGCTCAGCTAAAATGTGCGGCACTTGCGGTGACCTATGGACGATAAGCCCAAAGATGTGACGCGAATGCTGCTGGCTTGGAGCGCGGGGAAAACCGGCGCCGAGGAATCGCTTTTTCAACTCGTCTACGACGAATTGAAGAGAATTGCGCGGCAGTATTTGCGCAAGGAGAGCGAAGGCCACACCCTGCAGCCGACTGCGTTGGTGCATGAGGCCTACATGCGGATGGTTGATCAGACGCGCGTGAACTGGCAAAACCGCGCCCAGTTTTACGGAGTAGCGGCGACAATGATGCGCCGCATCCTCGTCAATCATGCTCGCGGATTAGCCGCCGAGAAACGCGGTGGCGCTACCAAGCGACTATCGCTCGAGGAGGCCAGCTTTTCGCAGGCAGACAATGCGAGTGATTTGCTAGCCCTGGACGAGGCCCTGACCAATCTCGCCAAATTCGACGAGCGAAAAAGCCGCGTCGTCGAGTTGCTCTATTTCGGGGGCCTCGAGAACAAAGAGGCCGCGGAGGTGCTCGGCGTATCCGAGAAAACAGTGCAACGCGACTGGCAGATGGCGCGCTCGTGGTTGTATCGCGAGCTTAGCAGCGACACGTCAGACCCAACCGCGTTAGCGGGTGCTTAGTGATTTGGCAAGCTAGACCTTATTGAACTACTCCCACAGACAGCGTTACCCGTTATGGCATCAACCGATTGGCAACAAATTGAAATAGTCTTTCAGGCCGCGCTTGATGTTCACGAAAGTGAACGCGCCGAGTGGCTGACCCAGCACTATGGTCACGACGGTGAGCTCGTTCGCGAAGTCGAATCCTTGCTGGCTGCCGAAAGTAAATCGTCAGACTTTCTGTCGAAGTCCGATCTGCCGAAGGCCGTCAGCTTTCTACTCAATGAAAGTGAAGCGTCGCGGACTGGTCAACGCCTTGGGCCATACAAGATCTTGAAAGAGATCGGACGCGGCGGAATGGGCACCGTCTACCTCGCGGAACGCGCCGATGAGCAGTTTGAAAAACTTGTCGCTATCAAACTGTTGCGACGGGGAATGGACACGGAAGATATCGTCCGCCGCTTTCGCACTGAGCGGCAAATCCTTGCGTCACTCGAGCACCCTCACATCGCGCGTCTGATCGACGGCGGGATGACCGCTGATGGTTTGCCTTACTTTGTGCTCGAATACATCGAAGGTAAACCGCTCGATCAGTATTGTGACGAACACAAACTGCCAACCGCAGAACGCTTGCGCCTTTTTCGCCAGGTCTGCGCGGCCGTGCAATACGCTCATCAGAATTTGATCGTGCATCGGGATTTGAAACCGAGCAACATTCTAGTTACTGCTACGGGCGAACCGAAGCTACTAGACTTCGGCATAGCCAAACTGCTCAATACCGACGCTCCTTACACAGTCGCTCCAACGGAGACGCAGTCGCGGTTGATGACACCCGACTACGCCAGTCCCGAACAGGTACGCGGGCGAAACATCACCACCGCCAGCGATGTCTACAGCCTGGGTGTCGTTCTTTATCGTCTGCTTAGTGGACACGCTCCCTATCGCTTCGCGCAGCTTTCGGCGCTGGAAATCGAACGTCTTGTTTGCGATACCGACCCGGATCGGCCGAGCGCTGCTATTCACCGTGTTGAAGAAATCACCACGAAGGAAGGCGCCACCGACATCACGCCCGAATCCGTGAGCAAGTCTCACAACGAGCAACCCGATACCTTGCGCCGGCTACTCCAGGGCGACCTCGACAACATCGTGCTGATGGCGATGCGCAAGGAACCGGAGCGCCGTTACCAATCAGCGGCCCAACTCGCTGACGACATTCTTCGTTACCTTGAGGGTAGACCGATTAATGCACGTGCCAACACGTTCAGTTATCGCGCCGAAAAATTTCTAAAACGCAACCGACTTGGCGTAGCGGCTGCTTTGCTGGTCCTGCTCACTCTGGTTGGAGGGATGGTAGCCACAACCTGGCAGGCGCGGGTGGCAGCGCGTCAGCGTGATCAAGCGCGGTTGGAGAAAGCCAGAGCAGAGCAACTCAACACTTTTTTGCAGACGATCCTTTCAGCAGCCGCGCCCGTTGAGCGGGGCCACGATGCGAAGGTCGTTGACGTTATTGACGATGCTGCACTGAGGATAGATACCGACTTCGCTGCTCAGCCTGAACTTAGAGCGCAAGCACTTTTGAGCATCGGCAATACCTACCGCACCCTCGGACTGCCTGACAAAGCCGAAAAGATGCTGCGCGAAGCCTTGAAACTGAACCTGGAACTCTACGGCGAAGAAAATGCGGCGACCGCGTTGAGTATGATTTACCTCAGCGACCCATTGATGACCAAGCGCAAAGAATCCGAAGCGGAGCCGTTTCTGACCAAGGGCGTCGAAATCGAACGCCGGCTTTTGCCTTCCAGAAACAAGGATCTCGCATTTGGTCTCAGGAATCTGGGCGAGCTTTACACGCGCAAGGGCGCATATGAACAGGCCAAGGCGGTGCTCCAGGAATCTTTGTCGATGTACGACGAAATGCTGGGAGCAAACAACCCGGACTCCCTCACCGTGCTGCTCTTTATGGCGCGTACAAAAGATCTTTCCGGAGATGCTGCTGGAGCTGAGGCGATGTACCGCGAAGTAATCGCTGCGTTTCGTCCGATGCCCAAGCGCTATGAAAACAGAGTGGCGCTCACGCTCTATAACCTGGGAAGGCTCCTTACAAAAGAAAGGCGCTATGACGAAGCCCTGAGCGCCATCCATGAAGCAGAGAATATTTATCAAAAGTCGGGCGATGCGTCCATCTATACTTTTTACGGAAAATGCCACTTAACGAAAGCTTATTTGGAGTCTGGCAATTTCGCACAGGCGATCGTAGAAGCTCAGGCGTCGTTAGATATCGGACGCAAGATTAGGGTTGATGACTCTAGTGATTACGCCGTTCAGTTACAGCTGTTGGGATTGGCGTTCACACGGTCAAATAGGGCCAGGGAAGGTGAAGGATACTTACGCCAGGCAGTCGAACTTGCGAAGACCCATCTGGCGTCGGGAGATATCAACACGCCGGCAATCGAAAGCGCGTTAGGCGAATGCTTGATGGCACAAAACAAATTGGGCGAAGCAGAACCTATATTGATTCAAAGCTTCGAACGACTCAAAGCAATTCAGGGCGGCAAAGGCTTGTCTCTCGGATTTGCAGCTAAGCGCCTGGTAACACTGTATGAGAAGTTTAAGAAACCAGAATTGGCCGCGAAGTATCAACCGTTCCTGCCCGAAAATCAAAAGTAGCTAAGAACAAATCAGCAGATAGGAACGCAAACGAAAAGGGCACGGAGAAGTTCATTCTCGCATGCCCCTTGTTTGACTTCTGTTTTCGTTCACTGACCCACTGCTGCGGCCGCGCCGGTGAAAATTTGCTTATCAACGCTCTTCGGATCACCCAGCACAACGAAGCGAATGTTGCGCATGTACTTCTGCGCTACACGTTGCACATCCGCGGGGGTCACAGCGCTGACCTTGTCTATGAAAACCGTTGAGGTGCGCCAGCCGCCGCCGAGCAATTCACCTTTAGCCAACTCGCCAGCCTGGGCCGCGTTCGTTTCCTGTTCCAGGTAATAGCGCGTCAGGTAGTGTTGCACTGTGCCCTGCAACTCGCTCGGCGAGATCGGTTGATTCTGCAAACGGGCGATCTCGTCAAGTATTACCCGAACGCTCTGGTTAACATCCGTCGAACTAACGGAAACACCGCCCAGGTTCGAACCCTGACTGGAGAGGAAAGCCTCGGGTGCGTACGAAAGATTCCGCTTAACTCGGATTTCCAGGAAGAGGCGATTCTGCAGGACCGTCGACGCAACGCGCATCGCGTAAATGTCCGGCGCGGATAGGCCAGGGGCGCTGAAAACTCCCTGCACATAATTGGTCGGGAGTACACGTTCCGTTACTTCTACTGTTGAGGCTGGAAACGACAACTCCGGCAGCGGGTTGTTGCGATAATTGCCGCGGGGCAGTTTTCCGAACGAGGCGGCGATACGCTGACGAACAATTTGCGGATTGAGATCGCCGACGATAACGAGCAAGAGCCGCGAAGTCTCCATCATTTCCTTGTGGTAGCGGCGCAAATCCTCTGCGGTCAGGTGCGAAACCGATTCCGCGGTGCCGTTTGGATCGTTGGCGTAGGGGTGGCCGGGGTAGGCAACGCGCGACTGTAAGACCTGTATGTAAGAGTCAGGCGTGTCAGTGGCATCGCGCAGCGAAAGCACCGTTCGATTGCGAACGCGCTCAACGTCCTCAGGGGTGAAGCTGGGACGAAGCGCCACGTCGGTAAAGATGTCCCAAGAGCGGTCAAAATTCGCGCGAGTTGAGGCCAGGGTCAGCGCCGAGTAGTCATAATTAATTCCGGACGAAATCGCCGTGCCCATACGCGATAATTCAGTCCGTAGCTTCTCACGAGGAAAATTTACGGTGGCCTCGGAGGCCGCGTCGAGCATCAAGTCTTCGATGCCGGCGTTGGTAGCAGTGATATTTCGCGAACCGCCGTTGATAAATAATCCCGCCACCACGGTCGCGCTTCCCTCGCGTCGCTTGATGAGGACTTTTAGGCCGTTTACGTCAAACTCGGTGACCAACGCTGCCGGATCAGAAACGAGCAACGATTTCGCAATCGGCACCGGCTGCGGCGCAATCGCTGGCGGGTGCTTCTCCTGCGCGACAAACGGCGTAGCGAGTGAAACAATTAATAGGCAGAGCGTCGCCACTCGCAGCGTCAACCAATTCTTTTTCATGTGTTCGTAAATCATTTTCTTTATCGCTGTCACTTTAAAGTTTCGAGTTTCGAGTTTCGAGTTTTCGAGCCCACAAGAGCGCCAACTCGAAACCTGGAACTCGAAACTCGAAACTCTCTTCTAAAACTATTTTCCGATCAAATCGTCCGTAGTAAGTCCGGATGTCTTAGCCGCATCGTCTGACAACATCGCCAGACCAACGTGCGGCTTGCCCTGAATGTACGTGGTTACGTAGCGGCTTATGTCTTCTCGCTTGGTGCGTCGCAAATTCCCGAGATAGCCACGGAAGTAGTCAATACCGGTCGAGGCCCACCAAAAGCTGATGACATGCGTGTAATCTGAAAGCTTCTCTCGACTAAAGAGGTCGTCAGCTTCGAGCAGAGCCTTCGCCGTTTCCAATTGCTCGTTGGTGTAATAGTCGCGATCGTTGAAGTGTGCGATTTCGTTGTAAATCGCCCGCGTCGCCGCCCGGGCGTTTTCGGGCGTCGTTTGCGCGATGATATTGATCGGGCCGACATTGCGTTGTGTGTAATAACCTAGGTTGACCCCGGTTACTAATCCGCTATCGACCAGCGCGCGCTGAAAGCGTGAGTTTGGCTGGCGCAGAATGAAAGAAAACACGTCAGCCGCATAGGTCGAGGCGTCGTCTTTGCCAATTGATGGACCCTGCCAGCCAATCTGAATAATCACGTTCTGGACGGGCTGCTTGATGATAGCTCCCTCGCTTTTTTGGAGCGGCGGGTGTTCGACCAGCGGAAACTCAACGAACGGATCTCTTTCGCGACGCGGCCAGTCGCCAAATAGATTTTGCACCAGCATGAAAACTGCTTCCGGACTCACGTCGCCGGTTACCACGATTGCCGAGTTGTTAGGAACGTAATAGCGGCCCTGGATGAGTCGCATCTTCGCTGTGGTGGCGGTGCGCACCGTCTCCTTGTCGCCGCCTGGATTTTTCCGGCTCGGGTATTTGTAGAAGAGCCGGTTGTTAAGGTCAGCCGCCAGAAAACCAAACGGGTTTGACTCGTGGCGATCGAGTTCGCCGATGACCACCTGTTGTTCCTGCGCAAACTGTCCTTCGTCGAATAACGGATAACGCACAGCATCGCGCATGAAGCGCATGGCGACCGGCAAATTCGGAGACGTGGTGGTGAAGTAGTAGTTTACCAACTCCTCCTGCGTCTGACCGTTGTAGATAATGCCGAGCTGGTCAATCGTTTCGAGGTATGCTTCGCCGGTTAATGACGCGCGGTTGGCCTTGAAGAACATGTGTTCGAAGAGATGCGACAGTCCATTCAATTCCGGTGGCTCCGTAAAAGATCCGTTACGCACGGCGATCTCGCAGGTAACCAAAGGGATTGAATGGTCTTCCACCACGATCATTTCCAAGCCGTTGGGCAGTTGCCGATTGACAAACTTTGTCTGCGGTTGGGGTGTCGGCGCGACCGCCGCTGCCTGCGGGCGTGCCGTTATTGGTGCCGCTTTTTGCCCGGCGAAAATAGCCGGATTCACCAGGAGGGAGACTGCCAGAAGAACTAATAACAGACTGCGTTTCACTTAAGACTCCATTTTTGAAAGGTTCTTTATCCCGGAAGATTAATACCATACGCGTTGAGACGGTTCGATGTGACTCTGCGCCAATTGGATGTCAGCCCGAATACGATTCGTCCTGTTCAATCCTTGACAGCACCCAATCAAACTCTCCCGAGGTTATCTTTCCGCCACAGAATTCACAAACGCCCGCATTGTTTACCTTGAGCGGCGCCCCACAATTAGGACAATTCAAATCAGCCTTCGCGGGGCCCGGCCTGGCGTTCCGGCTACGAATAAACGTCCAATATTCGCTCCAGGATCGGAGCTTCGTTTTTGAGCCGCTAACAACTTTCCCCTGTTCGTCGACAGTGTAATCGTAGCCTTGCGCTCCAATCCGCAAAGTGATTGAAATGTAGAATGCATCTTCCGTGATCTTCACCGGCTGAAGCGCCGTGATTCGGGACTGGTCGAGCGCATTGCGCAGGTGTTGTCGCTTGTAAGAATCGATCCAGTACTGGTGCATCTGAAACAGGTTGTCAGTTTCGTGCGGCCGCGCTCGCTCCCACTGCAAGGTCGACCAGGCAGCTTGCAGCTCATCAAATATCAAACGCGCGCGCGCTTGAAATTCACCCCAGAAAAAGCTCGGATTCTTCTTCTCAAACGCGACCCGTATATCTGTAAAACCGGGCTGGACCACACTGGGCAGGTCAGTGCCAACCTCGGGCACGTCCGAAGTAAGCAGCGGCCCTTTCGCTTCGGTACTGAACAACTGAATGCCCTGCACGTACCACTGAAACTGACCGCTCTCGACCTTCGTGCCACAAAACGAACAAGCACCGACTGTGTTCTTTTGCAGGGGCGCGCCACACTTCGGGCAGTGCAGTGCAGTCGCCTGAGCCGGGGGCGGAGACAGAACATCGCGCTTGCGCTCGAGGTACCAGCGCTCGCGCACGTAATAACTCATTTCCTTCGCTTGACCGCCGTTCACACTGACGACCTCAGTGTAGTTGGTTTCAAACGAAATCGTGATCTTCACCGCAGGCGTTTCCAGTCCGGCAATTGCATCGATCTGCATGCTGCCCACAATAATTCCCTTAACTTCTTTCAGACCTGGCGGATTGCGTTGCAGCAGAGACTTGCGCGCCGACTCGCTGAGATAAGGCGAGAATTGATCGAGCGCCCTGGCGCCGTGTCCGCGGGCGTCATGCGCCTTGCCGTAAAGCGCGTAGCAGAAGTCAGTGAAAACAATTTCGGAGAAGTTGGGATCAAACTTGCGCAGCCGCGCAAACTCGTTATTAAAGCTTCGCGCCGCGGAGTTATCTAAGTTTAGTGGAAACGCCACCGCGCCGACTGACGTGCTGCCTGAGGCTGACGAGAAAGCCTCGGCGGCTCTTGTGCCGCGTTTTGCCAAACGGTAAACCACGAAGACGACGACGCCAATATCGACGGGGATGCCGACTGCCGGATACTCCACGGTGAGCCATACGAGCAGCCTGACGATGCCCACGATCGCGCCGCCGCTACCACTACCGCCACCATGACCACCGCCACCGCTATAGGATCCTCCGCCACCCACGCGCGCCAACGCTTCTGCATGAAACAGAATCATGCACGAACCAATCAGAAGGACGGTGACCGTCGACCCCGCAACTCGACAGGCAAATTCAAGCAGCCCGCTCCCCCTGAGACCGCGGGCGTCTCGACCGCAATGAGCGCGAAGCGCGAAAACCCGAATTGAAAAACGTGCCGCTCGGAAGATTGCGCACCCGCGGCGCGTTGCAGGCGGGAGGGCCGCCGTCCCAATATTGACCAACAGATTTCGCAGTCGCTTCAGCTTCATTGCATTTCGAAACGCGGGGCGTCGGGAAGTTCATTTGGGTTCTCGCCCGTGGCCGGTAGATGTTTGGAGAGTAACGCGCCAAGCTTTTCCATTGCCGACTGCAGTGTTTGTGGATCAGCCTTGCGACCGGCCTGGCTCAGTTCAAACAGCTCTTGATTCCACTCGAGCGCGTTCACGCCTTTCAAGATGCCGCGGTCGGCGATCAGTTCGAGCCGCCGCTCGAGCACTGACAAATAAATAAGCACGCCCATCTCGGCGTTGGTGTTGGCGATGCCGGCCTCATAAAACATCGCCGCGGCAGCGGTGCGAACTGCCGAGCTGCGAAACTTTTCAGTCGTCAGCGAACGACGCAGCGAATTGCTGCGCGAGCAGACGAAAGCTCCGATCCCAAACAGCAAGGCGACGTCGATTGCAACCCAGTATTGGTGGAAATCGAAAGGGGAGAAAAGTAGAAACAGCAGTGCGGCCAGGGCGAGCAGGGCGCCACAAAGATAGTCCGCGTGACGATAAGACCCGGAGCGGGCGCGAACGACCAGCACCAATTCCGCATCAGTCTTGGCCTCGATCTTTTTTACGCAGTCGGTGAGGGTCGCGCGCGCGGCGTCGTCAAATTTGGCTCGCTTCATATTTGGCGCGGTTGGCGGATGGCGCCGGAGCCAACGTTGGGAATCCAGAACTTTTGACCGTCAACCTCAACCTGCTTTAGTCCATACCTGGGCAAGTCTTTCTCTTTCAAACCGAGAAAGGTGAAATGCGGCAAGTCGCTAAGGACAGTTTGAAACCAACCATGTTCGGCAAGTATTTCGCGCACGCGCGGGTTATCAAACTCATTTACATCGAAGGCGAGCATAGCGATGTGCTGCGACGTGCCGGGCGCGGCAATGGAATAAAGGATCGACTTTGAAAGGTCTTTGCTGAAATAGATACCACCCTTCTCCAGCTCGAGCACTTCGGCGATCTGATTGCGTAAAGGCAACTCTTTCAGGCGCGTCACCTGCGCCTCGGTCAATCTCCCCTGCGCCAGCCAGTAGTCGAGCGCTGGCTGGAAGCGCGTATGCCACAAGTTCAAACTGTCTTCAAAACTACGGCGGGCAGCTTCGGCTCCGTCGCGCGGCGTAATGTCGAGGTTTTCCTTTTGTGCTGCGGCGCGCGCCTTCAGTAACTCCTTCATTGCTTCCGGTTGCAACTCTACTGCGTCCAAACCAAACATTTCTCTCGCGTAGCCAACGCGCTCCTGAAACTCGTCAACTTCATCGTCGCCGGTAAACACACAAACTGGAGGCGGCGTCACCTTCTTCGCCAAAAAGATTGCACCGTAGTCTTCAAGTACGCGGCGGGAGACAGGATCCGTGGAAGGGCAGATGCCCTCGATGGTAGTTTTGCGTTTCTTGAGCGCCTTAGTCAGGACTTCATAAAACGAAGCGGGCGAGTCTCCATTGTTAGCTGCAGTTAGTTTAGTCATTTCGCCGGAGTATTTTCCTATCGCTGCTCCCGTTGCTTGATACCGTCTGCCGCTCGATTGCATCGGCGAAGTCGAAAGCAAGAGAACCACTACCAAGGCCGACCACAATTCGCCACGTGCACTCCCAGCCAAACTTTCACCACCATCTTCCGCAGTATCATGTTAACTCGATCGGGCGACAGAAACGATCATAGTAGGGCATGCGCGCCACGGTCAACAAAGCACTCCAACTCCGAAGCATCAGACTGCCCCGACGCCGCCCGAGGCTATATACTGTTCTCCGCTTCGACCGTTGTCGTGACGGTGCAAACTAGTGGACTATCGCTATCTAATCAAGGAAATTATTAGCAACTACCAAAAGCATGGTTGGGAATTGCGACGCGTGCTTTTGCGACCAGAGACGAGCGCTGAGTTTGGTTCCGATTGCGCTCCACTAGCTGGCGCGCGAATGGAAGAGGCGACGGTCGATGCTTTGTGGTTTTCGCGGCCTTCGCATGAACAGCGCGAAGCCTGGGAGTTGAGACTGCTGGCAGAGAATCCGTTTGCGTTGTTTGAGACGTTTGAAGTCGATGAAACAGAAGAACAGCGGGAAGAGATGCGACAGGAAATGGAAGCGCGTTTGCGAGACTACCTAAATCCAGCGAAAAGTGAAAGCGAAAGGTGAAGAGCAAGAACCGTTGAAGCGGCGAGTGGCACGTTTCATGGTTTTAATCTTCACCTTTCCCTCTTCACTTTTCACTCCTTACCGCTTCCCCATCTTCACCGGAATCTTCATCTGCTGGCCGTTGCGTATGATCAATAGTTCTACAGTGGAATAGGGTATAGATCGTCTGACGCGGGACAGAAATTCGTCCGTAGTCCGAATTGGGACGCCACCAAACTCGATCACGATGTCGCCTTGTTTGATGCCCGCGATGTCCGCTGGCCGGTTCGGCAGGATCTGCCCCAACTCTACGCCAAACATTTTAGTGCCGGGAATCTCAACGCGGTTTGCCTCGCTATCTTCGTAGCCAAACTGCCCGCGACCCTCCGTTCTGGCGCCATAGGCCTCGTCCAGCTGATCCAACTCGTCCTTTGAAATTGTGGTGAGCTTGGTGTTCCTGGTTTCGCCATCGCGAAGGTAAACCACGTCAACGGTCTTCCCAATCGGAAGGCCGCGCATAATACCATTCATCTCGCTGTCGGAATGGACGGCTTGACCGGCAATCGTGGTGATGATGTCGCCGCCAACGAGTCCCGCTTTGTCGGCTGGAGCGCCTGGCGGCTCTACGTTTTCAAAGGTGACACCGGCGTTCCCTGCAGCCGTCTCAAAGTTGTCAACTCCGACGTAGGATTTCCGCGCCACGATTCCCATGTTGCCTCGAGGAATCTTTGGAAGCTGCTTAACGATGGCGGTAAACCCGCCTGCGGTAATGAAAAAAATCAGCAAGCCGATGAACATCCAGGTTGTGCCGCTCATGCGACTGCGACGTCCCCCGATTGCACCACGTTGGGGAGCTGACATTGGTCCACCCCGATAACTGTAAGGGCCGGAGTTTGGTGCATTGTTACCGGGTAGGGTCGCCGGCGCCGCGTTCTGAAAACGAACTGTCTCTGTATACTCCGCTGAACCTTCGCCCAGACGAAAACCGCAATTGCGACAGAACCGCAATCCCGCCGGCATTGGCGAGCGGCAATTGCTGCAAGTCGAAACACTGGGGTCCATTTCGGGATTCATAGACATTTCACTAAACACTCGGGATTTAATGGCTCACAGGTGCTGCTCACAGAAGAATAGCAAAATTCTATACGCCAAACTGAGCGCTACAGTTGCATAAATGGTAGGCCGCGATGCTTCGACGAATTCCTTTTCGCGGTGATTTCAAATCAGCGCTTCGTCCCAATCGCTGTTACGGCGCTGGCACAGTGCGTGCTCGGAATCCGGTCAGCGTAAACCAGGTCCCGGGTTCTGCATCTGCACTCCGCGTGGACATATGTCATACTTGGGTGCAATATCCCCTTATGTTTAGTTGGGTTCGTACGCTAAAAATGCGCTGAACCTTGGAGGCACAAACGTGGAAGTTACTAAAGCACTTGCGGCCCTGCAGCCGCTCTACGGCAAGGGTAATGTTGAGATTGTAACCGTCGATGGCCAGCACGTACGGGGCGTCGTCCGCAGCATGAAAACCACACAGGCTCTCACCACTCCCAGCGTAAAGATGGAATGCGCAAATGGAGAGATAGTAAAGATTCCCTTTCCTTCGATCGCCGAAATCAAAGACCATAACGGACAGTAGGCAGCAGGAGCACCTTTCAATTGGCTACTGTTTTTTCTCCCCGGCATCGCTTATAGTACGCCGTTTTTAGTTTTGGCCCGCGGGGCCCGTTTTTAGGAGATATTGGAGATTTGTCACTAACGATGGAAGATTTTGGCAGTCGACTCGCCAGCGTCTGGTCGGAACTGCGACCAACTACGCGCGGCCTGGTCGAACGCGCCTTGCAAACGCCCACCGGCCCGCTCGCTCCGTCTCGCAGTCCCAGCGCGGCTAATGCTCCTTACGATGCGCGCGCAGACAACGAATTGAGCCGCTTGTTGACGGCCCTCGACGAACGAGCGATGGAAACCAATGATTCATTGGAAGCCGAAAAGGAAAATCAGCTTCGTCACATGGCTGATACCTGCGCGGCGGTCCTACAGGAAAAGACGCGCTCGGCCGAGGTCTTTGCCCAACTCGTACGGCGCGCCGATAACCAACGTGACTATGCGCGCATCGATGCACTGGCAGACGCGTTGCCTGGCTTCGCGCCCAGCGAGATTTGTGAACTCGCGCGTTCGCAGGATGTGGTGGTAAGGGCTCTGGCTAACGAGACTCTGGCGCAGTTTCCCACCTCTTCACTGATTGCATTGTTAGGTGATCCGGTGGATTCGGAAATTGCCCGCGACGCGCTGCGCCGCCAGGCGATGGATTACGGTTCGGAAGAGGCGCGGCAGATTGTGAATGCGCTGGCGCAGGTTGATGCCTCCAGTGATGATTTCTAGCCTCTGAAACCTGTCGAAAGACAAAAGACCATTTTCCATTTCTCATTTTTCACTTGTCATTTTCCAAACTTCTATTCGCTATTTAACCAAACGCCCGCTAATAACGGGCGTCCTGTTTTTAATGACAATGAAAATTGGAAAAAGAGAAATGGAAAATTGACTGTGGTTCTAATCTGGAGTTGAAAGCAGCAAAACCCTAGGCGGTTACTTTCTCACCGATTTCATGTAAGCGCTGAACGACCTGATCAATCAACCAGTTTGGAGTTGAAGCGCCCGCAGTCACGCCGACGCGTTTCGCATTCGCGAGGTCGGCGGGATTAATCTCGCCGGGTGTTTCAATCAAATAACTTTGCGTGCACTGTTCCTGGCAAACCGCCAGCAGCTTGACACTGTTTGAGGAGTGGCGTCCGCCAATCACGTAGAAGACGTCGACTTGTCCGGCCAACCCCCGGGCAGCGTCCTGGCGATCGCGCGTGGCCGAACAGATTGTGTTAACTACCTGTGGCTCCGCGTCCGACTTCAAGCGCACTGCCTCTGCTACTTCAAGAAAAGTCTGGAGCTTGATCGTGGTTTGGGAAACGACAAGCGGGGATCGCAATTGCGGAAGCGCCGCAACTTCCGTGGCATCGCGAACAACGTAGGTATTGTCCGGCGCATAACCCACCACGCCGATCATTTCCGGATGATCCGGATTACCGGCAATTACGACATCGCGGCCATCTATCGCCGCCCGTTGTGCCAGGTGTTGGACTCTGGTAACAAACGGACAGGTAGCGTCGATAACTTTCGCCGCTCGCCCTTCCAAATCGCGTTGCACCTGCGGCGTGACACCATGAGCGCGAATTACCGCGATCGTATCAGCGTCTGCTTCGCTTGGTTCGTCTATTGTCGACACGCCGAGGTCGCCGAGCCGCTCCATTTCCTGAGCGTTGTGGATCAACGGTCCCAGCGAACGAATAGGACGAACGCCTTCGACGAGCGCATCCTCGACCATTTCGACCGCGCGCTCGACGCCAAAACAGAATCCGAATTCCTCAGCTAATAAGACTTCCATGATCTACGTAGCGCAATCTGTTAGATTGCGTCTTCCCTCAGGTTGAATTCGCAAGCTGACGGCTTGCGTTAACCTTAGCTTATCGGTTCCGGCGCGCCTTCCGCCTGGTCACGGTTACATTTTTGCTTCCACTCTTCGCGAACCTTGTCGCCGCCGGCTACGCGCGCGTCGACCCATTCGATGTCCTTATCGATTAAAGAGCGAATTGTGGTCAAAAATGACTTCTTAAGGTCGCCCAAATTATGAGCCAAGTCCCGCGGGAGAATGGCATACGAAACGTCGCCGATATAACGAAAGGCATCACACAATTCGTTAGCAATATTGTTTCCACGTTCGGTTTGCGACCCGGTTTCCGCTGTTTCCTGCATGATTTATTCCTCCAAATGCTTGTGACCGCGGTGAATTCCTACGGTGTGAACATCTTAACACTACTCAAATACGACCGCACGGCGCGCCCCGTTCCATCCAAAGTAACAGGCAGAAGCCCGATCGTAAGGGAGGGCCCAGAACCCGAGCCCTTGCTTACGCGTTGGCTTCAGCCTGGCGCGACCAGGCTATTGCATTTCGAGCCGTTGGCGATGGGAAGGATTTCCCTTATGGTCTGACTACTGCCCCGCCTCCTGCCCGTTCAGTATCCAGTGAATCGAAATTCAGCGCCGCATTGAACAGCAGGAAGAAGCTGCCCTGCGTTTGATGTCGCCACATTGGATTGTTGGCAAACATAACGATGTGGCCGCGCCCAACCGGTACATCAACAACTGCCGGCGCGTTTGCTAGTTCCGAGCCACCGGCAAGCTCCCCGCTCACCAGCAGATTCTTTTCATCCGAAGCAAATCGCAAAATCACGCGCGGTCTCTGCGCCGGCGGCACGTAGAAAGCGCCGAGCTGTAGCCGTTGTTCTTCAGTCAACTGCTCTTCGCCTCCCTTTGCCGGGGCGGGCGCCGGTGAAGGCTGCGGCATCCCCTGCACGATGTCGGCATCCGTCAGAGAACCGCGCCCGGAGGGTCTGCCTCCAGGCGAACTTCCCTGGGTGTCGCCGCCGCTAAAGTTTGGTGCAGCCACTTGAAACAGCGGCGCCTGATTGAAATAGATCGGCAGAGTTTCGTCGTAGCCGTAGGCGATGGGGCTATTGCGATCGCTAAACTTCGCGTTGTAGATCGAGCCGCGCGCTTGCAGTTGTCGCGGTTCCTGAATACCAACGCCGCTGGTGAGGCCGAAGTCGATTGGCAAACGCGCCGTATTCGCAACTACCACAAAGAGGCCGCCGTCTTGAACAAACTTCTGCAGGTTCGCGACGCCGGACAGGCCCATACCACCGCGCATATCGTCTGTTTGATCCGGCGCGAGGCCCATGTTTGGAGTTACGGCTGACTGCTTCCAGGGAATCGGATCGCCGCGCATCGGAATACCGTTGACGATTGCCTGTGCAGTCCCGTTCAGCGGCGGAAAAATAATCACGTCGAACTTGTCGCGCAGATTCGCGGTATTTCTTACCACCTGATCAGAAATATACGTGTAAGGGATCCGCAGTCGATCAAACTCGATGCGATACCAGCCGTCGTTTTGCGTGTTTGTCCAGGAATGAAGAATTGCGATCCGCGGCACGCTCAGACTGTGCAACTTTACTTCCGGCACCTTGTCCACTGCCAACGCTGTCAGTCCGAGTTCGGCTACAGCCGCCTCCAATTGTTGACGCAGCTCGCCAGCATTGCCGTCAGACTTGATCAAAAACGAACCGGCGTTGAACTGCTTGTCGCCGATCTTGAATGATGCTTCGGCCGCGCTCATCTTCACACCCTTGAGCTTGTAACGAAGCGTGGCCAGCGTGTTGTCGGTGTTGTGATTGATCAGGTAAGCGACCGTGCCTGTCCCTGAGATGCCGCCGCGCACGTGTGCATCAGCGGTAAGTACGGACATCGGCTGTTGCAAGATGGCGGAGTCCGTGACGCGCACTGTCTTGATGTTGCGCATCGGTCCCAACGTCCAGCCGGTGTCGTCGTAAGGCCGCGGATCGTTGACGTTGTAATACTGCGTGTCGAGCAGCATGTCTGCCATGCGTGAATACGGCTGGTCCATCCGCACGACGTAGGAACCGGCAGGAAACTTTTGCTCCTTAATCGCGATCTCTTTGTCTGTCTGACTCACTTCCACGCCCATCAGCCGGAGCAGATTAACGGTGTCGGCAACTTCAACCGGCCGCGGCTGACTCGCGGGAATTACATAAGCGGCCGGTCCCTCGTTAGTCGCCTTCGCCACCGAGCGCTTGCTCTTGATGTAGAAGTTTTGCAGGAACCGATCCTTGCTGTTAGCAACGAAGTTCATCGCTAACAGGATCGCAGACTCCTGCAGATTGACGTTGTTGCGCAGCGACCATTTCACGCGAGCCAGCGGCGGGTTGGGCCGAAACCAATCGCGCGTCGACTCCGCGCGCACGGTGCGATCAATTGTATCGGCGCCGCCGTTCCCGAAAGTTTCATAGAAACGGCCGATCGCGTTGTGACCATTAGCAACATAGAACATGTAGTTTGGCGCCCAGCCGTCGTAGAAACCATGCGTCCACACTCCGGGCACGCCGCGTTTCGTCATCTCTTCAATTTCGTGATACGCAAGCAACTGCCATTCGTCGATCGTGATTGGATCGAGCCAGGCGTTGTAAGGACCAGTGCCCGTTGAAGTGTAAAGAAACGGGACCGACTCGTGCAGGTCGTGCAGGATCGCCGGATGATATTCGAGAAACGTCTTCATCTGGTTGCGGGTGAGCGCCAGCGCCATTCCCAAGCCATCGCGGTTATTATCATGCGCGACATACTTGCCCCAGAAAACTAAACCGGGCGCGTTTTTGCCAGGGTTCGCTTTGCGGTAGTTGTAAGTGTCGACCATCATGTCGCGGCCATCGACTTCCAACACCGGAGTGATCAAAACGATCACGTTCTTCCTGATCGCTTGAATGAACGGACTCTCTTCAACGGCAAGCCGGTAAGCCAACTCCATCAGCATCTCCGGCGAACCCGTTTCCGGTGAGTGAATAGAACCAGAGGCCCAATAGAAAACTTTGCCTTCACCGATCAAGCTTTGCGCTTCCGTTTCCGAAAGCTTGCGCGGGTCAGCCAGTTTCGCTGTGATCTCCTTGTAACGATCGAGCTTTGCGAGCAAGGCCTCGTCACCGACAGCCACGAGAATCTGTTCCTTCCCTTCTTCTGACTTCTCCGGCGCCGTAAACAAACGCACGCGTTTGCTCGTGCGCGCCAGCTCGCGATAGTAGCGATAGAGATCCTTCGAATAGGTGAGCTTGTTTGGCGTGCCCACGATGTAGCCGAGCACTTTGTCTGGCGACGGCACTGTCTCAGACATCGGCAGATGGTCCACCAGCTCGGTCAGGAAGAATTTCTCGGTTGTGTACTCTTTGATCTTCTTCGCGTAGTCGTTATCGTCCGTAGGGGCGGCACCCTTAAGTGGGGCGGCTATGGCGTGCGAGCTCGCAGGTTTGTCAGACGCAGTCTTGTTCTGTGCCGAAGCCAAACGAATTGTGAACGGGGCGATGAGCAGCGCGATGACGACGAGCGAGAAGACAAACAAACTTCGCGGAGAAATACGAGTCTCTAAATTCATATTCCACTCCAAACGGAATTAAGTTTGAAAACGACTGGCGTGTGGCGGATATGTTACGAGGGCAGGCGACTTGAGTAAAGCTCTTGCTGGAATGAGCAGTGCGGTTTAGCCGCGAATGAACGCAGACAAACGCGGATCTGGTCAAGAACAATCGGCGAATTATATGTTTCTATTCGCGTTTTTCCGCGTCCATCCGCGGCTAATATTTTTCTGACGGCTTCGACTAAAGTCCGCTTGAGCTCGCAGGAATCTCGCTAGCGAGATGAAACGCAAGCTTAGCATCGTCTGGTGACAGCACTGGATGATAAGTCTTGCCGTAATTCGCGACGATCTTCTTCACGTAAGTTTGAGTTTCGCTGTAAGGTGGCACGCCTTTGTATTTGTCGACGGCACCTTCACCGGCGTTGTAACCCGCCAGCGCGAGCGAAACGTCGCCGTTAAATCTTTTCAGCAACCACTTCAAATACTTGGTGCCGGCTTCGACGTTCGCAGCAGCGTCAAACGGATCCTTGAGACCAAAACGCTTTGCTGTCGCCGGCATCATCTGCATCAGGCCCTGAGCGCCAACGTATGAAATCGCTTTCGGATCGTATTTCGATTCCTGTTTGATGACCGCATGAATGAAGCGCGGGTCAACGCCTTCTTTCTCCCCAGCGCGAAAAATGATCCAATCGAGATCACAATCCCCGGAGAGAGGAACGTCTGCGGGAATAGTCTCTACTTGAGCCGCGCTAACGGGCGCGACGACTGGACTAAAGAAAAATCCGCTGAAATTGAAAAGAACGAAAAGTGAAATGACGGCGAATGGCGCAAACTTCGCGGGGTGTAAATAGTAATTTCCGAAATGATAACGTCTGCGACTAACAACTGAACTTACACGGGGCGTACTTCGAGGGAACAGGGACAAACGAATCATCTGATTCTCCATGTGAGCGATGGCCCGAGGGACCACCAAATTAAGACTTCCAACCCGGGAACACGGGTTGTTTTCCGTGTCAGGGTCCTGGCTTCCTATCGCTGCGCATGGCCAACCGATACTCAAAGAACTGTAAAGCACTTGAAAGCCAGACCGTCACTAAGAAGACGATTTCATTGCGATAGTTGCTACCTTGTGATTACGTTTGGGCGTCGATGTGACGTACTCAAACGAGGCAAGTTTTTGTTGCAGAGGGGTACGGAAGATCGTTCAGGCTGAAGTGAATGTTCATGATGCGGCCGAACGTTAGCTATCTCACGCGCGACCCGCGACTTCGCCGGTTTGCGTGTTGATACGGATCAGCTCGCCTTCTTTGATAAACAGCGGCACGCGCACAGAGATTCCTGTTTCCAATGTTGCCACTTTGGTTGCGCCGCCGGCGGCGGTGTCACCGCGCAGGCCCAACTCGGTTGAGGTGACGGCGAGTTCGACGTACTGCGGCAGTTGCAGCGAAACCGGCGCGCCGTTGTATTTTAAGACTTGTAGCGACACACCTTCCTTGAGATAGCCACGATCGGCATCAATTGCTGCTTCGTCAAAACTAAACTGCTCGTAACTTTTCTCGTCCATGAAATGAAACCCGTGTGAGTCGCTGTAAAGAAATGACGCCGGCGACAACTCGATGTCCGGCTCCGCAAATTTCTCGCTGGAACGAAAACTCTTTTCCATCACCGCGCCGGTGAGAAGTTGGCGCAAGCGTGTGCGCACCATCGTCGCCGCGCCACGGGCTGTCGGCGAAGCAAAAAAGACTTCAAGAACAACGTATGGCTGTCCGTCAACAGTGATCAGCAGTTTTCGTTTCAGTTCGTTAGCAGTAATCAACGCCATGCCGTTCGATCCTCCGCCAATAACATAACCTCTGGAGGCTGCGATTAAGAAATGGACCTAAGAGCCAAATTACAAATGCCGGTTTAGGAATTTCCTCGCAAGACGCGTCGCCAAATCGACGGTTGCAGCTTCACTATGCGGGCTGTGACCAGCCTCATCGAGTATCTGCATTTCCGCCCGCGGCAGTTGCGCGGCGACCGCCGCCAACTCCCCAGGTTCAGTGCGGGGATCAAGACGACCGTGAATGAACAACGTCGGGGCACTAACCTCGTGGAGCCTGCCGCCGTAGAGATCCTCCGCTTCTGTGTCTTGAAAAGCGATGTTCAACCAAACACGCGCATGACTCGTGATCAGTTGGCGCCAGTTCTCCTCGCCAAACTCGAGCGCAAATCGCCCGCACAGTTCAGCACCCAAAGCTTCAGGCTGATGCGTCAGCGTTTCAAAAAACTCGCGCGAGCCCGGCTTCATTCGGTAGTAGTGAAACGCTTCAAGTACAAGTCCGCTCACCCGTTCGGGGGCGGTGAAGCCCAGGATTGCCGCGATCACTGCGCCGTCGCTGTGGCCCCAGAAGAAGGCTTTTTCCAGGCCGAGTTCATCCAGGAAACTCAATGTCTCTATTGCTGCGCGATAATGAAAGTCGCTTGAGAAACCATCAACCAATCGCGACGAAGCGCCGTAGCCGGAGCGATCCGGACACAGCACCTGGAATTCATCGCGCAGCTTTTCGAGTTGGCGATTGAAAGGGTTCAGGCCGTAGCCCCAACCGCCGTGCAGCAAAACGAGCGGCACGCCTTCGCCTTCCGCGCGATAGTAAATCTCGATCGGGCTAACGCCGGGAACAAGTGGAGAACTTTTAAGGGAGACGGTGGGCAAGGTAGGTTCTTATCTAACCGGTTCGCGCAGGATCGCGTCCGCCGCGACGGCAGCTGTGCGCGCGGCATTAGCGTGCGTCTTTCGTAAGCCCGCAATTTGCAGCAGCGCTTCACCGGTGCGCGACAACATGCGAAAGAGGTCGCCTTCCTCGGCGCCGGTCTCGCTGACAACGCGCGACCACTCCGTTCCTGTGGCCCAACGCACTGCAGCGGCAGCGGCTGAGAAGTTCAATTCAGGAGCGGGTTCTATTCCGAGTTTCCATTCTTCAGATGAAACTCTGAAACCAACATCCTCGAACTTCGCTAAGGCGTCCACCAAACCGTCCTCCATTTCAAGCTGGCCGTAGTCGCGATCCTCGTCGGCGGTGAGCGCCGCCACAACGCCGGACAATCGCTGAAAATCGAGCGCCTCAAAAAGGCCTTTCTCCAATGCCTCACCGACCAGCAACGGACGATCGACGTGGAGATCGGCCAACCAACGACCGCGCTCGGTGATCTTTTCAGCATCAAAATCGAGATAACCGAAGACAGCGAGCACGCGCGCGCGTTGTTGAAACGGCTCCCAAACTTCTTCGCGCAAACCGGCTATTCGACGCGTGACGCGCTCGAGCTCTTCGGCGTCCACCAGCGTCGCCCAGAGCGCCTCCGTGCACCTCGACTTTGCTTCAGCGCTTAGCGTGGCAGGTAAGATAGCTTCAATTTGATCATCGAGAACATTGACGGCTTCACTCGCTTCCGCTTGCGCAGTGCGCAAGCGCGGTTCCGGAATCACGAGTTCACTACCCCGCTCGCGCACGTCAGCAAACGCTTTGTCGATGAATTCATCTCGCTGGCGGTAGACCGGTGAGTAAACTCGCCCAATGCGATCGAGCGCGAAACTCGCGCCGCGCCCGTCTTCGCGAACCCCGCGAACATTTCCCTCGCGCTTTTCAGTAATCAAAACTAGGCGACGACCACTCCGGCCAATGCCAACAATGCGACCAGGCTGTACTACCTCATCAAGCCAGCGATGCAAAGTTTCCGCTCGCGATTGCGGTCTGGCCCCATGCAGTCGCGCCCGCGCGCTGATGAGTCTTTCAAAACCCATCACCGTCGCCACCGGCAAATTACAGCCCGCTGCTTTAAGTTTCGACTCGACTCGCTGCCGGCTTTCCATTTGCGCGTTTTCAAGTTGAGCGATCTGCAAAGCGGCCTCACGGTGCGCAAAACTTCTTTCGGCAATTTCGCGAACTTGAGTAAAGTTACCAAACGCGTCGAGCAGATTGAGCAGAGTTGTGTAGGTGGCGCGAAACTGGCTGACGAGCGGATCAGGTCGCGCCCGCAAGAGCTCCGCGATTCTTTGTGGGTCCTGATGCAGACCTGGAGCGGCAATAACAAATCCCACGTTATCGCGGCCACGCCGCCCCGCGCGGCCGGTCATCTGTTGCAACTCTGAAGCGCTCAACGGTCGCCAGCCGCTCCCGGTACGCGCGTCTGCAACTGTCAAGACCACGGTGCGCGCCGGAAAATCAACGCCGGCAGCGACTGTTGCCGTAGCGAAGATTGCATCGAGCAACCCGGCGCTCATCAACTTTTCAATAAGCATCTTCCAGGCGGGAATGTGTCCGGCATGATGCGAGGCAACGCCCCCGCGAATGATCGTGTCCCAATGACGATGACCGCGAATCTCCGGATGTTGCTCAACCCAGACACGCATAAAGTCGCGCCGCGCTTCACGGCGTTCATCGTTCGCGTTGCGTCGCATGAGCGCAGTTTCGGATGCGGCCTGATCGCAACGCCGGCGAGTTGGCATAAATACGATCGCGGGCAACAGATTGTAGGAGCCTAGTGCGCCCAGCAAGATGGCGGGCGGCATTTCGGGCATGTGGAGTTTCATAACAAGGAAAAGGGCAAAAGGAAAAAGGCAAAAATTATCAAGGTTACTTTCTTTTCTTCGCAGAAACTCGATCTTTGCTAGTTCATTGGCCTCAGTTAGGAGCTCCAAAAGGCGCTCAGCTGGAATTATCTTGGACGCGATAAGCAGGCGAAGCCAGTAAATCGTTTCTCGTGCTTCCTTTAATGCAATGGCATTCTTATTAATGAAATCGGGCTTGCTTTGACCGGCTAGGGCTTCTGCCACTTGCACCAATCGATGTCCCGGAACGCAATAGCTGCCGGTCTGAGCGTCCGCCCAACGCCAGCCTGTTCCTCTAATTGCTGACGCAATCGGATGATGCGTAAAGAAAACTCGAAAGTCCGTTCTCGAATATCTTTCATCAGTACCTTTGCCTTTTTCCTTTTTCCTTTTGCCTTTCCAGCAGCCGTGAAATTTCCGGATTCAGTTTTCCTTGCTCGTTCACGAGCGGCAGCAAACCCTTATCGGGAAGCAATATCGCCGCGCGCAAAGGCACCGGTCGCGCGCCCGGTCGCGTCACAACGCCGCAGCGAACGCCGCGCACTTCCCCAATCCACGCCGCGAACTCATCTGCATTCCCTACAGTCGCCGACAATAACAACAGGCGAATCCGGGGCGGCGTCAGAATAATCGCCTCCTCCCACACATGCCCGCGATCTTCATCGCCAAGGTAATGTGCCTCATCGAGCACAACCAGATCAGCGTCCACATCACTGCCGCCGCGCAAAGAATCAAAAAGTTGATTGCGATAAATCTCCGTGGTGCCGACGATCAACTGCGCATCCGTATTGTCTTTCCGATCGCCGGTGAGTATCCCCACCCGTTCTTCGCCAAACTCTTCGGCAAACTCCTGGTATTTGGAATTCGTCAGCGCCTTCAACGGCGTCGTGTACCAGGCACGGCGTCCGGCATCCAGCAAGCGGCGAATCTCCTCCCGCGCAATCCAGGTCTTGCCACTGCCGGTCGGTGCGGTTACCAGCACATCTTCGAATTCGACCGCAGCGAGCGCTTCCAGTTGAAACGGATCAGGTTTGAACACGTCGGCGCGCACCGGCGTGCCAATTCCCTCCAGCAGTTTTTTGACCTCAGGTGACTGAGTGCGAGTGGGGTCGATCGTTTTCGCGCTGGCTGAATTGTGTCGAGAAGGTTGCGAAGACTGTTCCGCGCCGCGCGATCGGTTTTTGTTACTTGATTGACGCTTCTTATCAACAACTCTGTCACGTGAACGACGCATAATCCATTCTATCTTTGAGCACCCTGCCCACGAAGTGCTAACGTAGAGAAGGACTTGAAGAATGCTTCGCAACGCGCCGCGCGTAGCAAGCGTCTAAGCCCGGGAACATTATCTTTCACAAGGGCGTTTTATTAAGGAATGGTAGAACTTTTCGCAAATTTTGAAGTCAACAAGCAGTCCCGCTGGCCGGTAATTTCGAAGTTGCTGGCTGGGTCACTGGTTATGCACGCGATCTTGGCCGCTGCGGTGCTTTATGTCCCCGGTCTGAGAAGTGCGTTTAATCTCGCGAGCTTGATCGCCGACACCAAATTTGTGAACAAGCCCTACGAAAGAACAGAAATCGGCGACGAAGTCCAACTCGTAGAACTGACGAGCGATAAATTCCGCTACCCGGAAGGTTACTTCGCACCCGAAGTCCCAGCTGGTGCGGTCATGCCGGCGCCTGTGCCTCCGCCGTTCGTAGCTCAGCCGCAGCCTGTTGCCGTGCAACCGGAGCTGGCGCCGTCGCCTTCACCGAGTCCAATACCGATTGCAACGCCTTTCCCGGTTACGCGAACAAGAAGATCGCCCTTAGCTGCAGTCGCGCATTTAAAGGCGAGTCCAAGTCCGAGCCCAAGCCCAACGCAAAGCCCGGCACTAACGGCGGAACAGGCGCAAACTGAACTTGAGAAGACCGCCGAAAAAAACAATCTCAATCTGCCGAAGGAAAACGAGATCAATAAGCAGGCGATGAAAGACTTCGCCATCTATGC
>JBDUDV010000032.1:0-33821 GCA_040002755.1 Acidobacteriota bacterium | reverse complement strand
GCCGTTAAGTTTCAAGCTAAGCCGCCCAACTATGTATATCTGGTTTCCTAATAAAACTGCCTGTAGCGATGCGAACTCCACAACTTCCTGATCGGGATCGAGCTATGGCCTGAACGCCGGCGCCATTCTCCTTGTGCCCGTGTTCCCCAGTGTATATACTCCTGATTGCAGAGATTGGTTATCAACATGACCAACTCCAATCATCCTGGCGACTCACGAACGAGTCGCTGCCCCAGGTAAATCCTCTCAATTAGCGCTTCAACTTTAACCGCCCCAGGAAGTCGATTCCGTTTTCACAAGTCTTCCCAGTTCAATAGACAGGCAAGAATGCCGGTCCTACTCAGTAGCCAGGCACGAATGCCTGTCCTACTCGAATGGAGCAACCCTTGATCGCATCTCACGACTTCAACCCCTACACACCTAACCTTCCGCTAGCCCCGGATACAGTCTTACAAAATCGGTATCGCATTGTTCGCCAGCTCGGTCGCGGCGGCATGGGGGCAGTTTACGAAGCCCTCGATCTCCGACTCGACATAACCGTGGCTCTCAAGGAAACCCTTTCCTCGGAAGAATCTATGCGCAAGCAATTTGAGCGAGAGGCTCGAATGCTCGCCGGCATGCAGCATTCAGCACTACCGCGCGTCAGCGATCATTTTGTGGAAGGCAACCGTGCCTTTCTGGTAATGGAATTTATTGGCGGCGTTGATCTTGCAAAGATCATCGCCCAACAACCGGGACCCTTTCCGCGCGATCAGGTGATCGCCTGGGCCGATGAGTTGCTCGACGCGTTGATCTACTTGCACTCGCGTGATCGTCAGGTAATCCATCGCGACATCAAGCCGCATAACCTAAAACTAACAGCAAGCGGCCAGATTGCGCTGCTCGACTTCGGCCTCGCCAAAGCGCAGGCCTCAGACGCGAGCGTGACAGCATCGCAGGCCTTCTATGGCTACACACGCCATTACGCACCACTCGAACAAATCCAGGATCAACGCACTGATCCACGCAGCGACATCTATGCACTCGGCGCCACGCTGTACCATTTGCTGACCGGAATCAAACCGCCGGACGCGCTGGTGCGGGCGGCGGCTGTAGTAAACGGTGGACCCGATCCGCTGCGATCCGCTGACCAAATTCACGAAGCGGTTGGCCCACAGATCGCGGCAATTCTCAACAAGGCAATGGCGCAGAAACCAGAAGCGCGTTACGCAAACGCACACGAGTTTCGCGAAGCGCTGCGGCGCATGGGCCGGACGAAAGTCGGGGGAGGGAAGCTTGAAGCCGTAAACGAAATTTTTGTCGCGCCGGGTGAGACGATACACATCAGTGAGATGACTTCGCGACGCGTTATTCGCGAGCACCCGGGCGTGAACCTCGCTCTGGTGGGATCAGCGAAACGATTTGGTCCCGCTGGTGCTACGTTCGTAATGGCGCTGGTTGTCGTATTAGCCGCCGGAATTATCTACGTATCGCAACGATGGTTTCCAACTGCGGACGCAAACTCGGCAACACCTGCAACTGATACTGCCGCCGCTATCCGTCAGTCGACGAGTGTGCGCAAGACCCGAACAGCCGACAACGTTGCGCCGGCGACAGCTAAGCCAGGAAATTCCGAAGATAACAAGAAGAGTGACGCTCCTGCGGCGGGTTTGCGAGTAGAGAAAACTCCGGTGGTGGTTACGAAGTCTTCAAACGTTTCCAGTCGCGAACAAGACGCGCATCGTGGCGCTTCGCGTAATAACCTGCAACGCGTCGGCGCTCCAAGTATTCGATTTCCAAAACCTGAGCTTCGCGATAACACGCCGACGCCATCACCCGCATCGCGCATCCGAACCTACAGTTCACTGGGAACGCCGCGACCCACTATGGTGCGGGCAAACTTCAATCGAGCGGCAGGCACTGCGCCCAGGTTTTATCGCGCCGCAGGCGGCACGCAGATCCTGAAGTTCTCTGAGGGTTCAACCAGATGGGTGCACCCCAGCAGACAAGGAACTCAGTCAATCAGTTCTTACCGCTGACACTGAGCTCTTGTCGCCATGATCAGCAATCCCTATCCCGCTTACGCTGTGGCCTGCAGCCAACGTCCCGCCAGTCTCCGCCGGTTCTCCAACTTTTTCTCGACATTCGAAGTCTGCATCACGAGTTTTTCCAGGTTGGCGAGGTAGTCTGGCTCGCCGATAGTCTCTCTGATTTCCGCGACGAATGGTTGCAGCTTCGCGAACACCATCAAATGCTCCGTGTTTGCCTCGAGAAACAGTTTTTCGTCAATACCGCCGTTGTTCACAAGCGCTGACGCCACTTCCCAGTGTGATGCCACCATGCGATAGAAGGCGCTCTGCTTTTCGCCGCTCTGCAACAGCCCCACAATTTCCCTGCCGCTCTGCGGGTTGAACTCGGTAAAGAACCACGCCCGCGCGGCACGCATCAGAGCTTCGCCTCGCAATTCGTAAAGCTTGAGAATGACGAGAGCGTCCTGTGGCTTTGTATCCATTGCACTTTTCCTCCGTGGATTATTTATTTGATCCGTCGCTTAATGTGGAAACGCGAAAGACCGCTACTTTGTTGGCGCTCGGCGCGGTCAACAGCGACCGGCAGCGCTTGAGATTGTTGCTGGCATCGGCAAACGTACCGCCGCTTTGACGCAGAGCGAACTCAAACTCGCGTAGTGCCTCCTTTAAGCGGCCTAGCCGAACGAGCATGACCCCAAGGTTGTTGTGACTTGCCGCAACGTGGAGCCCGGGATGGTTGAGCGCTTTTCGAAAAGACGCCGCCGCTCGTTCGTAGTCACCACGCCCGGCCATCAAAAGCCCTAGCCGGTAATGGGCTGCAGCAAATTCGCCATGCGATCCAGCTATTGATTGCCCGTACGCCTCTTGGGCTTCCACTAACTTTCCCTGATCTTCAAACGCGATGCCGAGCGCATACGAAGCACGTGGGTACTGCCCGTTTCGCGCGACGATAGCTCGTTGATAAAAGGCGATTGCGTCCGCAGTGAGCCAAAGTTCGTAGTAACTGACGCCGATGTTATAAAGGGCCTGCGCGTAAGTTTCGCCCGCGCTCGCCGGCACGCTGCCGTATTCTCGGATTGCCGCTTCGTAGTCTGCCTTCGCGAAACTTTCGTTGCCTCGCTCGAGTGCCGCCGCCGGATCCACCGGGTTCGACTGTGCGGCAGCGAAACCGACAGATGAAATCAATAACAACAGTGCTAACAGGAATTTCCTTTTACTCAATTCACACCTCCCTGACTTTCTGGTCGAGTATGGAGGTGAGACTACACTTGCCGCTCGTGAACGTCTTTCCTGTTCTTGCTGGGCGTTGACTGTTCTTGCTATTTGATCCGACGGGCCAGAGCAGACTCTCGAATGTACGCGCAAGCTGAGCCGGGGCAGTAGCAACTGTGTTGCTGGTCAAGAGATTTCCTGGGTGTTTTCAGAGCGCCAGGGGGAGTTGGATTTAACCATGGCGTTAAGAATGACCAGGAGTTTGCGCATGCAGGCAGTCAGAGCAACTGGTTTGGTTTTGCCGGCGGCGAGCAAACGCTGATAGAAGCCTCTAATGATTTGATTATTTCTGATGGCAGTAAGAACAGCCATGTAGAGAGTGGCACGCACCCGGCTCCTGCCACCGTGAGTGGCCCGGCGGCCATGCGACCGCCCACTGTCATTAGCATGAGGAGCCAGACCACAGAGGGCAGCTATCTGCTTGTGCTCGAGTTGACCGAGTTCGGGGAGATCTGCAATTAGAGTAAGGGCAGTGACGCGACCCACGCCCGGAGCGCTACGCAACAATTGCTCTCGCTCGCGCCAGACCGGAGAGTTGCGAATGGCGCTGGCGAGTTCGGCATCGCATTTAGCGAGTCGCTTTTTGAGCCAATCGAGATGGACTTTAATGTCGGCCGCTACTTCCTTGCGGCGTTGCTGCTGGGCCTGAGAAAAACGCTGGCGCTCGGCTACGTTGATCTCCACCAGTTGCTGGCGACGCGTGAGCAGAGCCTCTAGAGCCTGAGTTTCTTTAGGTTTCAAGGGGCGTACCTCGGGCTGTACTACGGCGGCAAAACGAGCTTGGGCAAAAGCATCAAGCCGGTCGGTCTTGGCTAGTTTACCGGTGGCCCGCGCGAAGTCGCGAATCTGGCGCGGATTGATGACCATGACGGGCAAGTTGGCCGCAGCCATTAACGAGACGATGAAACATTCGACTCCCCCGCTGGCCTCGATGATGATGCGCTCGGGATTGAGCCGCTTGACTCTGTCAATCATATCGATGCACTCCGCCAGTTGATAAGGGACCACGAAGAATTCATTGGTCTCATAGACCGCGATGTCGAGTTTGTCCTGAGAAACGTCAATGCCGATGTTAGTTGGGCCACCACTGAACATGATTTACCTCCCGGTTGGATGGACAGCAGATGTTTTGCGTTTACCCTGGCTTGCGGATGCGGGCTCTTGCGGCCCAGGCAACTGTCCGGGTTTTAGCAAAGAAAGGTGTGACGACAATGCTACTGCACGGTTTCTATCAACCAAGCCCGACTCTGTCTGTCACACCACCAGTTCATGACTCTAGTCCTTTACGGACCGGGACTCTAGAACTGGCTGACAGGATACAAGCCCGACAGTTATGGAGGCTCACCTCACTACACACCCAATCATCTCGGCCTCGATCCAACGGCGAGGAGGCGGGTATTTCCAAAGTTGAGTTCAGGACTCGCAGAGCCCTCCATGACTGTCGCGCTACTGCCCCGTGCACCGTAGCCTCACAACGCCACCGGGCTACGTTTGAAGCGTTAGGCGATAGGACAGCGGCGTCGTTCCCGTGAGCCGGCGAAAGAGCCTGGTGAAATGACTTTGGTGGCTGAAGCCCGATTGCAGCCCTACCTCGGTGAGCGGCAACTCCGCTTCAGCTAACAATGTCTTGGCCCGCTCAACGCGAAACTTGATCAGATACTGGTGTGGAGTTGTTCCCGTGGTGCGTTTGAACTCGCGCGCGAAATGAAAGCTACTCATACCGGCTACGTTCGCAAGTTCACTAAGACGAACGTCGTTGCTGTAATTCTCTGCGACAAAGGCCATGACCTGCTTCAGTTTTTGCGCTGACAATCCGCCGCTAGAGCGCTGCGGGTCTGCGCCGCCAGCCGTGTAATGCCGGAGCAAGTGAACTGCCAAAACATTAGCGAGAGACTCGGCATAGAGCCGACCGCTCAGGCCTTCCGAATCGAGTTCGCCGAGCAACGCCTTGCCGATGCTGTTGATTACGCCATCGCTCGACGTGCAGCGCTCGACTACTTCGAAATTGCCGGACATTCGTGTTTCCGAAGCCGCACGCCGCACCGTCGACGGATCGAGATACACCGCCAGATGCTCGGAAGGCGTGTCGAGTCGTGCGGTATGCGCCAAACCGGATGGGAGTACGTAGACGTTGCCGATGTGTTGAGTGCCGCTAATCCGCGAGCCGCTGGCAGTTCGTATCTCGCCCTTAGCGCCTTCGGTTAGCGAGATCATTACTACGTGTTCGCTGTGACAATGTTCAGGCAAGTCGCCGACAGGCAAACGACAATGCTCGAGCCTAATTCCTTGCCACGCTGCTTTGCGTCTAAATGTGACAGGCGCTGTCGTTGTCTCAGCTTCGCTCATGAATGCCTCCGGAGGGGAACAGTGTGCCGCTTAACGGCGCGCTGGGCTGCGTTTCTTTTTTAGCGTAGGCAATAACGAGGTGGCCTTTCTGGTCGCGTGACGGTGTAGGCGCTCCAGCATTGCCTCGCGTGCCTGCGCAAACGCTTGCTTGTCGCCATAGAGTTGAAAGGCCCAGTTGGCACCCAACTCAAGGGCATTGAATTCGAAGGCCAACTGCGTTGGATCAACTTCATTACTAAGTTCCCCCGCAGTTTGTGCGTCCGCGACTGCTCGCCGCAGGGTGGCCAGCCATTCCTTCATGATTTCGGCGATGCGATCGCGGACAGGTCCAGGCCTACTGTCAAACTCAGACGCAACCGCCGCGAAGAAACAGCCGCCCCGAAACACCCCGCTTTCCACGTAACTGAGCCAGGTGTCGCAGAGATGCCAAAGGTCTACGAGGCCGTGTTCTCCTTCAAACGACGGACGAATGACCTCGCGGATAAAGATCGAGCGAGCGGCCTCAACAGTCGCGACCTGCAGCTCTTGCTTCGAGCCGAAGTGTGCAAACAATCCACTCTTGCTCATGGACAGTTCCGCAGCGAGCCCGCCAATGGTTAGTCCCTCCAACCCTTCCGCCGAGGCGATGTGTACCGCCGCTTCGAGGATTGTTTTGCGTGTTCCTTCGCCCTGGGCCTTACGGCCCACGGCGATCGCCATTTTTGTCGCTTGCTTGTTAGCCAAAGGTCCTCAGTTGTTAGTTCTGCGCGTGTTATATAGCACGAACGTTCGTTATCTGGCAAATAGTTTTTCTTGGGCTGATAGGCGGTGGCTAGGGCAGGAAAACATTTGCCTTGCCAGCTAAGCCGAGTTTCAGAATGGCTTGGTTGGGCTCTTGATCTTTCCGGTCGAAAGAAAAAGTTTGATGGCCCGCTCGATTTCGTCTTTCCGTAACTTGTTCGCGGATGAGATCCCGAGGCTTTCTGCGAACAGCTTGAGCACGGTTGCATACCGATAGCCATTGTCAAACTGAGCAATGCTCATTGAGGTCGACAGTCTGGACTTCGCTTTTGAACTCTTCATGCACGAACTCAGTTAGAGATAAGCGTGTTCGCCATGCAGCGTCTCGTCCAATCCCATCTCTTCTTCGGCGGCGGTAACTTTCACGGGCGTGATCAGGTTAATGACCGCAAGCATGATGTAGGTGAACACGAATGCGTAAATAGCAGCTCCAACTACGGTGCCAACTTCCTTGACGAAGAACGCGGGGTTGCCGTGCACCAGTCCGTCTGCGCCGCCGTCGGGATTCATCGCCTTGTACGCAAACAGTCCCAGCGAAATCACGCCGACAACACCGCCGACGCCGTGGACGCCCCAAACATCCAGCGCATCGTCCCACTGTAACTTGTTTTTTAGCGAGACAGCGTAGTAACAGATCACACTTGCCGACACGCCAATCAAGATCGCGGTTGGCGTGCTTACATAACCTGCCGCCGGTGTAACAGCAGCTAATCCCGCAATCGATCCGGTGAGCAGGCCGACGAATTTCGGCTTCTTCTCAATCACCCACGCCAATGCGAGCCAGGTCATTGCTGCAAACGACGCTGCCACGTCAGTATTGAGAAATGCGAGTGACGTCACTGGATCCACCTTGAGTTCGCTGCCGGCATTGAAGCCATACCAACCGAACCAAAGCAGTCCGGTGCCGAGCGCGACGAGCGGAATGCTGTGCAACCCTGGATCCTGAACGCGGCGCCTACCGACGTAGAACACCGCAGCGAGCGCCGCGAAACCGGCGGTGCAATGCACGACGATGCCGCCGGCGAAGTCGAGCACGCCGTGCTTTTGCAAAATGCCGCCGCCCCAAACCATGTGTGCGATCGGAAAATAAACGAACAGCAGCCAGGCGACGAGAAACAACAGGTATGCTTTGAACTTAACGCGGTTCGCAAAGGCGCCAGTGATGAGCGCCGGCGTGATTTGAGCGAACATCATCTGATAAGCAACGAACACTATCAGTGGGAGCGTCGGTGATGCGGCAAAGGGCGTCGTCGGCGTGATGCCATTGAAGAAGGCCAGTTTGAAATTTCCAACCACGCCGAGAATGTCAGGATTCGCTGCGTCGCCGTAGCTGCCGCTGAAACACATTGAGTAACCGCAAACGACCCAGAGGACGGTCGTGACGCCCATCGAGACAAAACTCTGAATCATGATCGTGAGTACGTTCTTGCGTCCCACCAGTCCGCCGTAGAAAAAAGCGAGCCCGGGCGTCATGAGCATCACGAGGCTCGTTGAGACGAGCATGAAGGCGATGTTGCCAGTGTCCCAGTTCATCGTTTACTCCTCCTGATTGACGGGTTCGGGTCCAGTACATTTCAGAACGGTAAAGCGCCGGCGGGGATTCTACGAGCCTGGCCTTCAGATGCCAACTAGATTTGCATTTTGGGTGGACTCTTATTTCTCGGACAGATTAAAGGTGTGCGCGACAACTTCATACAAGTCCGCGGGTGCACCGGGCTTTGCCATCTCCGTTCTAACGAGCTGCTTTTGCGCAGGCGTCAGAACGTTAACGGTCTGCCGAATTGCCTTGCCTTTGATCGCGAGCAGCGGCCAGGTAACTTCCTTCAGCTCTGCCGCCAATTTCACGCGCAATTTCTCGTCCGGCTTGTCTGCCAACATGTTCGTGTATATCTGACGTACGACGCGCGCCAGACGCAGCGTCGGCAGCGCGGCTTGCAGTTCAGCCTTCACGTGAATACGTTTGATGGCCTGCTTTTGAGCGTCGCTGAGAGTGTGCGCTGCGTCTGGTGTGTTCTGTGGAACCAGCCCCTTGCCGGCCGCGCCGCTCGTTAACGAGGTTACCAGGACAAGAACAGATAAGACGAAGAAGATTGTTCGTTTGATTTTCATCGTATCATCCTGCGCGATTGCTAGTTTGTCTGGCGCAGACAGCGATCGCACTCTTGTAGCTCGTCGCCAGTTCACTCTGATTGCTGGTAGAGATATTCAGATCACGAATCAGTCCATCGCTCAAGCCATAGATCCAACCGTGTACCGCCAACTGCTGGCCTCGTTCCCAGGCACCCTGCACAATCGTCGTTTGGCAAACATTAGTAACCTGTTCAATGACATTCAACTCACACAGTTTATTCGAGCGTTCTGCTGCATTAACGCCGGCAAGCAACCTCTCATGTTTCTGCCTCACGTCCTGAACGTGACGCAACCAGTTATCAATTAGTCCCAACCTCGCGTTGTCCAACGCCGCTTGCACGCCGCCGCAGCCGTAATGACCGCAGACGATCAGATGCTGCACTTTCAATACGTCGACCGCGAACTGGATCACGGAGAGACAATTTAAGTCCGTGTGCACCACCACGTTTGCGACGTTTCGATGAACGAACAACTCTCCTGGCCAGACTCCAATGATTTGGTTGGCAGGCACGCGGCTGTCAGAACAACCGATCCACAAGTAGCGAGGCGTTTGCTGCTGTGACAGTGTTTGAAAGAAAGTAGGGTCCTGGGCCTTGATTTTCTCAGCCCAGAGCCGGTTATTTTCCAAAAGGTGATCCAGGGTTCTCATGTCTTAAGATCGGCGCAACTGTCTGCGAGCTCTCCAGTGTCTCAGAACGGCAATCCAATCGTAACATCAAAATCTTGTCGCCGATGTTATAGTTCCTTCACTAAGGAATCTTCCTTTCTCCCAGAGGGGCAGCGGCAGAGGTGGCGTGGCACCATCTTAGCGTCACTTCAAACTCCTAAACGTTACAAGAGAATAAAGAGGTCGAGCAATGAGTACTCAGGCTTTTGCCAAACGCGAGGAACAGGGCCGGCGGATTAACCCCCCGAAAGATAACTGGCTGGGCTTTATGGGTGATGTTACGAAATTCACCGGCGAAGTTCGCTTCAAGTCGATGTTGCGCATTGATGGGCACTTCTCCGGGCGCGTTAGTTCTGCGGATGGCACACTGATCGTAAGCGATGGAGCGCAACTAACCGAGGCCGTAATCGAGGTTGCGGTCGCAAAGATCAACGGGACGGTGGAAGGCGACATCCGCACTAGTAAAGAACTTATACTCGGCTGTACCGCAAAAGTGACCGGACTCGTAACCTCGCCGGAGTTAACGGTCGAGGAAGGCGCTCTACTCAACGCGAACTGCCGCAGGAGTTGAGTTCATTGGATTTACGCTCCTCGCACGTAACCTGGAAGTAAGATTGCTGGACCACAAACAATCGCCTTAGTCCAATCCTTGAACTAGCGGGTTCCGCCGGCAACCGCGGCTGCGAATCCCTGCTGCGCCGAGCGGCGGCCCGGTGTGCGCGCGAGGGCCTTCTCGAATTCGCTGCGCGCCTCGTCTTTCCGGCCGCGACGGAGTAGAAATTCGCCCAGGAGTTCATGCGTCGGCTTGTCGATCATGGGCGGGCCGAAGGCGATCGGGAGCGTTTCCTCGAGGCCAACTGCCTGACGCAAAAGCTTCTCGGCGCCGGCGAGGTCGCCCTCGTGCTCACCGAGCAAAGCCCGGGTCTCGACCACGAAAATCTCCGGACGCACGCGATAACTCGGATCGGGATCCGCGCGCTTTGTTTCGATGGCGACGACTTCGCGGCTGATGGCTTCCAGTTCGCCTAACGCCTGGTGCGCTTCGGCGACGTGGCCCTGCGCGATCGCGCTCAATGCGCGCGTGAACGCGAAATCGAGCCGGCCACCAGGGCTCGTCATCTTCGGCAGGGGCCAGCCCGCAACCTCACCCGTCCAATCAGCGGTATCCACCAGGTACCGGAGACGCATGTTGGCGTAGGCGCCGCTCAAGTCGTCAGCCTTCAGCACCATGCCGGGATGGTCCATTGGGACCCTCGATTCGATCGTAGCGCGGCACGCAGCCACTGCGGTCTCTGCCTCGGCCAACTTTCCGAGCTGGAGGTAGGCATAGCCAAGCCAGCTCGCGTAGTGGCCACAGTGCTGGGGTTTCTTTCCATCCGCCGCAAGCATCCGGTCCACGTCGGCCATCGCAACGATGTTGGCTTGAACGGTCTCCGGCCACATGCCAATTGCCAGGAAGATGTGCGAGGTCATGTGCTGGGCGTGTCCCGCGTCGGGCGCGATCCGCGAGTAGATCCGCGCTGCGCGCAGACCCAGCGGCGCGTGCGCCGGATCGTCGTAGCTGTGGATCAAGTAATGGACGAGACCCGGATGTTCGCGATGATCGATCCATGCTTCCTCCAGCACACGCGCCGCGCGCATGTAGGTTGCGATGTCGCGTCCCGCGTGCGCAGTGCCGAGAATCGAGAGACCGTAGAACGCGGCTGCGTCGACATCATCCGGATAGCGCTCGTGAAGCTTCGCCATCGCGCTTTCGTAAAGGAAGTCGCGCTCGGTCTTGCTGCCTTCGCCATAGAGGACTTCGACAGTATCGAGGTATCCCTTTTCGCGATCGGTCTTTGCCTTGGCGCGACGCGCCGCGGCGGTCGGCGCCAGCCTGTTCAGGGCCGCGCGTGCGGCTGCGAGATCCTGCTGAAACCAGATCGGATGGTTGAAGGTCATCGCCTCGCCCCAGTAAGCCATCGCGAAGCCTGGGTCAGCGGCCTCGGCGCGACGGAAAGCGGCCGCGGCGGCGTCATACTCGAAGTCGTGGAGCAGCGCCATGGCCTGAAGAAAGTCAGCCTGCGCTGGCGCGGCGCCAGAGTTTGCGAAGCTAACTTTGCCGTATCCGTCGGCGGCAGTGGACGCCGGCGCTCCGGCGAATAGCAGCAGAGTCACGAGAGCAACTGCGAACATTTGAATCCTCCTCGCAAGGGTCTAACGAGCATGAGCCTGCGGAGCAGGCGACAGAGTAAAGCCTGGGGTGAAGCGAAGCGGAACCCCAGGACCAAATTGTGGCTTGATGGAAGAGCCGGTGAAGCGTGGCGAGAATCATTGATTGTCCGCAGGTCGACGTTTACCTCTGTCGAAAAACTCCACACTTCATAAATTATCCCTCCGTCCTACTTCGCCTCCGGCACTCTGTCCGGAACTTCTTCCGGCATCTTCACCACTTCCTGCCAGCCGGAATTGTCGGCGCGCATCTGCGCGGTGAGATCGTCGCGGAGTTTGCGTAGCTTGTCGCTCAACGAACAAGGGTAATTACTAATATCAGCAAAGCGGCGACGCTGTTCGGTGACGAAAGATTTCTGTTTTTCGATTGAGGGAATCGAGGCGTGCTGGCCGTTTTCCCAGAAGGGAACCAGCAAATGTTCGACACGTGCGGCACCGGGAATCTGCACCTCTTCATCGTCGAGCCCGGTGACATCGCCGACGTACTTGCCGCTCGCATCAACGCCGCGGAAGAGTTGCAGCCGCCCAGGCAGCGTTGTCTTCTCCTCCGAGTTAGACGCCTTCAGAGTTGGCCGGCCTTCGATCATGCATTGCTTGAAGATCACCCCGGCCACCGATTTCACTTCGCTCGAGAGCTTCGTGCCGATGCCAAAGCCGTTCGCGCGCGGGAAGTCACGGACGATGCGTCGCACTTTCTCGACGTCCAGGTCGCCCGTAAGGTTCGGCCTGAGTTCGTAAATTCCATTTGATTCGAAGAAGCGCAGGCACCACTCGCCAAGCTCTGCCAGATCGCCCGAATCAACACGAAAACCTTTAAAGGCCCGCCGCCGCGCCTCGGTGGAAGTTGCAGCCATCGCCGCATGGACCGCGCCCATGTAAACGTCAATCGTGTCGAGCAGCAGCGTCGTGCCGTTTGGGTTCGCGTCGAGCCAGCGCTCAAATGCGACCTGCTCGAAATGTTTCGGCTTGCCCGTGCGCGGCTCAATCTCCGGCTCAAACATGTACTCAATGTACGACTGCTGCCAGTAATGCGCTTCCGTGCCCACCGCGGGGATATCGAGACGATGCGCGGCTTCCATGTTCGAGGTGTCGTTGAAGCCGCCAATGAACGCGTAGACCGCGATATCGACCGCGCGCTCGATGTCGCCATTGCGCCGCAAAGAGAAGTCAGACAACCAACGCTCTTCACCTGCTGCCATGCGAAACTGCATCGCCGTCGCCGCCGTCGTCATCGGTAGATCGAACGCGTGCTCAAACTTGATCTCCTGCGCCTGGGTCAGTCCAAACGCTCCGGTGATGTCGGCGAAGGGTTGTTGCGCAAATACAATGGTTCCGGTGCGCACCGCGCGGATTGCGCCGACGAACTGAATGTCTTCGATCGCCTTGGCGAAGCGTTGCAAGTCGCCGCGATCCTGTTCGAGAAACCTGAGACGCGGGCGATCGATTTGACTATCAACGAGAAGCTTAATGAGGCGCTGGTGGCCCAGGCATGGCGCAAACGGCAACTTACGCTGCGTCACGTAAAACGTTGCCACCGCGTCACTGAGCGGACGATCGTGGAGGCGCGTCACGTCTTTGTAAGAAGCGTCGCCCATTGCGGCGTGGTAGCGATCGATGTTTAGTGAAGCCATTTCTTCTTCGAGTTCTGAATTTTGAGTTTTAAGACGACGAATTCGAAACTTTGCCACTCCTGGGTACTCGAACTTAAAACTCAAAACTTAAAACTCCTATTTGGGGTTTTGAGCCGTGGTTTTTACGATTGAAGTCAGCATGCGTATCAGTCTTCCACGTCAGACAGTTCTTCCGACACATCAATCGGTACGAGCTTAGACTCTTTGAGTAACTGCAGCCAGTATTTCGTCTCCCGCGCTTCCTTGGAGGCTATCGACATCTTGGCCAGAAAACTCTGCGACTTTGGCCTGCGGTTGCCTCTGTTACGTTAGCGCCTATGCTGGTCCCACTACGAAGCAATTGGCGAGACAACACATACTCTCGTTGCTCCTGAAGTTTGGAGTAGAGCTTGGTGATTCGGAGAGCGAAAGCAAAAGAGTTCTGCTGAACCAAACTTGCCACCGCTTCGCTCCACTCAAATTGATTTCAACTCAAAACTTAAACTTAGAACTCAAAACTACTTCAGCGCCCGCCGATCTCATCTCGGCAATCGCGCGTTCGCCATCGCCCTGCTTCACTTCCACCGCGCGCATCGCATTCTCCAAAGCCTTTACGCGAAAGCCTTCGTGCAACGCGTCGAGCACGGTCGCCTTCACGCAGTAGTCCGTCGCCAGTCCACCAACCCAAACTTCTTCCACGCCAAGCCGGTGCAGTTGTAACGCCAAATCAGTTTCGTCAAACGCCGAATAGCAATCAGTGTCGCCTAAACCTTTCGAGACGACGCGAATGTGCTTGTCGGCAATGAGATCAGGGTGAAACTCAGCGCCCTTCGTGTCCTGCACACAATGCACCGGCCAGGTTCCACCGTAAGCTTGGAAGTGTTTAGTCGTTGGCGTGTGCCAGTCGCGACTCTTGAAGACCGGCTCGCCTCGTTCGAGGAACTCCTCGATCAGTTTGTTCAGCGGCGCTACCACCTGGTCGCCTTCGGCAACGGCCAGCGCGCCGCCGGGGCAGAAATCGTTCTGGACGTCTACAACCACGAGCGCGCGCTTCGGTGAATTAGACATACTCATTGTTCTCCAGCTTCGGTAATTGCTCGCTTATATGATGAAGCCAATGTGGCTCAGCGACAAGCTAAGAGGGGCTAAGAGTCAACATTTTACTGGGACAGCGGGCGTCCCGCCCGCAAACAGTGCGTCAGCGCGTGCAAGAGCTGGCCAGGAGTTAATCTGTTATACATCACGGCAGGCGGGACGCCCACGCTCGCGGTAAAAGAGTCGTGCTAAACTGTTTCCGTTCCCAAAAATTGTTGCGAGTATCCAATCTTTCTTGAGGTCTGATTATGAATGATGCCGGAAGTGAAGCCAAGCGAGAGACTGATCGGAATGGGCCACTAAGTGTGTCGCTTGGTGCGTACGCCGGCGCCGTCAACGCTGCAATCGCGGAAGCGGCGCGCGCCAAAGTCATTGAGCGCATCTGGAATAAAGACGCCTCACTCTGGAAGAACGAACCGGCGCATCAGAAGATTATCGCAAACTCGCTTGGTTGGTTAACAGTAGCAAGTGAAATGCTCGCTGTCGCCGATGAACTGAAGACGTTTGCAGAAGGCATCAGCGCAGCAGGCTTCCAGCATGTAATGGTTTGCGGCATGGGCGGCTCGTCGTTGTGCCCGGAAGTTTTGCGTCAAACCTTTGGCCGGCAACCGGGTTTTCCTGAGTTGCTCGTGCTCGACTCGACTGCTCCCGACACCATCAATAGCTTCGATGAGCAGATTGATCTCGAAAAGTCTCTGTTTGTGATTGCGTCGAAGTCAGGAACTACCACGGAGCCGAATGCTTTTCATCGTTACTGGTTCAACGAAGTCGCGCGCGTCAGCGACGTTCCCGGTCACGCGTTTGTGACGATCACGGATCCGGGTTCGCAGATGGGGGATGTGGCTGCGGTCGAAGGCTTCATGCGAATCTTTCTTAACCAGCCGGATATCGGTGGCCGATATTCCGCGCTTTCCTATTTCGGCATGGTGCCCGCGTCGCTGATGGGCCTGGACACGGCGCGGCTGCTGCGGCAGACGCAGTCAATGGCGGAAGCTTGCGGCGCGCAGGTCGAAGTCGACAAGAACCCTGCAGCTGTTCTCGGCGCGGTGATGGCTGAATGCGCGCTGGCTGGTCGCGATAAATTAACCATAGTCACGGATCAAAAACTCGCCGCGCTCGGCTTGTGGATCGAACAGCTGATCGCAGAGAGTACGGGTAAGGAAGGCAAAGGAATCGTCCCGGTCGTTCAGGAAACGCGCGGGGAGATTTCCGCCTATGGTAAAGACCGTCTCTTTGTATCGATCAGCGTTGGCCCACACGACGACGAAACAAGTTCCAGACTAAAAGCACTCGAGGCAGCGGGCCATCCGGTCGTCTATCAAACGTTAACCGATGTCTATGATCTTGGCGCTGAGTTTTTCCTTTGGGAGATGGCGACGGCGTTTGCGGGTTGGCGGTTAGGAATCAATCCATTCGATCAGCCGAACGTGCAGGAGTCGAAGGACGCGACGAAGGCGCTGCTCGAAAAGTATGACAGCGAAGGGAAACTACCGGAGCAGGCTGCGCTGGCTAGCGATGACCAGTTGACTGTTTACGCCGGCGGTGAGGCGAACGAGTCCAAGATTTCTGTTGCGGACGCTCTGGGAACACATCTCGCCAAGGTCAAGCCAGGCGATTACGTGGCGCTCCTTGCCTACATTCAAGAAACACCCGAGACAGAGGCGGCGCTGCAGACAATTCGTACAAGTATTCGCAATGCGACCCATTGTGCGACGACGACAGGCTATGGTCCGCGATTTTTGCATTCAACCGGACAACTGCACAAAGGTGGACCAGACTCGGGAGTGTTCATTCAGATCACGGCGCCGGACAAAGTTGACTTCCCGGTTCCTGACGCGCAGTACACTTTTAGCGTTCTCAAGGACGCGCAGGCACTCGGAGATTTTCAGTCGCTTCTGAAACACGGTCGTCGCGCCATTCGCGTTGATCTCGGTGATGACGTGCTGGCTGGATTAGAGAAGCTACAGGAATTGATATGACCACAGCAAAAATTGGATTGATGGGCTTGGGCGTGATGGGCCAGAACCTGTCGCTGAACATCGAGCGCAACGGTTTTCCCATCGCGGTATACGATCGAGAAGCAGCGGTGTTAGACGCTTTCATCGCGAGGGAAAGCGGTAAGCAAATTTTTGGCGGGCATACTCCGGAAGAGTTTGTTCGGTCGCTTGAACGCCCGCGCAAGATTATTCTTCTCGTAAAAGCCGGCGATCCGGTCGACTGGACTATCAACTTGATCAAACCCTTCCTCGATCAGGGCGACATCATCATCGATGGCGGCAACTCCAACTTCAAAGACACGGAGCGTCGCGAAGCAGAATTGAAAAAGGACGGTCTGTTCATGATCGGCTCGGGGACTTCCGGCGGTGAGAAGGGTGCACTGTGGGGGCCCAGCCTGATGCCAGGTGGCGACCGTCAGGCCTACGAACAAATTCGTCCGATATGGGAAGCGATCGCGGCGAAAGTTCCCGATGGACCGTGCGTTACTTACATCGGTCCGGGCGGTTCTGGTCATTTCGTCAAGATGGTCCACAACGGCATCGAGTATGGCGACATGCAGTTGATTGCCGAGGTTTACGGACTATTGCGCGACGGGTTCGGTCTAAGCGCAGGTGCGATGGCCGACATCTTTGAAGAGTGGAACCGCGGCGACCTTGAGTCCTACCTGATTGAAATCACCGCCAAGATTTTGCGAGTTAAGGATCCGGAAACCGGCAAGCCACTGGTCGATCTAGTTCTGGACAAAGCTGGGCAGAAGGGAACGGGCAAGTGGACAAGTCAGATCGCTTTGGATCTGGCAGTGCCAATACCAACGATCGATGCGGCGATCGTTGCGCGAGTTTTATCTTCTCAGAAAGACGCGCGGGTTGAGGCGAGCAAGCGGATTAACGCGCGTACGACGGGAAAGTTTGCGCCGCTCAGCCAGGATCTGAAGGGCTATCTTCACGATGCGCTTTACGCTTCGAAGATTTGTTCGTATGCACAGGGGATGAATCTTATCAAGGCAGGCTCGGATGAGTTTAAGTGGAACATCAATCTCAGCGAGGTGGCGCGCATCTGGCAAGGTGGCTGCATCATTCGTGCGAAGTTTCTCGGCAAGATTAAAGAGGCGTACCTGCGGAAGCCAGACCTCGAAAACCTCTTGCTCGATGCGGAGTTCAATTCCAAAATTGACCAGGCACAACAAGGATGGCGAAACGTGGTGAGCACCGCCATGCAGCAGGGCTTTGCGGCGCTCGCGATGTCGGCGAGCCTCGGATACTTCGACATGTATCGCATGGCCAACGTGCCGCTCAACTTGACGCAAGCACAACGCGACTTCTTCGGTTCGCATACGTACGAACGGGTGGACAAACCGGAGCTCGGTTTCATTCACACAGAATGGGAAGAGCTGCTGGAAAAGCAGTAAGCAGTGAACAGCGCCAAGCACCAAACCGCAAAGCCGCGTACAGAGAAGACAAAGTACAAAGTACAAAGCTCAAAGTTTTAAGCTCCCAGCACAGGAGGCGGAGTCGCCAGAATTGCTCCATAGCTCCGACAACATTTCTGTGTTCGATACTTCCGAACAGCTGGCGCTGGCTGCGGCGGAAAGGTTCGTTATATGCGCCTCCAAGCTTCACTTAGAGCTCGATCGGTTTTGCGTAGCGCTCGCCGGCGGTAACACTCCGCGCCGGGTCTATGAATTGCTGGCAATGGACCGGTTCAAGAACCGGGTTGACTGGGCCAAGGTCGATTTGTTTTTCGGCGACGAACGCTGCGTCCCGGCGGACCATCCTGACAGCAACTACCGAATGGCCTATGAGACGCTGATTTCTAGAGTTCCCATTCCGGCAAACAACGTTCATCGCATAATCGGAGAAGGGGATTCTCACCAGAACGCACGTGCCTATGAAACACAATTACGGGCGTTCTTTGGCGGAATGCAGTGGCCGCAATTTGATTTGGTCCAACTAGGAATGGGTGAGGATGGACACACAGCCTCATTGTTTCCCGATTCTGAGTCGCTGCAGGAAAAGTCTCGCTGGGTTGTTTCGACTAAGAACGAGCAATCAGGTCAGGATCGCATTACGCTTACCATACCAGTCTTCAATCATGCGCGGAACGTGATGGTTTTGGTTGCGGGCAGGAAAAAGGCGCAACGTCTCAAAGAAGTGTTGCACCCCCAACCCGGATCGAAGCACTCACCAATTCAGGCAATTGCGCCCATCGCGGGAGCGCTGGAATGGCTAATGGATGCCGAAGCGGCCTCGCTTCTGTAATGCCCATAAAGCTGCGTTACCGTTTTCAGCAGTGCACGTAGCCAAGCAGCCAAAAGACAATAATAAAAATTAGAATCGTCGAAACGCAGCCGCCACCGAATTTCCAAGCTGCCACGCCGGCAAAAATACTGCGCAGTGGTCCTTCCATACTTTTCCTCCAATTGTAGAACCTGGGCTAAAAGCGGCTGCGGGCCATAGGATATCTTTTGCAGTCCGCACCCTAACCGGACAGTTGTCCTTCCTTCTGGTCTATACAAAAGGGATACCGTTCGTCGTCTCGGCCGATCATCCAAAGCTTCTTCGTTTCATGAAATTGAGCAACGACTTTTCCGCGGCGTGGAGTTTTCTTCCCCGGTATCTGATTAGTTCATTTAGAGTGTTGAAACTTTGATTGATGGTCTTGCCACTTTCGAAGCTCTGGATGATCTCCGGGCAGATATAGGAACTGCGGCAGACGGCCGGAGTGTTTCCCAGGACTTCCGCTGTTTCCCTGATCGCCTCGACTACTTTCCGCTTTCGCACGGCCTTCTTTTCCGCCACGTCGGTGCCCTGGCGCGCTAGAGCGCAAGCACAAACCAAAGTGCCCGCCCAAGTGCGAAAATCTTTGGCGCTGAACTTCTCGCCCATTACTTCTCGAATGTAATTGTTGATGTGTTGGCGCGTGACGTTCACGAACATATCGTCACCATTCCGATACTTGAACACTTCGCGTGAAGGATATTTCAAGAGATCACGAACCACCTTGGCGACCTGGCGGTCTTTCAGTTGACGCGTCTGGCGTACGCCCGATTTTCCGGGGAAATCAAATTCAACTACATCGCCCTTCACGGTAACGTGCCTGGGCCGTAACGTGGCGACGCCAAAGCTTCCGTTTTCACTCGCGTAAACCTGACTACCCGGCCGCATGAAACAGGTGGACAGAATTCTCAAGATCGAAGCCATTACCGCTTCTTTTCCCAAACCGGCGTCCCTTATTTGCGCTGCTATGGTCACACGCATTTTCGGCAGTGCCTCTGCAAACTTGATTACTCGCTTAAACTTTTTGACTTCCTGCCGGCGAACATGGTTGGCGTGATAGAGGTATTGCAGACGTCCGGCGGCATCTCTGCCGATTGCCTGCACCGCGCCGCCGGGTACGGAATTGATCCAAACGTCAGTCCACGCTGGAGGTATTTTCAATTCCGCGATCCGCTTCAGGTCCTGGGCGTTAACTTTTCCGCCGGCTCGCAGGTACCTGAATCCGCTTTTCGGCGTTCCGGCGCGATTTATTCCGTCGCGTTGCAGTTGCTCGAATTTGGTCATGAGAGGAATAGGTTGAACTGAGAATGCAACCCGAAATGAAAACTATTTCCGCTTTTGATCACCGCGATCTCCCTGGCCGGACTTCACGGTAGTTTTGGCTTTTCGTTTTATGTCCTGGGCCAGGGAGCGGCCCTGGTCGTCGGATTCTTGGAATTGGCCCTTGTCATCTCGACGCACATAGCGTTTGTCTTTGCCTGTGTCGATCAACTCTCGTTTGCCGGTACCACTTTTTTTTGGCATCACACCCTCCTCGTTCCATCCCTTGCGGCTGTGTAGGATTCCTGTACATCTCGGAGAAGTACTTGTTTAGTTACAGATCACCTTCAGGTCTTTGCGTCTTGCGTTAGGCATCATCGGCAAGCGTAGTGCCACATCAAGTTATGCAATAAAACTCAAAACAGAACTGGCTGGGCCTTCTCCGGAATTCTCAAGCGGCCGGCTCGGGCGCGGCATTTGCAAAGTAGTTGCAAGAAATCATCGAAGTAGTAATTCATTAGTTTGCTAGGGCAACGAACAGCAGGAACAAGGCCAGGAACAAGGCATGCAAACTTGGCGGTCTGTACACCGCTCAAGCCGGACTAGAAATACTTTCAGAGGAGGAAAATTTATGGGAGACGGTAACGGGGGTGGAAGTGCAGGCGTGGTCGCGGTACTGGTGATCTTTGTGATTATAATCGTGGCTGCCCTGGTGGTTTTTGGCGGTAGGTTCATGGGAGGGTCAAAGAAGGTCGACGTCAATGTGAGCACGCCTGCCAAGTAAGCAGACGGAAAGATCGTTAAATGAGCAGGGGAGTCTGCCGGCGGGTGTTCATGCGCACAAGATTGGGCAGTTCAGCCAGTACATAACAGCGCGCGTGCTGGACGAACCGCTGGTCGCTGTGCTCTGCCGCGGAATCATAGTTTGGTAATCCAGGGTAATAAATTTCCAGGTTTCAGTAGTGGCGTGCTCGAAAACGCTCCGGCCAACGCAGCGTGAGTATTTGCTGATGCGCGTTCGCTACCGCATTTTACGCACTGCTGCGGCAGAGATTTCACTACTGCCCCGGTTGGCGTACAAGAAAATGAGTTGCGCGCCTCTTCTCTCGATCGTCACCAACTCCGCAGGTACGCCGGCGTGAAGAGAAAGGCGAAGACCAGCCCTTTGTTAGAGCATTTGTCCTGCCCGTGATCAGCAACTCCCTGAACCTCGCGTTTGTGCTGCTGCTCAACAGCTTCCAATGACCGCCACAGTTAAGGGATGGACTCTATCAAAAACGCACGACACCCTGGTCGATGCAATTTAACAACCAGCCGAACCAAATCTGCTCTGGTCATCGGTTTGGTAACCGCTGCCGTCCCACGAACCGCGCAGCCACGGTTTCCGTTGGGTCTGCGCCGGCGGAAGCTAACAGCAAAATAACCGCTAAAACCATCGCGGGTCTGCGCATTATTTCTTGTTTTGTTCGTCGAGCCACGTCTTGAGCGGCGCGAAGTAGTCAATGATGGCGGTTGCGTCCATCTTGTCTTCGCCGGTCATTGTCTTCAACGCTTCCGGCCAGGGCTTGCTGAGTCCCATAGTCAACATCTGTTTCAGTTTCGCGCCCGCCTGCTTGTTGCCGTAGATTGAGCATTGATACAGCGGGCCCTTAAATCCAGCTTCGCGGCACAACGCACGGTGAAATTGAAACTGTAGAATTGCCGCCAGGAAGTAACGCGCGTAGGGCGTGTTTGCCGGCACGTGATACTTGGCTCCGGCGTCAAAATCCTGTTCACTGCGTGGCACCGGCGGGGCTACCCCCTGATACTTTGCACGCAGATCCCACCAGGCTTTGTTGTAATCCTCGGGCTTGATTTCACCGGAGAAAACTTTCCAGCGCCATTGATCGACGAGATAACCAAACGGTAGGAACGCAACCTTGTCGAGCGCGCGTTGCAGCAGAAATCCAATATCCGCGCTCTGGTCCGGCACTTTGTCGATCAAGCCAATTTGTTTCAAATATGGCGGCGTGACTGACAGCGCCATCGTGTCGCCGATGGCTTCATGGAAACCGTCGTTGGCGCTGTCGCGGTAGAGGAAAGGTTGGCCCGAATAGGCCATCTGATAGTAGTTGTGCCCCAGTTCATGATGGACCGTAGTGAAGTCCTCCTCGTTTACCTGGATACACATTTTCAGCCGCACATCTTTTTCGAAGTCTACGTCCCAGGCGCTCGCGTGGCAGACTACATCGTGATCCACCGGCTTCGTAAACAGTGAACGGTCCCAGAAAGTTGACGGCAGCGGATCGAAACCAAGCGACGTAAAAAACGATTCGCCGTAGCGCACTAATTGTTTTGGCTCGGTGTTGCGCGCCTTAAGAATCTGCGTCAGGTCATAACCACGATCACCGTCACCCGCTGGTTTGATGAGGGGATAGATGTTGCCCCACTCCTGCGCCCACATGTTTCCCAGCAGATGAGCCGGAATCGGTCCATTAGGCGGCACGATTGCCCGGCCATATTTTTCGGAAAGCTTGCGACGCGTGTAGGTATAGAGTGAATCGTAAAGCGGTTTTACCTGCTGCCATAGCCGCTCCGTCTCGGCGGCGAAGGCATCAGGTTCCATGTCGTACTTGGCGCGCCACATGGCGCCGGTGTCTTTGAAACCCATCTCCCGCGCTCCCTTGTTACTAAGCTCGACGAAGCGCTGGTAATCTTTTCGATAGGGCGGCGAAACCTGGTGCCAACCAAGCCAGATCTTCTTTAACTCTTCAGGGTCGCGGCTGGTACCCATTATCTCTTCCATGTCGCCAAGACTGAGACACTTTCCCTTGTCACCGTCTGGACAGTATTTGCCTTTACCGTAGTCGCCCTCGAGTGATGCTGCCAGCTTGGTAAGTTCTGTGCGTTCCGCCGAATCTGACGGAGCCGGCAGGGTGAGCGACAACTTCAAGAGTTTCATTTTGCGCCCAACGTCGGGTCGGAGTTGTAGGCCGTCGAAGCGGCGCGATTGCATCGCGAGCTCAGTCGTCGCTGCAATGACGGCTTCGTTCGCGTCAGCGGAAAGTGCTTCAGTATCGTCCGTGATGAAGGTACTCTTGACCCAATCTGCGCGACTATACTTGACGTTTAAATCGAACAAACGTTTTTCGGCGTCGGCGATGAATTGCGCCGCTTCAGCTGGTGTGCCCTTGTCGTTTGAACCTGAAACTGAATTTGGGTTGCTGGTCGAGGAGTTTTTGGCCGAAGACGCCGTAAGCGCAAGAACCAAACCGATGAGTAGAAAAGCGGCTATCACCAAACGGCCACTACGACGAATAGAATTCATACTTTCTCCATTGACTGCCACGGCTGAGAACATTCGGGGATAGGTGGGATTGTAACCAGAAGCGAGAAACTTAAGAAAGGAGCAGCGCATCGCATGGTGCCTTGCATTCGTCTGTGACTGGTCGATTGCGACAAGATCGAAAAAGATTATTCCGCATTTCCGTAGTTCGTGAAAGTTGCGCCATTCAAGGAGACCCCGACCCAATGAACTCGCCTTCGATTACGTAAAGCACAAGTCACAGCCCCAGAATGGTGGTTTTTATTTCGAGATCGAAACACCTCCGGGACACTTCTTCGCAGTTCTCGGGCAGAAAGTGCTGGTGCCGACTTCGACCGATGGTTGAGAAGAGTTCGAGCCAGGCAGAATTCCCAATGTGGCCGGCACAAGCTTTAAGTTTGGTCTGCAAGGGATGAATCGGACGGCGAACGGTTTTCAGCGATGATTCGTAACTCTAGTCAAGGCTTCCGCGACTTGAGTAGTTCGCTTAAGGTTCAACTAGACCCTTTTTGATATTTCGCTGCCACGCCTCGTAATTTCTGACTCGCCGTTTGGCCTGTTTGCGGGTGAGGCCCAACTCGTGCGCGACGGAGTCGATGCGCGAAGTCCGGTCCTTCTTCTTGTCGTAACGATCCCCTGGCGCTTTGAGATAGATCTGATAGGCAAGCGTCCATTCCGACTTGACGTCGGGGGTCGCCTGTTTGCCCCTTTGTTCTGGCATGTGTTGTTCCTTCGCTAGTCTTGTTTCGATTCTAGCAGTGAAGTTGAATGAGGGGTAGCAGAAAGTTTTGTAACGTCGAACAAGTCCAGCGACCGCAATCCGGCCGCCTCAGCGTTGCCGCAAATCAAAAAGGACTGGAAGGTGTTACTTCTCTGTCATCTTCGTTGAGCTTGAGTCTGTAGTCGTTTCCTTTTTTGTAGGAGTTCCGACTCCGGTGACTTTGCTTCCGGCTTCAGCGGCTCCCGAGACTGCACCTTCAGCGGCTCCTGCGGCGGCGCCGGCAAAAACGGTTTTCAAGGCGTCTTTGGCTTTCGCCAGAATTCCCTTGCCAGAACTCCTCTTACTCGCTTTACGAGTGGTTACTTTTTTGCCACTGGATTTCTTTGCGGACTTCTTGGCAACACCCTTTTTCCCGCTGGTTTGTGAAGTTGATTTTGTCGACGACTTCTTCGCCAACTTTTTTCGGGTCGGTTTTCTCGCTGGCATGTTTATCCCCCATACTCGTTAGATTTGAATCCACATAAGGCAACGCTCCCCAAGAGTTCTGAGGAAGCGTTACCCTCTGTGGACAATGCTCTGACGTTACCGTCAGGGCTCATCAAGAAATCGGCGCGCTAACGGAGCGGCCGATTCCTATCCTGTTTAATCAGCATCGTAGTCGAGCTAGCCGAACATACGACCGACAAGTTTCAGTACCTATTGGGAGTGAAAACTGTGCCTACACAGCTCTCCGACCCGATAGCAAGTTGATGATGAACACTATCAGGGCGACGACAAGCAGTAGATGGATTAATCCACCACCGACACCACCAATGAAACCCAGTAACCAAAGCACGAGCAAAATCACAAGAATTGTCCACAGCATGGGCTTTCTCCTTTGTTGATAAAACCTCAAATTGCAATCGTTGGAACAAACAGGTTGGGAGCAATGATCGTGCCATTTCGCGGGAGGCCCGCCGTCAGCAGCAAATATTGAGCAAAGTCGCTTGTTTAACCGATGGTTGCACCCTTCGCTGATGCCAGAAGTCCAAAGGTGGTCGGCGCCCAAGTGTATAAGAAGCGTGCGCTTCTAATTTCATCGCCTCTCAAGCATTGTGCGAAATTAGTTCAATCCACCTAAACCAATTCTCTTCGGAAAGCTGCTCAGGCGGTTGATCCAAGCGTTGAAACCTTTAAAAAGCTAACCAATTGACCTGTTACTAGTAGTTGCCATCTAATCCAACGCCCAAGGTTGTGTTCAGGCAGCTTGCGAGCGGGCAATGGTCAAAACGTTGTTGACAAAAGGGGCAACTGTAACTATATTGGTTACAGACGATTCTCCTAGTTTTATTTACTTATGTCAACCAGCAGCCGGTTTGCAGTAGCAGTTCATGTCCTCACGCTGATGGCGTGGGCGGAGGACGAACCGCTCAAATCAGAACATGTAGCAGAGAGTGTCAACACGAATGCGGTTGTGATTCGCCGAATGCTGTGTGAGCTGGCAGAGTCGAAGCTCGTCGTTTCGCAGTCAGGCGCTATGGGTGGGTCAAAGCTTGCGCGCGAGCCGGAGCAGATTACGTTGCTGGACATCTATCAGGCGGTTGAGAGTCGGGGCGTATTTTCGTTGCATCGTCATCCACCAAATCGTCATTGCCCGGTGGGTGTAAATATTGGACCAGTGCTTAACCAGGTGTTAGACGAAGTCGACACCGCGGTTGAGAGAGTGCTGGCAAACATTACGATCAAGGATGTCGTTTCGCGCTTGCAGCCGTGCGTAAGCACTGCGGCGCCCAAGCGTAAGCAGGTGAGGAAAGAGCAAGTGTTGGTAGCTGGAAACTAGCTTTCCGGCGGCTTCGTATTATTGATGCGGTGCCTGCAAGAAGTGAGAGTTCAGTAGAGAGTTGCCGCGCGAGATGGCTCTTTACATCTAAGCAAGTCTCGCATGAAAGGACGGTCTTCAAATTGAGTAGGCTTCAGAAAGATTCTGATGGGGTTGAGCCAATGGATTCGGTTAAGCCGAATTTTTCCGGTGCTCATGAGGAACTCCTGGAAGATGCAGTATCGATCGAGGATATCGACGAGGTATTGGAAAAGCTGGCGACTGCCGGCATTTCCGGGAATGAATCGGACGAACCGGTGATCGGCGACGCTTCTTCTTCGGCGGCGCAGGCTGAAGACGACGATGCCGGCCCGGAAGAGATGGAATTGGATCTCTCCGCGGGCGAATTGGACAAGACCTCGGATCCGGTTCGGGTTTATATGCGCGAGATGGGAGTTGTTCCGCTGCTCAAGCGCGAACAGGAAGTCTCCATCGCCAAGCGAATTGAGTGGGGACAGAAGCGCGCGCAAAAGGGAATTACGCGTTCGCCGATGGCGGTCGCCGAATTGTTGAAAATTGGAGAAGAGCTGGAAGCAGGAACGATCGGTATCCGCGACGTCGTCGTTTTTTCTGATCAGATGGAGACGGAAGAGCACGAAGACAAGACTGAAGAGTATTTGGCGTGGACGATCGAAGGGATTGGCAACATTCGCAAGCTCTACAAGCGTGGTCTGAAAGAATTGGGCCAACTAAATGCGGAACAAAAGCTGAGACGCGGTAAGGGGTCGAAGAAGTTAACTCGACTGCGGCGCAAAGTTGCGCGCACCCGCCTCGAGATCGTGCATGAGATCAGCTTGCTTCACTTGAAGGAAGCGATCAGGCAACGTTTGATTGGCGCAATCGCTACGATGCATCGCGAGACCCGTACGCTTGAGCGTGAGATTGAAGCTAATATCGCGAAGCTCACCAAGAAACGCATCAAAGCGGACGAAGTCAAGGAGCTAAAGAAACTGATCGCAGCGAGTAAGCGACGGCTCAAGGACATTGAGGCCGAGCATCACGTTTCACCGCTCGAGATCAAACGTTCACATCAGATGATCGTGACCGGTGAAGCTCAGGCCGCGCAAGCAAAGCATGAGCTGACCGAAGCGAACTTGCGTCTGGTAGTTTCAATTGCGAAGAAATATCAAAACCGCGGCTTGCAATTCCTCGACTTGATTCAAGAGGGCAACCTTGGGTTGATGAAAGGTGTGGACAAGTTTGAATGGCGTCGCGGTTACAAGTTCTCGACTTATGCGACCTGGTGGATTCGCCAGGCAATCACTCGCGCGATTGCGGACCAGGCACGAACGATTCGTATTCCGGTCCACATGATTGAAGTGATCAATAAGCTGAGAAACACTTCGCGTGAACTGGTTCGCGAGCTCGGACGCGAACCGACCACTGAAGAAATAGCCAAGAAGATGGGCATGTCCGTCGAGAAGGTGAGCAAAGCACGCAAGCTGGTGCAGCAACCAGTCTCTTTGGAAACGCCAATCGGCGAAAGCGGAGATTCGCAACTCGGCGACTTAATCGAAGACAAGTCGAGCACGAGCCCAGCCGAGCGGGTTATAACTTCAAACCTGCGCGAAATCACGGGCGACGTGTTGCAGACGCTGAGCCCACGCGAAGAGCGCGTCATACGCATGCGGTTCGGGCTGGATCGTGAAGGACACGAACGGACGCTCGAAGAAGTTGGGCAGGACTTCAATGTCACCCGCGAACGTATTCGACAGATTGAAGCCAAGGCACTGCGAAAACTGCGGCACCCGTCGCGGGCACGCGTGCTGAAGAGCTTCATCGAGGGACAACGACAATAAGTTGAGTAGGACGGACATTCTTGTCTGTCCTACCAAGAACCAGATAGAGGGAGATTCAAGATGAGTGACAAAGTTTCGAGTGTGACAGACAGCACTTTCGAGAAGGACGTGCTGCAGGCAGGCAAACCGGTGCTGGTGGATTTCTGGGCGGAATGGTGTGCGCCCTGTCGCATGCTGGCGCCAACGATTGACGCTATTGCCGAGCAATTTGGTGAGAGCGCAGCAGTCGTAAAAGTAAATGTGGACGACAACACGTCAACCGCACAACGCTACGGCATCAAGGGCATTCCAACCTTGATTCTTTTTAGCGGCGGCAAAGAAGTAGAACGCGTGGTGGGCGCGACGAGCAAGGATTCGATTTCGAAGATGATCGAGAAGCACGTGAGCGTAGCCAGCGCGTAAGCAAGAGCAATTCAACTGAACACAAAGAAGGGGAACCGGTTTGACTGGTTCCCCTTCTTGATGCACAAATATAGGGTCGAAACAGTTCCAATGACATACCAATGAAGAAGCGGTTGTCCGCTTTCTCAGAACTATCCTGCCGCTGCGATTCTATGTCTCCCATTGGACCCAGAACTACGTCGCCTGGCTCGATCACGAGCTTGATCGGGCGACACAGTTTGCCGCATTCGAACCCAATGGGGATCAATGTGGGCCAATGTTCGCCGAACTGCGTCATCTTCCGTGTGGGCCAATGGACCGCAAGTAAAAAACCCGATCCCTAACGGCAGGTACGATCAATTTGGTCAGAGCCGACAGATCAGGAGTTCACGCTCGTAGACTGCTTCCGGTGGCAGGCGATCGTGCAAATCGAGGAACAGTTCTTCGTGTCCGAGCACCTCATTGCGCCAGGCCGCGCGATCAAATTCTTGTAGCGCGTCAAACTTATCCTTCGGGAAGTCGAGACCCTTCCACTCGATGTCCTCGTAGTGAGGCACCCAGCCGATCGGCGTCTCCTTCGCCACCGCGCCGCCATGCGAGCGATCCACAATCCATTTCAGCACGCGCATGTTTTCGCCGAAGCCGGGCCACATGAAGTTGCCCTCGTCGTCTTTACGAAACCAGTTCACGTGAAAGATACGCGGCGTTTCGCTGAGTGAACGCTGCATCCGGATCCAGTGGCGAAAGTAATCGCCCATGTGGTAACCGCAGAACGGCAACATCGCCATCGGGTCGCGGCGGACCTTGCCGATGGTTCCCGCCGCTGCGGCTGTCATCTCTGATCCCATCGTCGCGCCGGCGTAGACTCCTGCGCTCCAGTTAAACGCCTGATAGACCAGCGGCATCGTGGTAGCACGCCGTCCGCCAAAGATGATCGCGCTGATGGGAACGCCGTTCGGATCTTCCCAGGCCGGATCAATTGTTGGACACTGCCTCGCCGGAGCGGTGAAGCGCGCGTTCGGATGTGCGGCTTTGGCGCCAGTCTCTTTCGCGATCTGCGGCGTCCACTTGTTGCCTTGCCAGTCGAGACACTCGGCAGGCGGTGTGTCAGTCATCCCCTCCCACCAGACTCCGCCCTCCGGCGTGAGCGCAACATTGGTGAAGATGCTGTTTGTCGCGAGTGTCGCCATCGCGTTTGGGTTTGTCTTCTCCGACGTACCCGGTGCTACTCCGAAGAAGCCTGCCTCGGGATTAATTGCCCGCAACCGGCCGTTCGCGTCCGGTTTGATCCAAGCGATATCGTCGCCAACCGTCCAAACCTTCCAACCTTCAAATCCTGCCGGCGGAATGAGCATGGCGAAATTCGTCTTGCCGCAAGCGCTCGGAAAAGCGGCGGTGACGTATGTCTTTTCACCCTTCGGGTTCTCGACGCCGACGATCAGCATATGTTCGGCCATCCAACCCTCGTCGCGCGCAATGTTGGAAGCAATACGCAAAGCGAAACACTTCTTGCCGAGCAGCGCGTTGCCGCCATAGCCGGAGCCATAAGACCAGATCTCGCGCGTCTCTGGAAAATGAACGATGTATTTTTCTTTGTTGCAGGGCCAGGGCACATCCTTTTGTCCCGCAGCGAGCGGCGCGCCAACCGAATGCATGCATGGCACGACGCGCTTCGCGTCATTATCGATCTCCGCATAGATCGGCAAACCGATGCGCGCCATGATGCGCATGTTGACTACAACGTAGGGCGAGTCAGTTAACTGTACGCCAATCTGCGACATCGGCGAGCCGACCGGGCCCATACTGAAGGGCAGCACATACATCGTGCGTCCACGCATTGAACCCTGGAAAAGCTCTTTGAGTTTTCGCCGCATTTGATACGGTTCTTCCCAGTTGTTCGTTGGTCCAGCGCCGTCTTTTGAAAGCGAACAGATGAACGTACGGTCTTCGACACGAGCAACGTCGCCGGCGTCGGAGCGCGCGTAGTAGCAGCCCGGCCACAGTTCTTCGTTGAGTTTGATGAAGGTGCCGCCGGCAACCATTTGCGCTTTAAGCATCTCGTCTTCTGCTGCTGAGCCGTCTACCCAGTGGATTGCCGCGGGCTGCGTGAGCTGCGCCATTTTCTCGACCCAGCGCAACAAGTGTTCGTTGCTACTCAGGGGAACGGAATAATCGCGATCGCCTCTAGCTGCACCCACTGCCGCGGTCGCACGTTCATCATGGAGAATTGTCATTAGAAGGGCCTCTAATAATTAGATACTTTGGAGTTGATTACTTCGACTAGATTTTGGCCTCAGTTAGCGGGAAAAGCAACAGGGCCATAAGCGTCATTACTCCGCAACGCTTTCCAGCAGACTCCAGAACTCCGGCAGCGAAACTGCCACAGAGTCTTCCGCGACTTCAATTCGAGACTGACTAGTGGCCGCCAGCGCTGCTACGGCGCAACCCATTGCTATGCGATGATCGCCAAACGCATTGAGGTTGGCGCCGTGCAACCTTCCGGTGCTCTTGATGTGCCAGCCGTCAGCGCATTCTTCAACGGCCGCGCCCATGCGCATAAGGTTCGCAGCGGTGGCGGCAATACGATCCGATTCCTTAACGCGCAACTCGCCCGCGTCGCGTAAGCTCATCTCGCAACCCAGACTCGCCACCAGAAAAGCCAATAAGGGTAGTTCGTCAATCAGGTTTGGAACCGCGGCGCCGGAGACTTCGAGTGTTCGCGGCTCCTGCAACAAAACACCGCGAACGCGCAGCGAACCCACCGGCTCCCCGCCTTCAACCCGTTCGTCAGTCGTACGGATGTCCGCCCCTAACGCTTTAAGACTTGAAAGGAAAGCGGTGCGAGTGGGATTGAGACCGACGTCCCGTATGAAAAGATCAGAACCGGGAAGGGAAACGGCGGCCGCGATGAAAAATGCGGCGGACGAAATATCTCCGGGAACGCGCAAATGGGATGAATGTAGGTCAACGCCGCCCAGAATACTCAACGCATTGCCGGTTCGTTCAACTGGCGCTCCGAACTCGCGCAGCAACCGCTCAGTGTGATCGCGCGTTTGTGCTGGTTCCGAAACTGTCGTGATTCCAGTGGCTGCCAAGCCAGCCAATAAAACTGCTGACTTGATCTGCGCGCTTGCGATGGGCAGTTGATAGTTAACAGGGTTCAAGGGCCGGCGGCCTTCGAGGCGTAGCGGAGCACAGCCGTTTGCTTCCAGTTCGACGTGCGCGCCCATAATTCGCAGCGGTTCCGCAACGCGCCGCATCGGGCGACGCCGCAGCGATTCGTCACCCGTGATCGTCGTCGCAAAGGGTTGGCCCGCGAGCACGCCGGCGAGCAGACGCATGGTCGTGCCGGAGTTTTGGGCGTTCAGGATTTGTCCTGGCTTTTGCAGCCCCGAAGCTCCCGCGCCGGTGATTGCAACGGTGGAACCATTCTTCACGATCCGAACGCCGAGAGCCTCCAGGCAATCGAGTGTGGCCACGCAGTCCTGCGCCGAGGAAAAATTTTCCAATACTGATTCACCGCAGGCGACAGCGCTCAAGAGCGCCGCGCGATGTGAGATGGATTTGTCGCCCGGCAAACGCAACTCCCCGCGGACGCGGTTGATCGGAGACACGACGATTGACTCATCATTCATCGTTTTGTGTTTTGAACTATTAGTCACCAACCCAAGTATAGACTATGCATTAACGTTTCGTGCCGGAATCTGTCTGAACAGCCGCTCTGATCATTCCGATTGACAGGCTGACACTTCATTACTACAGTTCGCCTTGAATGAACCCATGTTTTATATACTCCTCGCCACTTACGGAACCGTCCTCTTGTCCGAGTTAATCGGCGACAAGAGTATCTATACAATTGGCTCCCTCGCCATGCGTTTCCGTCCGGTTTACGTTTTTATTGGTTTCACCGCAGCCTTCATGACCAAGATGCTCCTCGCTATCCTCCTGGGACGAATTATCGCTGAACTTCCTACTTCGCTCGTCGCCATAACGAGCACGGTCACCTTCTTTGTTGCCGCGCTCATCATTTGGTTTAAAAAGAGCGATGATAAACCAGTCGCAGGCGAGCAGGAAAAGCATTTCAGCAGAGCGGTGCTGATTGCCTTTGCGGCCATTCTTTTTTCAGAGTGGGGCGACGTCGGACAAATTATGGCGGCCACCCTGACCGCGCGTTACCGGACGCCGTTGCTGGTTTGGATAGGAGCGACGCTGGCGCTGGTAACCAAAGGAACGCTCGCGCTCGTGCTCGGTCGTAGTTTACGAAAACACATTCCCTTGCAAATTCTCCGCCCGATCTCCGCGAGTCTTTGCCTGCTCATGGGAGTTGTTTCGGCGATCGAACCGATGCTGAAGGCGTAAGCACAGACCGAACTCGGTATGGAAACATTGCTCTCCGGAATATTTGCTTTAGTAATCGGGAGTGGCGGGGTCTGGGCGGGTTTGCAGGCTTTGCGACATCGTAGGCTCCTGCAGCGCTGGCCCACCGCGAAAGGTCGAGTGATCGAGCGCGGTACCTTTCACGCCGTCATTGGCCGCCGGGGTTTTCGCTTTGCTCCGTTGGTCAGGTATGTCTATCAAGTCGATGAGAAGGAATTCGTCAACAACTACATCAATCCAAAGCGCACTCAGCTACCGTCTCACAGCACCGAACAGTGGGCGCAAAAAAAGGCCGCGTCGTGGCCGGACGAAGTTACTGTTCACTACAACCCCGCCAGCCCGGACGAATCATTTCTCGTCCAGACACCGAAGTTTAAGCTGTATCTGGTGATCATAGCTTCAGGCGTGGCGGTATTGTTCGGCGCCTTGTTTTTGATTAGCTACCTCCAAAGATAAGCATGGAGCCCGCGAAGCGTTGCGTTCGCACGCCGCGAGTTCAACCAAGCGTTCGTCCTGATGCAATATTTCGGCTACTTACGTCGCAACCCCGACAGCGCGCCCGACTCTGACTTCAGCGGATATAATTCCTGGCTGAATAAACTGAACTCATTCGGCGGCGATTACATCAAAGCCGAGATGGTCAAAGCTTTCCTCGTCTCTGGTGAGTACAGAGGCCGGTTCGGCCAGCCGTAAACTCCATTGCACAAACACAACCCGGCGGCCTCCGAGCAATCACTTACCCGGAGGCCGCTGCTTCGCTTTCATCGCGTTTCGGACTTCTGGGCTCACGCTAAGGGGCTATTCTTTTTTGCTCAGGTCTTTTGTGATTTGAGTCTTTACGAATTATTTGGAGGCAGCGATCGGAATCGAACCGATGAATAAAGGTTTTGCAGTCTTAAAAGTCTGTTATCCCTTGTTTCGGTAAGAGCGCAGTTGTGCTGTTATCTTAGGCTTTTCGCGAGATCGAGTTAGGGTGTGTTGACCCAATTTCGCGACCTGTGCAATGGACTCGTCAAATCTCTCGGTCGCAGTAAAAAGATGGACATACAGTGCGCACGCGCCAACTTTTGTCATGATGGTCCTCTTAATTGGCTAACGCCTGGTTGCAGGCGAGGATTTCGCGCGTTACCTTGACGAACTTACTTGTCTCTGCGCTGCTGAGTTTTCCTTTGCTTCGCATGTCTTGCCAGATGTCCAAGCTGTGCTGGTATGAGTCGCGAGCGTCAACCCAACGTTCTCGCTGTTGGTTTATGGGCATCGTTCCACGGGACGCAATTAACCTGAAGGCCTCACCCAAGTCCGAAAACGCATCTGCCCGATTGTTAAGCAGCCACACGCTGGTAGGATCATCGGTGGTGTCCCGTAGTAGAGTCTCAGTTTTGCGCGAGTGCTCTAACGCTGCACTGCTCTGACCAAGCTTCGCCAGGGTGCTACTCGTCTTAGCATAAGCTAGGATTAGGTCCCAACGCTTCCATAAATCTATCGAGTCAGCGGTCGCCAAGACTTCACGAATCACAAGCGCCTTGCGGTAATTGTCCAGGGCGTCAGCGGTATGACCGAGGGTCGCCAGTATATTTCCGATTTGCATATACGCGGACGAAAGATCGCTGCGGAACTGCGCGTTGGCGGGGTCGGCAGCCGACTGCTTTTCAAAGATCAGTAATTCCTTGCGGTAACTCTCCAAGGCCCCATTGACGTCACCGAGATTCTGTAGCGTATCGCCCACT